>CAYJUP010000108.1:0-3448 GCA_964373365.1 uncultured Nitrospiraceae bacterium
TGGTCCGTCCGGTGCTGGACGGCATCTTTATCAGCAAAGATCAATTTCTGCTGATGGTGCTGCCGGTGGTGATCCTGGGCGTGGCGGTGCTCAAAGGAGTCTTCAGCTACGGGCAGAATTACCTGATGAATTACGTGGGCAATCAGGTGATCACTGATGTTCGTCAGGAGCTGTTTCTCCAGCTCATGCGCCTGCCGGTCGGGTTCCACGACGCCAACACCTCCGGCCGGCTGGTGTCTCGCGTCATAAACGACGTCAATTTGATGGCCAACGCCGTCGCGGGTGTCCTGAAGGATCTGTTCCAGCAGGGGTTGACCTTCATCGCGATGCTGGGTGTGATCTTCTACCAGAACTGGAAGCTGGCGGCGGTCTCGGTCGTCGTGATCCCCCTGTCGTTCCTCACCACGGTCCGGATGGGCCAGCGCCTGCGCGGATTGGCGACACGAGGGCAGGAAAAGATCGGCGATATGGCCTCGGCCTTGCAGGAGACCCTGGCCGGCATCCGAATCGTGAAGGCCTTTGGTCGCGAGGACTCCGAAGCGATGCGGTTTCGAGACAGCAACACAGCATTTTTGCGCACCACCATGAAGGCGACCCAGGTCTCCTCCCTCGCCTCCTCACACATGGAGGTCATCGGCGTCCTGGGGGTGGCCGGGATTGTCTGGTACGGTGGCTACCTGGTGGTCCACGGTACGATGACGCCGGGCGCCTTCTTCTCGTTCCTGGCGGCGATGGTTATGGCCTACACCCCCATCCGACGCCTGGCGGGGGCCAACAACACGATTCAACAAGCGCTCTCGGCTGCCGAACGGGTGTTCCAGGTGCTGGACCTGGAGGACGAGCAGGACCGCGATGGCGGCAGAAAAGAGCTGTCGCCTCTTGCCCGATCCCTGGAGTTCAGGGGGGTCACGTTCCGCTATGAAGGAAGCGATGCGTCGGCTCTCAGGGGCATCGATCTATCGGTCCAGGCCGGCGAAGTCCTTGCGCTGGTCGGCAGCAGCGGAAGCGGGAAGACCACGCTGGCCAGCTTGGTGCCCCGATTCTATGACCCGACTGAGGGCGCTATCCTGATCGATGGCCAGGATATTCGGCATTGCACGCTCAGATCTCTCCGCAAGCAGATCGGCATCGTCTCGCAGGACACGGTGTTGTTCGATGAGACCGTGAAGAACAACATCGCCTACGGACGGGCGGAGGCCACGGAGGACGAGGTGGTCGAGGCGGCCAAGCTGGCCTACGCGCATGAGTTCATCGAGCGCTTGCCGGATGGCTACAACACGGTGATCGGAGAGAACGGGGTGAAGCTCTCGGGCGGGGAACGCCAGCGGTTGGCAATCGCGCGCGCCATCTTGCGGGACCCGCCCATTTTGATCCTGGACGAGGCGACGTCCTCCTTGGACTCGGAATCGGAGCGGATCGTCCAACTCGCGTTCTCCAACTTGATGAAGAACCGGACCACGCTGGTCATCGCGCACCGACTCTCCACGGTGCAGCGCGCGGATCGCATCGTGGTGCTGGACCAAGGCCGGATCGTGGACTCCGGTACGCACGAGGAGTTGCTGCAGCACGGGGGTCTGTACAAGCGACTACATGCGATACAGTTCCAGGACATGGATGTGCCTCGTTAAACGTTATTCGTGAATCGTGAATCATCGAAGGATGACAGAGATGTCTAAACAATAAGGACGTGAGTCAAAGTGCGGGTAACGTGTAACGATCAACGTGCAACGACATGCTAACGTGGCTCAAACTGGCTTTGCTCCCTCCGATCGGCGCCTGGCTGATCCGACTCCTGGGGATGGCGGTCCGCATCCGGACGGAAGGGGCCGACGCCGTGGACGACCTGTACCGGCAAGGAGGACGCATCATCATCGCCTTCTGGCACGGGCGGGGGCTCATGATGCCTCTCGCGTATCGTGGGGCCGAGGCGCATATCCTCATCAGTCAGCACCGTGATGGAGAGTTGATCCATCGGATCGTGAGCCACTTCGGGTTCCGTTCGGTGAGGGGATCCACCACCCGGGGCGGCATGACGGCCCTGCGACAGCTTATCGAGCTTGGGCGCTCCGGTGTGGACTTGGTGGTGACCCCTGACGGGCCAAAGGGCCCCCGACAGGTGGCCCAGATCGGAGTGATCCAGCTTGCGAAAGCAACCGGTCTCCCGATTGTTCCGCTCACGTTCAGCTGCTCAAAAAAAAAGTCTTTGCGAGCTGGGACCGCTTCGTGGTCCCGTATCCGTTTGGCCGAGTGCTGTTCCTGTGGGGGAAGCCGATCCGGGTCTCTCCTGACGCGATGGAGACGGATCTGGAAGCCAAGCGGCACGAGCTTGAGGAAGCCTTGAACCGGATCACGGCGGAAGCCGATGAAGCCGTCACACGAACTAGCGAGCAGCGAGTAGCAAATAGCAGAAAGCTCTGAGCTATTAGCTGTTCGCTACCAGCTTGAGAACCAATAACATGTGGTATCTCGGCTATAACATAGTGTTGCTCCTGGCATCTCCCCTCATCCTCTTGGTCTTGTTGGCCAAGAAGCGTTGCCGGCCCGGTCTCGCCCAGCGACTGGGGTTTCTTCCGAAAGAATTCGGAGGCACCGGCCGACGCGACAGTCGAACGGTTCTGTGGGTCCACGCCGTGTCGCTTGGCGAAGCGGTGGCGGCCGTACCGCTGGTGCGCCAGCTCCACATTCGATACCCGACGTATCGAATTGTGGTCTCAACGGTCACCGAGACCGGACGCGAGGCGGTGGAGCAACGGCTCGCCGGCGTGGCGGAACATTGTTACGCGCCGTTGGATTTTCCGTGGGTCGTCTCGCGGGTCGTGGAAAGCCTGCATCCGACCATCTTTCTCTTCATCGAGACGGAGCTGTGGCCGAATCTGTTGAAGGCGCTCTCACGACGCGGCGTGCCGTCCATATTGGTGAACGGCCGGCTGTCGTCGAAGTCCTTTAAAGGTTACGGAATGGTCAGGCCTTTCATCAGCCGAGTGCTCTCGACCGTCACGTGCTACTTAATGCAATCGGAGAGGGATGTCGAGCGCATGGTCGCGCTTGGCGCTGCGCCCACTCGCGTGCTGCGCACTGGGAACATCAAGTTCGATCAGCCCATGCCCAACCACTCGGGCCAGAAGGACGGTCTCCCGCGTCGCGAGATCGGTGTGGCGGACCATGAGGAATTGATCGTGGCCGGGAGCACGCACCCGGGCGAGGAAGAGCAACTCCTGTCGTGTTACGAGAATCTGCGCCGGGAATTTCCTACGCTGGTGCTCTTGCTCGCGCCCCGACACATCGAGCGGGCGGCTGTCGTCGAAGCCGTGGTGAGGGCGAGAGGGTTGGTGGCTCTCCGTCGGAGCGCGCTCGGCGAACACCAATCCGGGTTGCAGCCGCACGGTGCCCCCCGCGTGGTGATCCTGGATACGCGAGGGGAACTGGCGGGAGTCTACCGCCATGCGGT
>CAYJUP010000108.1:3548-7245 GCA_964373365.1 uncultured Nitrospiraceae bacterium
GCCGATGGGACGCTGCTGGTCGGGCAATCCTCTCATGCCCCTGGATTGGCCAATGTGAAACGATGAATGAAGGATGCAGAATAGGGAACCTGAGCGGGCGCGAGACGATGGGCGATCGTCCCTCGTCCGGAATCGGCGTTCAGCATTTGTCATTCCTCCGGTGGCCGCTTCAGGTGCTGGCCGTCCCGTATGGGTTCGCGGTCGGCGTGCGCACCGCGTTGTACGAGCGGGGCTGGTTTCCACGCCGGAGGCTGCCCTGTCGCGTCGTCAGTGTGGGCAATCTGACGGTCGGGGGAACCGGAAAAACCCCGGTCGTGATCTCGATTGCGGAATGGCTGCTGGCCCGCGGCAAGCGGGTCGGCGTGCTCAGCCGAGGGTATCGCCGACGAAGCCGAGCGCGGCGACTGCTGGTCTCGGATGGCCGGACGATTCTGGAAGGACCGGCCGAGGCGGGAGATGAGCCGCACCTGATCGCGTGGCGATGTCCTGGTGCGGTCGTCGCGGTCGGTGCGGATAGGTACCGACTTGGCCGATGGGTGCTGGAACGGTTCCCGATTGATTGCTTCGTGCTGGACGACGGGTTCCAGCATCTCGCGTTGCACCGCGATGTGGATCTGCTGCTGGTGGATGCCTCGGATCCAATGGGACTAGAGGGGCTGCTGCCGGCCGGCCGTCTCCGGGAACCGCTGTCGGCAGCGTCCCGTGCGACCGCCCTGCTTCTGACGCGCACGGATCGCGCCGCCAGCTTGAGAGATGTGCTGATTCCCATCCGGGCGGCGACCGGCCGTGACAGCCAGCCGATCCTCATCAGGTTCAGGGCCGAGGCTTTTGTAAACATGCTCACAGGAGCGGTCGAGGACATAGGGTCTGCGTCGGGGCGAACGGCGGTGGCGTTCAGCGGGATCGTCAATGCGGCTTCGTTCCGGATGTTGTTGGCCGGCCAGGGGGTCAAGATCCTTGACGAACTGGTCTTTCCGGATCATCACGTCTACACCGCTGACGATCTGAACATGGTCAGAAATCGGGCTGGACGGTGTGGGGCGGACATGATCGTGACGACCGAGAAGGACGCCGTGAAGCTAGCGAGACTGGTTTGTCCGACAGACCGGCTCTTGGCGTTGCGCCTCGGCACCGAGATCATGGACGGACGAGATCGGTTGGAGGCGCTTCTCTTGGGAGAAAAGTTTTGAGTTTTGAATTTTAAGTTTTTAGTTTTCTTCAGACAACTAAAAACTCAAAACCAAAAACTCGGTCCGCCTTTTTATGAAGAAGGATTCGATCAAGCGAATAGTCGTGCGGGGACCCAACTGGATCGGCGATGCCGTCATGTGCGAGCCTGCGCTGAGCGCGCTGCGCAAGCTGTTTCCGGCCGCTGAGATCACGGTGCTGGTCAAGCCGACGATTGCAGAGTTGCTGGGAAGCCATCCGGGTCTCGACCGGATTCTGGTTTATGACCACCGCGGACAGCATGCCGGCCTGACCGGCAAGTGGGCGTTGGCGCGCGCACTGCGCCGTCTGCGGTTCGACCTGGCGATTCTGTTCCAGAATGCCTTTGAGGCGGCCTTGCTGGCGTTCCTGGCCGGGATTCCCCGCCGCTATGGGTACGCCACGGATGGTCGGAGCCTGCTGCTGACCGATCCGATCGCGGTACCGGAACGGACCAACGGTGTCCATCAGGTCCAGTATTACCTGGATCTCCTTCGGCCGCTCGGTGCGAGCAGGCAGTCTGATGCCCCCCGACTGTTTCTTTCGGATGGCGAGGGGCACGCCATGCGACGGAGGCTCGCCGAAGCCGGTATCACTGAATCCGAACTCGTCGTGGGACTCAATCCCGGCTCCACTTACGGGAGCGCCAAGCGATGGCTGCCTGAACGCTTTGCCGAGACGGCGGATCGGCTGATGCAGGAACACGGGGCGCGCGGCGTGCGCGTGGTGATTGTCGGAGCATGGGGCGAGGAGGCCCTGGGTCGGGCCATTGCGGACAGGATGCGGACAAAGCCGGTCCTGCTCTCGGGCCAGACCTCTGTCCGTGAGCTGATGGCGGTGATCAAGCGCTGCGGAGTGTTCATCACCAACGACACCGGGCCGATGCATATTGCGGCGGCGTTCGGGGTGCCGGTGGTGGCCGTGTTCGGCCCGACTGATTCACGCACCACCGCTCCCGTCGGGCATGGGCACACCATCGTGCGCCATCCGGTTGAGTGCTCGCCCTGTCTGTTGCGCGAGTGCCCGATCGACCACCGGTGCATGACGCGGATTTCGGTGGACGAGGTCTTTGCTGCCGCGAAAAAACAGTTGGCAGGTTTATCTGGTTCACCGGATTCGGAGCAGATGAACCAAACAAACGAGACAAACCAAACAAACCGCCTTGCCGGGATCACCGTTTTTCTTGATCGGGACGGCACCATGAACCGGAACACCGGCTATGTGAAAACGCCCAAGGAACTTGAGCTGTTTCCCGGCGTGGTCGAGGCTGTGGCTCGTTTGAATCGGGCCGGCGCGCGCGTCGTGCTGACCACGAACCAGTCCGGGATAGCCCGGGGGCTGCTCACGACCGCCGCGCTGGAATCCATCCACGCCCGACTGCGCGCCCTTCTGGAAGCGGGTGGCGCTTCGCTCGATGCGATCTACTACTGTCCTCACCATCCTGAGGAAGCCTGCTCATGCCGGAAGCCCCAGACCGGCCTGGTGGACCGGTCGGTGGCTGAACTGGGCCTTGACCCGTCGAGGGCCTACGTGGTGGGTGATCAGAATCGTGATGTGGAGCTGGCGCGCAGAATCGGAGCACGAAGCGTGCTGGTGACCACCGGGCCGACCAGCCTGGAAGCGCTCACCGCCTTGGAGTCGGACGGGCTGCGGCCGGACTGTGTGGCGACCGGACTGGGCGAGGCGGTGGATTGGATTTTGGAAGACGCGGCAATCATGCAGGGCCACCAGTTGTCGTTCCATGAGAGTCGCAGATGGTAAAAGTCGCCTGCATCGGAGGGGGAGCCTGGGGGACGAACCTGATCCGGAACTTTTCGGCTCTCGGCGCGCTGCATGCGATCTGCGACAGCGACCCTGAGACCCTGAAGCGGTATGCGAAGGCCTACCCGCACGCGGCGGTGTCCGACTCTTTTACCGTTCTTTTGAAGGATCCAGCGCTCGAGGCGGTCGTGATTGCAACCCCTGCGGGCCGCCATGCCGTCATGGTCAAGCAGGCGCTGGAGGCCGGAAAAGACGTGTTCGTGGAGAAGCCCCTGGCGCTCACGCTGTCGGAGGGGCGTGAGGTGGTCGAGATGGCCGAGCGCGCCTCGCGGGTCCTCATGGTCGGCCACATTCTACAGTACCATCCGGCCGTGCGCGCCCTGAATGAACTGATTGCTCGAGGGGAGCTGGGCAAGGTCCAGTACGTCTATTCCACTCGCCTGAATATCGGGAAGTTTCGGCGTGAGGAGAACATCCTCTGGAGTTTCGCCCCTCACGACATCTCCACCATCCTCCTGCTGGTGGGGCAGATGCCTTCGACGGTCCAGGCGAGCGGAGGGACCTATCTCCAGCCGGGGATTCCCGACGTGACGATCACGGCGCTGGCCTTTCCCAACGGTGTGAAGGGACATGTGTTCGTGAGCTGGCTGCACCCCTTCAAAGAACAGAAGTTGGTGGTGGTCGGGGACAAAAAAATGGCGGTGCTGGACGATCTCTCGAAGGAGAAACT
>CAYJUP010000109.1:0-4999 GCA_964373365.1 uncultured Nitrospiraceae bacterium
CTGCCGTGCTGATGGGTCACCTTGTCCTCGTCAAACAGCTCGGCCATTTCCTCAGCGATCATGTCCGGGTCGTTGGGCACCGAGACGAGGGGGATCTCTTTGCGGGCTTGAGCGTCTTGGTCGCCGGCCTTCTGTTTTGGAGCCTCGGGCTTCTGGGGGGGCTTAGGAGCATTCATAGCCATCACTATACATCAATCAATCCAGATTAGGGCTATTCGAATGTTTCGAGCGTGGACCTTTCTGGGAATTGGTGCCCGCAGGCCTTACAGGTCACGAAATAGTGGGCCTCCCGTACCGACATGACGATCCGGAAGTCCAGGTCCACTCCCCGGCTCTGGCAGGCGAGGCAGGTGATCTCCCTCAACCGATACGGGATATCGGGTTGGGTCCGTTGGTAGAACTCCATATCGGTATGGACCGGGAAAGTGTATCGGCACCTGATGCAGACGCCTTTCCATTCCCCATCGGGCTGCATGGTCCGGCGGTCGATCATGAAGTCGGGGGTCTTACAGATCGCGCACCGCACGCTTTTCAGTCTTGATTCGACCTGTTCGACGGTCATGGCTGCCATCCCGATTCACTCCTTCCTCGGCTCGGTCTGATCGCGGCCGTCAAGCCGATTCGCCGGATGAGTATAGCGGCCGGCCCGCCCTTCTGCAACCGCGTCGGCCGCGGCAACCGGGACTTGCGAACTCCTCTTGTCAGGGCCGACGATTTCGCTTAGGGTAACGAGCGAAATGCCGATCTCCACCTCGCCTCCTCTTGCTCCCGGCCGAGCCATCACGACGGCGGTCGGCCCGGCGAGCGCCCACGCTCGCTGCCTCATCGGCGCGCTGTACCACCAGATGGAGAACCGACATGCGCCGCGCGCCGTGTCCGCCTTCACCCGATGGGAACGCGCCGTCGGTCCCCTCTACGGAGACTGTCTCAATCGCGTTGAGCGCGCGGACAAGGATGGCGGTCAGCCATTCAGCGAGTACGGCCTCACCGATCCGAAGATCCGCACCCGACCGTTCCTGTTCGCGATTCAGACCTATTTTGTCCTGGTTGCCAAGTTGCTGGCGGCGGAGTTCGTCAGCGTCTATGGTCTGCGGCCACGCAGTGGATCTTCGGAGGCTGAGGCGGGATCTCGCTCGTTTCTGGCCTCGTTGTATACGGGCGGCCTTGACCGGCTGTTCCGCCAACTCTGCCGGCTTGAAGATGGAACGGAGTTCGAGGAAGCAGGCATCAGCCGATGGCACGCCGCGGGATATGACGAGGGGTATTTCAGCTGGTATCCGGATGCGTTCGACCAGGTGATGGCAGCCTGGATTTCCAGTCTGGCCAGGACCCTGGCGGAGGTTCTGAGGGGATTTCCCGTTCGCTGCAGGCCTGCCGGTGGGTCGTTCGACCAGCCGGACCTTCTCAACGATCTCTATCAGTCACTCGTGCCCAAACGGATCCGAGCGTCCCTCGGGGAATTTTACACCCCGGACTGGCTGGCGGACCTGGTGTTGGATGAAGCCGGGTATCGCGGTGATCCATCCGATCGGCTGCTGGACCCCGCCTGCGGGTCGGGGACTTTTCTGGTGCAGGCCTTGCGCCGGGTCGCGCGCTGGGGAAACGGGAACGCCGGAGAGCCGACCGACGTGATAGGCGAACGACTGTCGCAGGCCCTGAGCGGGCTGGCAGGGTTCGACCTCAATCCGGTCGCGGTGGAGGCGGCACGTGTGAACTGCCTCCTGTCCTTCGCTCCAGCCCTGTCGGCTATGCAGCGACCCATCCGGCTGCCGGTGTTTTGTTGCGACTCGGTGAACACGCCCCGGGCGCATCGGGACCTGGACGGTGATGTCTGGAGCTGGCGCATGGACGGGAGCCAACTGGATGTTCCAATGGCGGCGGTGGCCGGAGGATGGCTGGGGGAGTTGCTCCGGCTTGCGGCCGACGCCCGGACCGCACCGGTCGAACGTTTTCTGGAAGGCGTGCGGGACCGGATCGGCGCCCAGCGGCTGGTGGAGGCGGGAGAGGAGTCCGTGCGCCGATTCTACCGTCAGTGGCTCGCGCTCCGCGGCGCAAATCCGAGCCTGGATGCGGGAGCCGTGGAGCATGCGTGCGTACCGGTGAGCCTGCCCCGCTTCGATCGGGTGGTCGGGAATCCACCGCGGATTCGGTGGGGGGCGCTGAGCGAGCGGTACCGGAACGCGACCGCGCCGCTCTGGCGCCACTACGGCCTGTTCTCGCTCAAGGGGCTGGAAGCCATTCCGGGTTCGGGTGAAAAAGACTTCTCCATCCTGTTCACCTATCGCTGCGCCGACCTGTATCTGAAGCCGGGAGGGCGTCTCGCGTTTCTGATCACGCTGGAGGCGCTCAGAAGCAAAGGGGCGGGAGATGGGTTTCGGCGGTTCCGACTCGGTTCGGGGGGCGATCATCTCAAAGTCCTGCGCGTGCATGACCTGGTCGCGCTGTCCCCGTTCGCAGGAGTCGGCAATAAGACCGCGTTGCTGGTGCTGGAACGTGGTTCCCGCACTACCTACCCGGTGCCGTTTCTCCGCTGGACGCCACGCCAGCCTGGGGGGATCGCGACGGACCTGTCACTGGAGGAGATCCGACGCCGCACCCGGTGCGTCCGCGGAGTGGCCCGCCCGATCGGGTATCGTGAGCGCGGGTCGCGGACCGACATGCCGACGTCGCCCTGGCGCGTCATCGAGGGACCGGATCGCGAGAGACGGGGACAGCGGACAGTGTCCCGTCACGTACACTCGCCCATCTCTCCCATGGAGGGGCGAGGAGCCTATCGAGCGTATCGAGGTGCCTCCACCGAACCCTATGGCGTGTACTGGTTGGAGGTCTTACACCCACTGCCGCCGACGAGTTCCAGGCCGAGATCTTCGCGGCGGGCTCCCCCTACCATCGTCATTGAGAATCTTCCGGAAAAGGGCAAGCGCGATGTGCCGAAAGTCACAGGAATTGAAATCGAGCCGGATCTGGTCTACCCGGCGATCCGCGGCTCCGATGTGCGACGCTGGCGGGCAACGGCGGGGGTGTGCGTGCTGCTGGCCCAGGATCCGCTGACGCGGGAAGGGTACCCAGAAGACTGGCTCCGGGCCTCGTACCCGAAGACCCACGAGTACCTGTCGCGGTTCAAAGACGTGCTGCTTTCCAGAGGCTCGCGAGCGGTGCGGGACCTGGCGCAGAAGAGCAGCTTTTACGCGATGTACGGCATCGGCCCCTATACCCTGGCTCGACACAAGGTGGTCTGGCAACGCTTGGCGACCGACATGCAGGCCGCGGTGGTGGGAACCCTGCGCCGGCGAGGGCTTGACTCGAAGCCGGCCATCCCGACCGACACCACCGCCATGGTGCCGGCACGGAATGCCGACGAGGCGCACTATCTGTGCGGGGTCCTGAACGCGGCGTCGGTGCGGGCCTACATCCGTTCCTTCTCCATGGGGGGGCGGGGGTTCGGCGCCCCGACCATTCTGAACTATGTCCGCATTCCTGCCTACGATCGACGGAGTCTTCCGCACCGCCGCATCGCCACCCTCTCAAAGCGGGCCCACCAGGCCGTCAGGACCGAGCGCGCCGCCGAGTTGGCTCGTATCGAACGTCAACTGGATGTTGCGGTCCGAAAGATGTTCGGAAACGCGCTGCGTAAGGCATGAGACGACGAGGCCTTCAATGGTCCTTAGCAAGGATTATTCATGAACGCTTCTGCTGCAATCGCGGATCCGCTGTTGCGACAAGCCTGCCCGCGGGCTCTCCAGCGTGCAGGCGGGCGGGCTCGCCGCTTAGTCGGTCACCGTATTGCAGCGAATACGCCTCCATCCCTCGCGCCTCCGCGCGCCCGTCTCACGACGCGGCTGCGCGATTTCGCGACGAACCGTCATGAATAATCCGGGTTAGGCGCTTCGCGTTGACGGGCGCGCCGTGGTCGGTATAATAGGGCCCCATGCATTTCATTACTGAATCACTTTCGGTGGGAAACGTCGACGACGCGCACGAGCCGCCGCCGTTCATTGACGGGATGCTCATCGTGGCGGGGGAGCGCGAGGTCAAGCCTGCCCCGGGTGTCGTGCACGCACGAGTCCCGCTCAAGGAATTCGGCGAGGCCGATCCTCTCGATGTGCAGAAAGCGGTCGAGTGGCTGGAGCAGCAGGCGCCCTCCCGTCAACTGATGGTGTGTTGTCGAGCCGGCATGGGGCGGTCCGTCTCGATGGTGATCGCGTATCTGTGTTGTGTCAAAGGCATGAGGTATGACGAGGCGGTTCAATTGCTGAAGGCTCGACGACCTGGCGCCACGCCGATTCCCGAGCTGGAGCGCACGATCAAGAAGGTCCTAGAGTTGAGACAAGCGCGTGCGGGGCAGGGGCAAGGCCAGAATCCAGGCCACGATGCAGGACAGAAGCGGGCATAGGGTCCGGACTCGTGTTGATTCCCCTGCCGTTGCCCGGCCGGCGTTGCACGCACTCCAGGGTAAGATCGCCTCGTGCACGATCTGTCCCTCGATGGAGCCCTGGCGCCGGTTCGAACCGGACGCGTACGGCACTCACTCCACCGGTTTTTTGCTGGTCGGCGAAGCGCCGGGCTATGTGAGTTGGAAGAAGCGACGGCGGTTTACGGGCCCGGCGGGGATGCTGATCCGGCGTGCGCTGCGCCAAGTCGGGCATCCACGGTATCAGGACCTGGAAGACCTCTTTTACATGACCGATGTCGTCAAATGCCATCCGGCGCCGCCGGCAAATCCTCAGTCGAACCGCTCGCCGACACAGGCCGAGGTGGACGCCTGCACGGGCTACTTGGAGCGGGAGCTTCGAGTGCTCCATCCCTCCGTGATCATCACGTTCGGGAAGGCGGCGGCCGAGAATGTGGCGCGGGCGGTGGCACGCGCAGCAAAGGTCGAGGAGCGTGGACGTCCGCAGCCGGAGGTCATGACGTTTCCCCATCCCTCACCGCGCAATCAGCTTGCGATCCTCAAGCAATACCCCTCGATGCGCGCGTTCGAAGACGCCCTTGCCGTCAC
>CAYJUP010000109.1:5099-7107 GCA_964373365.1 uncultured Nitrospiraceae bacterium
AAGGATTGCTGGGTGGGACGCCCCGATATCGTCCGGCAGGGTCTCGCCACGCTGGACTGGTATCGGGGGACGCGCATTACCAAGGTCGAGCGCCACGGGAAGAGCATTGCGCTGGCGCTCTCGCGAAATGAGGAGACCCGGTATCTCGTCGTCGAACTCGGGATGACGGGCCTCTTGCTGTTCCGGCTCCCGGCTGCGAGCTATCACAAGCACACGCATCTGGTGCTGTCGTTCGACGGCGGGCGTGAGCCCGAGCTGCGATACTGGAACCCTCGGCGGTTCGGCCGGGTCCACCTGTTGGACCGCGCCGGACTGGACCAGTTTCTTGCGAAACGGTTCGGATGCGACCCGCTCACCGTGCCCTGGGAGACCTTTTGGCAAGCGGTGAAGGGACGCCGGGGCCGGATCAAAGCCTTGCTCACGCATCAGCAAATCATCGCCGGCATCGGCAACATCTACGCGAACGAGATCCTGTTCCGCGCCCGGCTTCATCCGTATCGGACGGCTAGCCGCTTGCGGGATCAGACGATCCGGCGGCTCTACGATACGATGCGAACGGTCCTGACCGCCGCCATCCGGGACGGAGGATCCAGCATCCGGGATTTCATCGCCCCGGACGGGACCGCGGGGCAGTACCAGAAGCGACATCGGGTGTACGACAAGGCCGGTCAGCCCTGTCCCTCCAGGTGCGGTAAGAACATCAGCAGGGTCATGGGTTCCGATCAGCGCAGTTCGTTCTACTGCCCAGCCTGCCAGCGGAAGTCGGCCTGAATCGAGAGTCATCGTGAGGGAGGGTCCCATGTGAAACAGTTCATGGCCGGATTCGCGAGCGGGTGCGGGGCAGTGCTTGTTGTGATCCTGGTTATCGGGATGGTCCCCACGGACAGCCTGGAGGGCGTGGGTGCCCGCCTCAAGACCCATCGGATCCCTCTGTGGGAGAAGGCGGCCAAGTTCTACCTGCGACATGTCGAGTTCGAGCGATGGGCCAACGAAGCGGCCGCAGGCGAGACCGATCCACAACGGCGAGTGCTTAGGCTATTGGAGTGGACCAGGAAAACGGTGCAGCCGATCCCGCCGGGGCTGCCGCTCATTGATGACCACATCTCCCACGTTGTGCTTCGCCATTACGGGAACGATGGTCAAATGGCGGAAGTTTTTACGGCGCTCACGACCTATACCGGGAATCAGGGTCGCTGGGAGGCCTATCGGCCACCCGGTGCAAGAGAACGGGTGGCCTTGTCCTTCGTTGAGTCCGACGATGGCTGGTGGGTCTTCGACCTTTGGAACGGAGGCTGGTTCGAGACCCGGTCAGGGAAGATCGCGGCCATCAATGATTTTAGCCATCCCGAGCAGTTGCGCCGACGTGGTCAAGCCCCGGAAGTGCTGAACGGCACGCCCTACCTGGACTACTTCAAAGACCTGGACCGGATCTGGAAGAGAAGCTTTTCCAGGGCCCGTGGCCAGATGCCCTGGCACCGGTTGTTTATGGAACTGGGACTGGAGCCGGATGACAGCCACTGGTCTCCTTCGAAGGCGTCTTGACACCCTGATCGGACATTCCCTATAGTTATTGCCTCCCTTGGCGGCTGGTGCAACCGGGCCGACCCCTCGTGACCAGCAGGCGGTAGGGCCTTTGTCCTTTGAAAATAGGCCTTTTGGTTGATTGCCAGAAGGCAGGAATCTCTCTATTATCCAGCGGTTCCGAGGTTGCCGATTCAATTTTATGCCACGTCAGTAAGGAGAGGACTCTCCATGGCAAAAGTGCTTGAAGGGCCCGGCATGGGCCTGATGAAGAAATGGGGCATCTCGGTGCCGAGTTATGTCGTCGTGACGTCAGTGGAGCAGTTCGAGGAGCTCGCGAAGGTCAACGACTGGATGCAGAAAAGCAAGCTGGTCGCGAAGGCCCATGAAGCGCTCGGCTCCCGTTTCAAGCTGGGACTGGTGAAAGTGGGGCTGGATCTCGCCGGAGCGAAGGCGGCGGTTCGCGAGATGCTGGGCCGCCAGGTGG
>CAYJUP010000110.1:0-7100 GCA_964373365.1 uncultured Nitrospiraceae bacterium
CACGCCAAGACTGCCGGTCACCGACGAGGGATGGGCCATGATCTTATCCGCCGCCGCGGCCACGTAGTATCCGCCGGACGCGCCGACATCCATGATCGAGGCCACCACGGGTATCTTTCGCTTCTCCTTGAATACCCGCAGCTCATGATAGAGGACATCGGAGGCGGTGACCGTGCCACCGGGGCTGTTGATGCGCAACACCAACGCCTTGACGTTGGAATCCTTGTCGGCGCGCGTCAATTCTTCTTTCATCTGTGCCACCAGATTCGGCTGTTCCAGCAGGCCATCCCTCTCATGTGAGCTGATGAGACCTGACAACTCGATCAGCAAGACCTTGTCGGCGCCGGACCCGCTCAGTTGTTTTTCTTCGAGCGGGCCTGGCCCCGGCAAGAGATTGATGGTGATGCATCCGGACAGCAGGACCGTGAAGCCGACCGTCAGAAGACGTGACACGTTAACCGTGAACCGTGAATGGCGCACAACGCCGTGACGCATTGATGTTCTCCATCACCCTATTGACGATTGACTGTTCACCCGTGACCTGATTCCTGCTTCTCCATCATCTGCGCAAATTGCCGGAACAGATAGGCCGAATCGTGCGGACCGGGGGACGCCTCGGGATGGTACTGCACCGAGAGCACCGGATGGTCCAGACAGACCATTCCCTCGATGGAGTCATCGTTCAGGCTGAGATGACTGATCTCCACGCGCCCGAATCGAGTCTCCACGACCGTTTGGTGTGACGAGCGCGGATCGATTGGACCGGGTGTCCGGACCGCGAAGTTATGATTCTGCGACGTGATCCCCACCTTCCGTGTCCGCAAGTCCATCACGGGGTGGTTGGCGGCATGGTGTCCGAATTTCAGCTTGTAGGTTTTCAGGCCCATGGCCAATCCCAGAATCTGATGCCCCAGGCAAATGCCAAAGACGGGACGCCACCCGATCAAGTTCCGGGCCGCCTCGACCGCGTACGGAACCCCTTCAGGATCCCCGGGGCCGTTGGAGAGCACCACCCCATCCGGCTGCATCGCCTTCACCGACTCGGCCGGCGTGGCAGCCGGGACCACCGTCACGGCACACCCCACATCCACCAGCCGACGCAGGATGTTCTGCTTGATGCCGAAGTCATACGCGACGACTCTGAATTTCCGTTCGAGGCTCGACGTTCTGGAAGGTTCCCCGAGCGGGTCCGGCGCCCACACCCCGGACCCGTCTCCCCATTGATAGGACCGGCTGCAGGTTACCTCCGCGACCAAGTCTCGCCCGACAATGCCGGGAGCGGCCCGCGCCTTCTCCACCCCGCGGCGGGGATCCAGATCCACCTGTGAGATCATCCCCGGCTGAGAGCCGGCATCGCGCAGATGTCTGGTGAGCGCGCGGGTATCCAGGCCTTCGATGCCGACCACGCGGGACTGCCGGAGATAGTCATGCAAGGATTGCTCGCCCCGCCAATTACTGGGCCGTCGGCTGGACTCCCTCACCACGAAGCCTTCGGCCCAGATACGCCGGGACTCGGTGTCCTCCCGGGTCACCCCGTAGTTGCCGATGTGCGGGCAGGTCATCGTGATGATCTGGCCCTTATACGACGGGTCCGTGAGAATTTCCTGATAGCCGGTCATCGCGGTATGAAACACCACCTCGCCGACCGACTCGCCCTCGAAGCCGAGCGCATGTCCCTCGAAGACCGTCCCATCCGCAAGTGCGAGAATCGCTCTCTTCAAGACCCTACCTTTTTACTTCGTTCATCCAACCCTTAACTTTCACGCCCACCAGCGCGATGCCCAGACCCAGGTTCAGCCCATAGAGCCCCCGGACAACCGTATGGCTCCTGAAAAAGTCATCCAGAGCCGCCTTCCTGGCCTCGTCATCCTGCGCCGTGAAGGCCTGTTCTTGGAGCGTCACCGACTCCGGGCCCAGCACGAGTCCAATCAGCGCAGCCACCACGGTCATTGCGATCAGGACCGCGAGTTCAATTGGAGTGAGCGCGGCTTCCGCAAACCCGTCGAGCCGACTTGCCCAGCCTCTGAACGTGGCGGTACCCAACAGTATGACAATCGCCCCGAACACGATCCGATTATACCCGTCAAAGACCCTGGTCAGAAACCGTCCTCCCGGTTCCATCCCAAACGAATTGAACACCGCCGGAATCACTGCAGCCATAATCACCACCAGCCCCCCGATCCAGACGGCGAGCGCAATCAACTCGCATGTGTAGCACACTGTCAGTCCTCGCTGTACAACAAGTCCCCTGGCCATCTAGTGACCCTCATACACCACCCGACCGGCCACGAGCGTGGTCCTGACCCGCCCCTTGACCTTCCATCCGGCAAACGGGGTATTCCGACTCTTGGATCGGAAGCGAGCGGGGTCCACCTCCCAGCTTTCCTCGGTATCCACCACCACCACATCGGCGTCCGCCCCTGGTGCAAGGCTGCCTTTGGGCAACCCGAACGCCCGAGCCGGTTCACACGTCAGCTTGGCCACCGCCGACTCCAGCGACAGGACTCCCTCATCCACCAGGGCCAGGGTGAGCGGCAGCGCCGTTTCGAGCCCCACGATGCCGTTCGGAGCAGCCGCGAACTGCTGTTGTTTGTCTTGGACCGCATGCGGAGCATGGTCCGTCGCAATCACATCGATGGTCCCGTCGCGCAACCCGTCCTTGACCGCCTGCACGTCCCGCCAGGTCCGAAGCGGCGGACTCATCTTGGCATGCGTGTTGAACCCACGGACCGCCTCCTCCGTCAGCGAAAAGTGATGCGGACAGACCTCAGCCGTGACTCGAATACCCCGCGACTTCGCCTCCCGCACCATGCGCACCGATCCGATGGTGCTGAGATGCGCGAGGTGCAGCCGCGCGCCGGTCAGTTCGGCCAACGCCAAATTGCGAGCCACTATCACATCCTCCGCCGCGGCCGGAATCCCGGGTAAGCCGAGCTGAGTGGACACCAGCCCTTCGTTCATGCACCCGCCTTCGGAGAGATGCAGATCTTCACAGTGATCAATCACCGGGAGATCGAACGCCAGGGCGTACTCCATGGCCCGTCGCATCACCAGGCTGTTTATCACCGGCAGCCCATCGTCTGAGATGGCCACGCAGCCGGCACGGCGCAGTTCGCCGATCTCGGCCAGTTCCTTACCTTCGGACCCCTTGGTGATGGCCCCTATCGGAAACACATGGGCGTTGCCGGCCGCGCGGGCCTGGTCGAGAATGAACTCGGTGATAGACTGGTTGTCATTGACCGGACTTGTGTTCGGCATGCAGCACACAGAGGTAAACCCGCCGGCGACAGCCGCCGCCGTCCCGGTCTGAATCGTCTCCTTGTATTCGAAGCCTGGTTCTCGTAAATGAACGTGTAAATCCACAAACCCCGGGAGAACCAGCTTCCCCCTTGCATCAATGATTGTCGCAGCGGGGGCTGCTTTGCCGGCCGAGACGAAAAGCGTCGGCCCTACCGCGAGAATTTTCCCGTTCTCGATCAGCACATCGGCCGGGCCGTTCACCCGACCAGGGTCGATGACCCGACCGCCTTTGATCAGGATCGCCACGGCAGCCTCAATGCAAAATTGAAAATGCAAAATGCAAAATTAATGAGCGCATCCTTTTTCATTTTGAATTTTGAATTGTTCATTGCTACGCGTTTGTCCCCGAGAGTAGATACAGGACCGCCATGCGCACCGCCACCCCGTTCGCGACTTGGTCCAGGATCACCGAGGAGAAACTGTCGGCCACTTCCGGGGCAATCTCCACGCCGCGATTGATCGGACCCGGATGCATCACCAGGGCTCCGGATTCCGCCAGCCTGACCCGTTCGGCGGTCAACTCGTACAGGCGCGAGTACTCCCGGATGGACGGGAAGAGCGCACGCCCCTGGCGTTCCAGTTGCAGGCGGAGCATCATGATCACATTCACGCCTTGCAAGGCTTTGTCAAGATCGTAATAGACCCGCGCACCCAGCCGGTCCAGATAGACTGGGATCATGGTAGGCGGCCCCACGGCCCTGACCTCCGCTCCCAACTTACTCAGCGCGTAGATGTTGGACCGGGCGACCCGACTGTGCGCGATATCTCCCACGATCGCCACGCGAAGCCCCTTGAAGTCCAGCTTCTTCTCCCGCATCGTGAACAAATCCACCAGCGCCTGGGTTGGATGCTCATGCCATCCGTCGCCGGCATTGATCACGGAAGACTTCACTCCCCTCGCCAACGTCTCCGCCGCGCCTGCATCGGGATGACGCAGCACGATAATATCGGCCTGCATCGCCTCGATGTTGCGCGCCGTGTCCAACAGGGTCTCGCCCTTCACCACGCTGCTGGAAGACGGCGAGAAGTTGATGACGTCGGCGCTGAGACGCTTGGCTGCCAATTCGAATGAGGTCCGGGTCCTGGTACTGGGCTCGAAGAAGAAGTTCACGACCGTCTTCCCCCTGAGCGCCGGCACCTTCTTGATCTCGCGCCCGCTCACTTCCTTGAACGAGTCGGCGGTCTCCAGGATGAGCGTGATCTCGTCAAGAGTTAACGAGGCGATGCTGACCAGGTCCTTCCGCTTGAGACTCATGGCGCGCCCCCGCTTGAGTTGTTCAGCAGGACAACCCTGTCTTCTTCGCCCTCTTCTTCAAGGAAGACTTGAACGATTTCCTCTCGCGAAGTAGGAATATTCTTCCCGATGTAGTTCGCTTTAATCGGGAGTTGCCGGTGTCCGCGGTCCACCAGCACCGCCAACTGGATCTCGGCCGGCCGGCCCAGGTCAATCAACCCATCCATCGCGGCGCGGATCGTCCGCCCGGTGAACAGCACGTCGTCTACCAAGATGACTTTCAGGTCCGACACGTTGAACGGGATCGAAGTCTTCCGCAGCACGGGTTGGTCTTTCCGAATCGCCAGATCGTCGCGATAGAGGGTGATGTCCAGGTCGCCGATCGGTACCTGCATGCGCTCGATCTCCTGAATCCTCCGAGCCAACCGATGGGCCAGGTGCACGCCGCCGGTCCGGATCCCGACCAGCGCGATTTCCTGGGTGCCCTTGTTGCGCTCCAGGATTTCGTGAGCGATGCGGGCCAATGCCCGTGCCACCTCACTCGCATCCATCACCAGCTTTTCTTGCTGTTTTTCTTTCTTTTCCCCGGTGATCATGTGTTCGTTAAACGTTCTTCGTTATTCGTTAATCGCAAGAACCTACTCCCGGTTCACGGTTCACGATTCACGGTTCACGTCCGCAATTGGGCATAAAAAAACCTTCTCACCGACAAAGGGTGAGAAGGTCACTTGTTCAGCCACCATGCAGAACAGGCCGCTCCGCATCAGCTCCACTCCTTGCTCACCTCACTGGATGAGCGTTAAAGGTGAGGTCATCTTACCGGTTCAGGCCGATGGTGTCAAGCCAGCCGCCGGCCACGCTCAACTGTTGCTCATCATAAACAGCATCAGACCCGGGTTCACACGAGCGTTGGGCAAGATGGTCTGGTGCATGCGGAACGTTGGGAGCATGCTGACAGGCTCCGACTGAAGTAAGCGGAGACGATGGGATTGCAACAGGCTGCCCATCGCCAGAGGACCTGCCACGAACGCAAGCCCCCCTGGCTTGAGCGCGGCGGCCACGGCGCGGGCAGTCTCGTCGAGCGTCAGAGTCTGATTGAATTGCGAAAACGGGACCCACTCGTAGATCAAGTCATACTGCTGGGCATAGGCCGGCTTCCGATCGTCATCGGATGGCACCAGCTTGATCCGCTTCGCCCAGTCCAGACAATGCGCCTTCGCCAGGTTGTTCCATACAGTCTGCGCCTGCTTCTGGGCAAATTCAGGACGATGATACAACACGAGATAGTCTCTCGGACGATCAAGGCTGAGACAGGTCGTCAGAACCACATCGAAGTTGTGAATCAACACCTGGCCGGTTCGGGCCAGGTGTGCCGCCAGTTCGGAAGATTGCTCCACGGCATCCTGCAGATAATCGGCGACGAACGGTTGGGTCGGCGTTTCTTCGATCTCGGTATCATCCTCCGGATACAGCAGGACAGCGGAGAATGCCCGCGAGGGGGTCACCTGTGGTAGTGGACCGCCAAAGAGTGCTCGCCATCCCAGCGGATACGTTTGTACCTGGTCCTGTGGGGAATCACGGACCGCTCCCCATGTCGGGCTGAGAGGAATCTCTACCCGATTCTCTCCATCCTTCAGCACGAATAGGCCGTGGGAGACCGAGACGATCCGGTCACAGGGCGCGAATCCATTCGGATCAGCACTGAGATAGGACAGACCGGATGGATCATCCGCCATTGTCACCTTCTGCACGGTTCCAGCCTTGACGGTGACACAGAGGTTTCGCGTGGAATCGAAATACCGCCGTGGCGGGGCCGGCGCGGGCAACCAAGTCACCTCGTGGGCGCGCGGCGCATCCATAAAGACCGGGAATGGATCCCCCCCACCCGACACCTGAGGCACAAAGAATCCGCCAAACAGCCGAAAGGCCGCTTCGGATGGATAGGTTGGAATGCCTCGGTAGCGGAGCGGCATCGTTTGCGCCTCGTTCTGGTCATCATAGAGCCCGCGGATCAATTCGAACACGGCTGAGCCAGTTCCGGGGAGCAGCGATTGAAACAGTTCCACGACCGGCAGGAAGTCAATCCGGGCCCAATGCATCGCTCCCATGCATGCCATGAAGCGGGCTCGTGCAAACGTGCCATCGTCCAAGACGTAGAGGGCGTCCTTTTTGTGCCGGATGGTCGCCAGCCCCCGCGCGTCAATGACCAGATCCTCATCTCCGTAAAAGAACCGCACCTCCTCGAACGGAACCCGCATCGCTTGCGCGGCCATCCGTCGCAGATCATCAGCTTGCAGCCGTTCCCAGCCCTTCTTCTTCGAGAGATCCAGCAGAGTGGAGTTGACCATGCCTGCGGGCTTCAGCCCCACCCACTGTCCCCAGTCGAGACGAACGCGCGCTCGCGCGAGTGTCACGTCACCATGTGTAATCGTCACCCACTCGCACTCGTGCAGGGGATTGCCATCCGGATCGGTGGCGAGAAACCGTCGGTTATGGGGGCCGTAGAACACCAGATGGCCGCCGGGTTGGCGCACGACACGCCCACCTGCTGTAGACAGATCGCGCA
>CAYJUP010000111.1:0-7040 GCA_964373365.1 uncultured Nitrospiraceae bacterium
CTCCCGACGGTAGTCGCTGTCTTTTCGGACGATGACGTCAACCTTGATGACATGGGCGTGGTGAATCATATTGAACATTGCCCGCTGGGTTACCGCCCGCCGGGCACCGTTTCAAACCAGTCCTGCTTCACCTTCCGCCCTGTGAAGAGGTACACCACCGTTTGGTCGACCAGGTAGCGGAACATTTCCATCAGATCAAAGACCAGCGACTTCTTGTTGTAATTATCCGTATGCACGAAGCCGACGTACGGGTCGAGGCCGGCGATCAGGCAGGCTTTCTCCACCATGGAGTAGAGCACACCGTATCCGTAGTTCAGCAGGCAGTTAAACTCGTCCTTCGCCGGTTGCCGGGACCGCCCGTCAAACCGATACCGCTCCGGCATAATAAAGTTCAACGCCTCGAAGTAGCTCCGGCCGGCAGCCCCCTCCAGGCCCATGATTGTGCCGCGTTGCTCCTCCAGCGTCCCTGTCAGTGCCGCGAGCTTCTCGCGCCCCTCTTCCAAGCGTCTCGTGTACGCCAGAACCTCGGTTTCTTTCTCAGGTCTGGCGTGCCCCAGTTTCTTGAGGAACTCGACCTGCCGGTCGAATTTGGCGACGATCCAATCCTGGGCCAGAGCCAAACCCCGCGCGTCGGCGGCGACTTCCAGTTGACGGCGCCGGATGAGCGTCGTGCTCCCCAACTTGGCATGCCACACCCGGCCGTAGGGATCGCCGTGCTCGTCCAGGAACAGAATATCAATGTTGTGATCCATCGCGGCCTTGATGGCATCGGTTGAAAGGAACGCGCCGGTCGTGATCATGATGCTGTCCACCTTCCGGACCGAGACCTCGAACGTCTTGTCGTCATTTTTGACCAGAAAGCAGTCCCCCTGCTTGCGAAGATACGCGCCGAAGGTGTTGATGACCAGTTGCATGGATCGCGCCTTGCTTACCGCTGCTCGGATTCCAGCCGCCGCGCCATCTCATCCACGAATTGTCGCGTTGCCTCGATCCCGGCTTCCGCCTGTTCACGCCCGATTTCGGCAAAGCCATAGTCCCCCTCGGCTCTATCCTCAAACCCATCGCGGAGAAGATGAAAAAACCGTTCTGGTACATCGCCGTGTTTGACAAAGGTCTCCTGAAACGCCGCGATAACTCCCGAGTGTTTGGAACGCCTGACTTCGCGGGTCAGAAGCAAGGCCTGGGCGGTATAAAACATGGCATAGTATGCGCGCGATACCGCAAAATCGTAGTCACCGTCCTGCAGTAAGCGTTCGGCGGCCTTGACGCTCCGCCGTGCCTTGGCAAGGAGTTGCTCCCGTTCTTTCCGACTCACAGGGGAATCCCTTCTTCCTTGATATTGGCGAATATCGAAAAGTCGCCTCGCTCGCGGACTGCCGACCGGTCAACAGCCAATACCGACAGGACCAAGCCATGCGCCAACGACACGTCACCCGCCAGCCGACGGATGGTGCGCTTATCGGAAAAGGTCAGGCGTTCGATATCCAACTCGACGAGAAGGTCCACATCCGATTCCTGATCGGCATCCCCGCGCGCGCGCGAGCCGAACAGCGTGTGCCTCGCCGTTACCCCTGGGAATGCCTCGGCGATCCTCCGCCGAAAGTCCTGCAGGGCCGCGCGCTCCTGCTGAGACAGATCCAATACCGTCCGCATCAAGACCTCCTCCCGTACTCACCCCATGGCTCGCCGTCCCGCCCGAGCCGTTGAACCGTCCCGAACCCCTTCCTGCGCCGCCTACGCTTCCCCCCAACTTGTGCTACCTGCCCACGCAAGCACGTGGCAGACTGATTTGCAACGCAGCCCGTGTCCGTCGCGGCTGGCAGGCCCTCTCCCGCAAGGGGCGAGGGAAAAAGAATTGGCTCCCGCCGGGGAGAGAGGGAGAGAGGTCGCCGACTATTTCAACGCCGAGAGAATCCTCTCTCTGGTCCGTTCGTCAAAGTCACCGGCGTAAAACCGCAGGAACATCGCGCGGCGCAGATCGGCCACCGTTGTCTGCGGAGTTCGCGCCAGCACGGACGCCCGCACGATTTGCTGCGCGCATGCATGCATCGAGCACCCCATCTTGAGCCGCTCTTCCCCTGAGCGGGCGAGCAGCATCGCGCGAAATCGCTCCTCCATCTCCGGCGACGCATCCTTCATCCACTGACCTCTCGATAGAGTGATTCAACGCGCAACCGGGCGGCCCATCGTCCCAGATAATCCCTATCGAGGTCTTGGACGCTGGCCAGCAGGTTTCGCACATCATTCAGTTGAATCTCGGAACGGCTGTCCTTGGCCCACTCAAGCTTGGAAAGGATCAGGTCTTCGGGCGCCACGATGAAGAACGGGTGGCCCTCGACCGACACCGGCTTCCGTCTGGAAAACTCCTCGCGCCGGTAATCACTCTCTTTTCGGACGACCAGGTCCACCTTGATCACATAGGCGATATGGATCAGGTTAAACATTGACTGCTCTCGCACGGCCCTCTGAACCATCTCTCGATCAACATAAAACTGGTCCTGAAAAACCTCGATCACCCGGTCAGCATCCAGCTCGCGCAATTCCACGACGAGATCAATATCCCGTGTCATGCGCGGCACTGCATAGAAATTGGCTGCCATGGACCCTGTGACCATGTACGGGATTCCGATGCCGGACAGCCGCTGCGTCACGAGTTTGAGGACTTCCAATTCTTCGCTCATCCGTGCGTCTTGATGAAGGTGATCGGACCTTCACCCGAACACCAGCGTTGGGCGAGGTAAAACCGGATTGGCTCCTTGAGAAACCTGCCATGACACATTTTGAGCGTGTACCTTGGGGGAGAAAGATGGCCTTGTCAAGGAGGCATTTACTCCATTCGGATCAACTCAGCATGAAAAGGATTTTCGGTTATCTATGGGCTTGAGTGTGAAAGAGCCTTCGTCGTAATCGATACTTTTCTGCAGCGCTCAGCAGGGCTTGTTCCATCGCGATGGATTCCATTAGAATGCATGCTTGTTCACGAGGTGACGCATGACGCCCCAAGAAGCGCGGGCCCAATACAATTACCTGATGACCCTCTGTATCAGGAAAGAGGAATCCTTTGGCCCGCTGGCGCTCACCTTTATCAGGGAGCATGACCTCGAGCAACTCGGGCTGACGCCGGAGGAGCAGTTCAATCTCTACATGGCGACCGCGGACACGTTTGCGCTTGAGCCCAAGCGCTATACGCACAAGCTTGAGTGTCTCCAGAAGGCCAGTGACCTTCTGCCTCGGACGCGATTGTGGGAACCGAGCCTGGCCCGCCAGCTTCTGCAAGATATTCAGAAGACAAGTGCCGACTTGGAGATCTACAACCAAGCCATGCGCGTGCCCCGCGCGCATGATCTCAAGACGCAACGGTTGATCGTGGAGACGGACGCCCCCGAGTACTTCCTGGATCTGGCGCAAAGGCGCGGCGCCGCCTACTACCAGAACAAATACCGGTTACCCACGGAGGCCAAGACGGCTCAGCACTTCGGCGGTACGCCGAAGAAGTTTGAGCCGGAGAACGCCGCCATTCACAAGGAGTTCCCGGGTGCCTGTGCGCCGTTTATGAGTGCGCGCACGAATGCCTTTCATCTGATGCTGCCGTTCGATCTCAAGATCAGCCGGACACCGGAAGACCCCTTGGAAGCCGGCGTCCGGATTTTCTACGCCAAACTGGGCTATTCCTATCCCCTCCGGTATGAGATGGGAAAACTCTGCGGCTACCACGATGGGCAGATGCTGGACATCGCCCTGGATGATCCGAACCTGGTCTTTGTCTCTGTCTCCGAGGTCAAGGAGCCTGAATTCCACTTTGTTCCGTCCGGGTCAGCCTCAGATGCGCCGAAGGAGTTTGCCTATCCCCTGTCCGTGCTCGAGCACGTTGGATCGTTGGGGCCCTTCATCCAGGTGAGCTGCAAGTTCAAAGTATGGTTTGACGCATCTGTTATTTCTCTGCTGATCCAAGGGGCCCCTGACCTTGCCGAGTATGGTTTGCAAGGAGCATCGGGATTGATGACCCGCACCTATGCATCGGATAAGGTTGAAGCCTATGTGGAATCCTTCCGCGAACCGTGGCAGGAAGGTTTAAGCTACAACTTCGTCAATATGCATCTGGGACTGTTGCCCGGAGTCCAGTCGGCGGTGGTTCCCTACAACACGCCCATTTTTACGATCTATCCGGTGCTGAACCGGCAAGCGTACAAGTTCGAAGACCGACTCAGCCTGTCGCCGTCCTTCCAGAAGCCGCAATGATTGATTTACGCAGTGATACCGTGACTCAGCCGTCCCCGGCCATGCGCGAGGCGATGGCCCGCGCCCCTGTGGGGGACGACGTGTATGGGGAGGACCCCACGGTCAACCGCTTGCAAGAGATGGCGGCAGCCCTTCTCGGAAAAGCCGCCGCGCTGTTTGTGCCGTCAGGCATTATGGCCAATCAACTCTCCATCCGTGTCCAGACCCAGCCGGGCGATGAAGTCATCGTCGACAGCCGCTCCCACATCGTTCGCTACGAACACGGCGCCGCGGCGGCGCTGGCCGGAGTGCAGCTTCATTGGGTCACCGGCGATCGGGGCATCCTCGAACCGGAGCAGGTCGAAGCGGCGATCCGGCCGAAGGATCCGTACACCATTCCCACCACGCTGATCTGCCTTGAGAATACTCATAACAGCGGGGGCGGCTCCATCTATCCGCTCTCCAAGATTGAACGGATCCGTGTCATTGCGGTCGCGCGCGGTATTCCCATGCACCTGGACGGCGCGCGGCTCTTCAACGCGGTCGTGGCCACCGGCGTGTCCGCCGCGGAGTATGCTCGCCACTTCGAGACCGTTTCCTTTTGCCTGTCCAAAGGACTCGGCGCGCCGGTCGGTTCGTTGATCGCTTCCGACAGATCAACGGTAGAAAAGCTTCGACGCTTCCGGCGCATGTACGGAGGAGGGATGCGCCAGGCCGGGATTCTGGCCGCGGCCGGCATCTACGCGCTTGAACATAACATCTCCCGCCTGAAGGAGGATCACGACCACGCCCGTGTGCTTGCCAACGCGCTCAAGAAGATCCCCACCGTCTCCGTCGAGCCCGCTCAGGTCGATACGAACATCATCGTATTCGATGTGGTGTCTTCCCGACGGTCTCCTGCCGACATCCTGGCGGACCTTAAAAAAGAGGGGGTGCTGGTCAATGCCGTCGGGCACCCGCCAGGCGGGCACCCGACCTTCCGCGCGGTCACGCACCTCGATGTGGCCTCGAAGGATATCGAAGAAGCCGGACAGATCTTCGCCGCCGTCCTCTCGCGATAGCCACGTTTCCGCAAGGCAACAGATACAATGGGGATCGCGGCGGTTGACAGCCTCTTCCAGCCGTCTCTACAATGCGTCGAACGTCAACGCAAACTTCGGCTGGCGCTCAGTCGTCCGAAAAAGGCATTGAATCCTATGCTGCAGATGGTGTCGTTCAAACAGATCAATGACATTCTGGAACTCACCGACCGGCTCGGGTTATCCAGGGAATGGGTGGAAATCCCCCTCTCGCCGGCCAGTCCGGGCGCGGTGCGGAAACTGCCGAACGGAAAGATCGAAATCGTGGTGGATGCCGACGTCCCGTTCAATCAGTGGTTGACCTCCCTCGAGATGCAAATTCACGCAGTCGCTCAGATAAAGAATTGATCTATTGAGTCATTGACGATGGTTCCGGTCAATCCCGACGGCTCAATGATGCGATGAAACCACCCCCGGTTTAAGAAGAAATGGACCAGAATTCGATACCCCAGCCGTGCGAGACTCCGCCGAACCTTCCGAGCCGGGAAGAACTCCAGGCCGAACTGCTGGACATTCCGGAACCGCCGGAGCAGCCGAAAATTCCGGAACCGCCCGGGCAGGAAGAACTGCTGGCCGCCACGCTTCGGTACGTCCGCGGCAAGCGTGGTGGAGATCTCCTGGCGATCATCCTGGTGGGCTCTGGAGCCCGTCGGGCGCTGACCCCCCACAGCGATTTAGACCTGATCGCGTTGATCACGGGACAGGATGAGGGAGAGGAAACGATCCGTGTCTCGGATCGGCACGTCGAGGTCCGCTATCGCGGCTACAAGACCGTGGAGCAAGAAATCTCGCATGCTCCCCGTCTGCCTCCGCTGCTACGAAAAGGGCGAGTGTTGTTTGAGTTTGAGGCCACGGGCACGAAACTGGTGGAAAAGGCCAACCACCGATTTCGTCAGGGACCGCCCCCGGTCGGCCTGAACGAGAAAATTCGTCTGAAGGTCGACTGCCTCCATTGGTTGGGGAAGGCGGAGGATCTCCTCCATCAACCGGCTACCGCGCAGTACCTGTTGGGGATGTTCGTCGAAGACCTCTTGCAGGCCTTCTTCCGGCTCCGTGGGTTCTGGCTTACCTCACCAGCGGACATGCTCCGGTTCGTGGCATCCCGTGATGCCGGACTCGGCGAGTTGCTGGACCGCTTTATGACCGCGCCGACCTTGCCTGATCGTCTCAGTTTGGGCCGTCAACTGGCCAACCAGATCTTTCGGGATGTGCCGAACCCGCCACGCGTGGATTAGGCCAGGACTCTCACGCGGCGACCGTCGTGGACCCTGACCATCACTTTTCGGTCATCTCCAGCGTTTCTTCCCGCGCTTCTTCTTCAACCCTGGAAGTTTCTTCGCGCTTCAGGGACTCCGTGGAATTACCTGTTGGTACTAATCCATCACTCGATGTTGGTTCCGCCGCCGGAACCTGTGCGGGCCCCGTTCCGAACGGTTACGAGAATCACCGTTGTGTTGTCCTCGCCGCCTGCTGCGTTCGCCATGTCCACCAAGCGTTTGCAGGCTGCCTGCGGCTCTTTCTCTCTGCGTATCGCCCGCAGGATTTCAGCCGGTTTGACTCCGAGTGTCAAGCCATCCGAGCACAGCAACAGGGCGTCGCCCGCCAAGATTTGGACCTCATCAAGTTCAACCTGGACGGTCTGATCAATGCCTAAGGCCCTGGTAACGATGTGTTTTAGAGGAGACCGCTCCGCCTCTTCCTCGGTCAGCATGTGGCAGCGTACCTGTTCGGCGACCACCGAGT
>CAYJUP010000112.1:0-2754 GCA_964373365.1 uncultured Nitrospiraceae bacterium
AGCCTGTCCCTTCGTCTTCCTCTGGATGTCCTGATCACCAGGAAAATCGGAGCGCCGGACAATCCTGAACTCGCCATCGGCGCCCTCACCGAAACGGGTTACCTGCATCTGAATAAGGATCTGCTGGCTTCCTATCCCTGGCTGGCCCGTATGGTGGAGCAGGAACGCGCGCTGCAGGAGCGAGAAATTGTCCGACGTCGAGAGCTCTACCGAGGAGGGCGAAACCTGCCTCCGCTGGCTGGACGGACGATTATTCTTGTCGATGACGGCGTGGCCACCGGCGCGACCTATCTTGCCTCAGTCCAGGCGCTCAAGGCTGGCGGGGTGACACGTCTGGTGGCGGCCTTGCCGGTCGCGCCGTCTGAAACTGCAGAAAAAGTTTCCACCCAGGTGGACGAGTGTGTGGTGTTGGAGTCTCCCGAGCCGTTCTACGCGGTTGGCCAACACTACCTGGATTTCCGGCAGGTGGAGGACGAAGAGGTTATCCGATGCCTGTCTCGAGCGTGGCGCCCGCCGGCGCAGGTACTGTAGCAGGCTACAGTTGTACCGCTTGACGCAACCTGACGCGCCAGTTTATCCTCCGTCCGTTTGTTGATCCGGACCTTCAAGGGAGAGGAGTCGCATGCGTCGTCTTTCTGTGCTCTGTTGTGTTGCGTCGGTCGGCATTCTGCTGGCCATAGGCTGTAGCACCGCAGAATGGGTTCATCCGAACAAGCCCAAAGACGAGTTCGCTCAGGATTATAGCCGGTGTGAAAACGAGGCCTATCAAAACCCGAAAGCCCAAGGCGGGATGAAGCTGATCCTCCAGCAGTCGATCGAACGGTGTCTCGCAAAAAAAGGCTGGGTGCTGCGGGAAAAACGATAACGGCCGGTACTAAGTCTGCCTCATCTCTCAGCTTGCCATTCGATAGCCCCAATCTCCTCAAGTTGTCGCAGGAGGCGCGCGGTCTCCTGAAGGGGAAGCCTACACATCTGGGCCAGTTCTTCCACGCCACGTTCGCCGTTTGCTGACTCAACCAGCATCCGGATCTCTGCGGGGCAGCGGACCGCGGTGACCCGTCCGTGGCGTGATCGGGCAATCAGCAGGCAGGTCAGGGCCGGTCTCGCGGGCGGGATGGGATGAGTTCCCTTTCGCAGTTCGGAGAGCACTTCGGGGATATCCCAATCCAGTTCCAGAATCCGGGTGGACAGCGAGCGGCATGGCGCTCCATCCCGAGTGCCGCCGGATCTTGGCGCACCGGCCTCGACTCGAAACATCGTGGCCTGGTAACGGACCAGGTCCCTCCAATAGGGGATCGTGTCCCTGATCGCCCCGTCGTTTCCGATGAGATAGTCTTCGATCAGCGAGAGTACGCTCTCAGCCGAGGCGGCTGTTCCCAAGACTGACTGATCGAGCGCTACCAGGCCGGCCGGAGTGTCGAGCACAGTCAGGGGATCGCGGCCTGTGTTTGGTGCGAGAGTGCGCACGTGGCGGAACAGCCTGACGATCCGCTCACGATAATAGTGATGCGCAAGAAACCGCGACATGCGGCACAGGCGCTCACCAGACACACGCGTGAGCACCAACCACTCCTTGCTTCCTAGCAACCCACGGATGCTATTGTCTCCATTCAGCAGCCGCGCGCGGAGCGGTCCATCGCCCAGCACGGTAAGGAGCGCATCATGGAGAGAACGACCGGTCATCTATTCTACCCGAACCGTTCATGGATCAGGCGTACACCGGCGAGTAGCGTGTCGGCACGGAGTGCGGGACTGAAGGCATCGAATGTAATCGCGCGGAGCCCGGGCGCCCGGGCGGCCGCCAGTTCGGCCAGGTCCAGGATTTCCCGATCCGGAAGCATCGGGGCGATCCACGGTTCCTCAAGATCAGGATCTGGAGCGCTGCCGGCCACGTGAATCTCGATCACGCGCTCGAGCGGGAGCTCCAGCAGCAGCGCCCGTGGATCCCGACCGGCAAAGCGGGCCGAGAGCCAGGCATGCACGATGTCCAGCAACAGATAGCAGCCGGATTGTTCACAGAGACGGTGCAGAAACTCCGGCTCGCTCATCTGCGGCACGTCGAGGTGCACGTAGGTGGGGATTGGTTCAATCGCGAGCGGCACTCCGAGGTGTTCACGAAGCAAGCGGGCGTTTCGTGCATAGTCGGCTAAGAGATCATCCGTGTAGAGCGGGGGAAAAACATAGTCGAGCTGTGGCCCGTGAGCCTCTCCACCGGGACTACCTGTGCAGCGGATGCGTTGCAGGTGCTCGGCGGCCCATGGGGAGCGGTACTGGTCCAACAGAAATCGGGCGCGGCCGAGTTCCTCTTCGTCGAGTGGCTCGCTGAGCTGTCCCAGGTAATCGTGGAGGAGCAGCGTAAAGCGTTCGCGGATCTCCGGCCATGCTGCATCGTGCTGCCCCGGCAGGTCGGCCATTGCGAGGTGATCGATCAGCTCGGACGCTGCCAGGGTCTCGTGGGCCAGGTGCGGATTATAGAAGGCCCCGATACTGAGGGAAGTCGCCATCAAATGAAAAAGGCCCGACCAATGATCGGGCCTTCTCCTTCCGCAAGCGCGGTCTATTGATGACAGGTAGGAACGAGTTCCTCGAGGTCGACGATTTCCAGTCGATGACAGGTGGGTTGTAGCTCCTCCGTCTCCACCACTTCAAGATTGACAGCCTTGATCTCCATCCTGCACCTCCTCCGTGTGAGTGGCTTCCCGTCGAACCTGGGCATGACTATAAGGAAGGGCCGTCTCGATTGTCAACCGCTTT
>CAYJUP010000112.1:2854-6951 GCA_964373365.1 uncultured Nitrospiraceae bacterium
CCGTCGAACCTGGGCATGACTATAAGGAAGGGCCGTCTCGATTGTCAACCGCTTTACCTCCCCGCTGGTTCAGCATCGTTGACTTGATTGATCGGCTGTCCTTACACTAACGCGCCGTACATTCATGCACCGTGCGCCGGACAGTGAGGCTCTCGTGCAACGCCAGGCAGTGCAGATCGAAATCAGGCTGACCGAAGCGAAGATCGCCGACGATTTTTTGGTGGCGCTGGCCCGCCGCTTCCTGCCGGTGCGGTTCTTCTACTGGTTCCCGCTCTCGGTTCGCGCCTGGCTTTCCCTGTGCCAGGACGGTCCTTACCGCAATTACGCCCGATCGAACGCCCTTGTCCGTGCGAGTGTTCCGCAGGTTGCCGGCGCGCTGCCGCCGGGGCCGGTGGAGGTCATCAGTCTGGGAGCGGGCCAGGGGACCAAGGACTTCCATCTTCTGACCGAACTGGCTGCCGGTGGCCGAGCAGTCGCCTACATTCCGGTCGATGCCGGACAGACGTTGCTGGAGATGGCCTGCGCCGGCGCAGGGGGGCATGGAGTGATATGCCGCGGCGTAAAGGCGGACATCACGAACCCCGCGCACCTGAGCGGGCTCGTCCCCGGCCCGGAAACCCCGTCCAGGCTTGTGTTGCTGCTCGGAAACACACTCGGGGGGTTCGACCCACTGGACATGCTTCGCGGGCTGCGTCCGCTGTTAGGAGACCGGGGCATGTTGTTAGTGGACGGAGAACTCCAAAACGATTCCGACACGAGAGCCGGCTACGAGAACCCGCTCAATCGCGCGTTCGCGTTTGCCCCCCTGCGCAGCATCGGTATCAGTGAATCGGACGGCGCGCTGGTGTTTGAGCCCAGGAATGATCTGCGGCCCGGCGTCCACCGGCTCGGCAAATACTTTCGCGCGGAGGTGGATCTGAATCTGCGCGTGGCGGGGGAGCCGTTCAGCCTCAAGGCCGGGGAGCACATCGAGATGAATCATTCGGGAAAATATGAACGAGAAGCGTTCCTGAAGCTCATCGAAGACGGCGGCTTTGAGCCGACCGCCGAGTTTCTGAGCGAGGATCATCGATTCCTGATGGTGCTGGCCCGCCCGCGCGGTTAAAAGGCTGAGGCTTAGGCTGAGACTAATGAAGAAGGTTCGAGGTTCGAAGTTCGCGAACCTCCAACCTCGAACATCGAACTGAAGCTCGACCAACCTGACTAAGATGGCCGCCGCAACCAACGCAGTCGAGTTCCGCAGCGTAAGTTTCCGGCATGTCTCCGGACGGCCGGTCCTCTCCCAGATGTCATTTGCCCTGCCGGTGGGTGAGGCGCTCGCGCTGGTTGGGCGAAGCGGATCCGGCAAGACCACCGTGTTGAAATTGATCAATCGCCTGTTCGAGCCCAGTGCCGGCGAGGTGCTGGTGGAAGGCGTGCCGACCACCACGTGGGATCCGATCCGTCTGCGGCGACGAATCGGCTATGTGATCCAGGAGGTCGGTCTGTTTCCCCACCTCACGGTGGCGCGCAATGTGGGTCTAGTCCCGACACTGGAAGGCTGGGAGCCGGAGCGCATCCACGACCGGGTCCGTGAACTGCTCCGGATGGTCGGGCTTGCACCGGAGCGATTCGCCGATCGGTACCCGCATGAACTTTCGGGTGGGCAGCGGCAGCGTGTCGGAGTAGCCAGGGCGGTGGCGGCCGACCCCCCATTGGTGCTGATGGATGAACCGTTCGGCGCGCTGGACCCAATCACGAGGGCCGAGCTTCAGCAGGAATTTAAAGATCTGCAGGCGCAGATGAAGAGGACCTTGGTGTTCGTGACTCACGATATCCCTGAGGCGTGCCTCCTGGGCTCTCGCATTGGCTTGGTGCAGGATGGACGGCTCGTGGAGTGCCTTCCGCCGGGAGAGTTTCTCAGATCGAAGCATCCTGAGGTTCAGGCGGTGCTGCGGACGCTCCAGGCAAGCGAATCGTTAAACGTTCAGCGTTAATCGTGAACCGGTAACCGTCTGGAGGACTGCACAGGGCTTGCGGTTAAACGATTCACGTTTAACGAATCACGTCTGAAGACGTATGGAATTCATCGAGTTTTTCATCTCACACCGCTACGAAGTGCTACAACTGACGGCTGAGCACCTCGTCCTCGTCGGGCTATCTACGAGTGGGGCGGTCCTGATCGGTATTCCCCTTGGTGTCGGCTTGGCCCGCAACCCACGCTGGCGGCAGCCGGTCCTTGGGTTCGTGAACGTTATCCAGACCATTCCGAGTTTAGCGCTGTTTGCCATCCTCATTCCACTGCCGGTGATCGGCGGCATCGGGACAAGCACCGCGCTGATCGCCTTGGTTCTCTACTCGCTCCTGCCGGTGGTCAGCAATACCGTGGCCGGTCTCATCGGGATTGACCCAGCCGTAAGGGAAGCCGCGGTGGCGATGGGGATGACCGACCGGCAGCTTCTCTGGAAAGTGGAGCTCCCGCTTGCCCTGGGAGTGATTTTGACCGGCGTCCGCGTGGCCACCGTGATCGGGGTGGGGCTGGCCACTATTGCCGCCGCCATCGGGGCCGGCGGCCTCGGCATGTTCATCTTCCGGGGGCTGGCGATGCTGGACACCCGCTTGATCCTGGCAGGCGCGATTCCGGCAGCCGCAATGGCGCTGGCGGCGGATCTGATTCTGGGCCGGATTGAACGGCGGTTCGGCGCGCGGCGGATGGCATGACCCGGGGAGTAGTCTGTTGTGTCGGTTGGGGCATCATTGGACTGGCGGGGGTGGCGCTGGGGGCGGCACAGCTTGCCGGCTGCGGCCGTTCCGAGGCAGACCGGACCATCGTCGTTGGGTCGAAGAACTTCACGGAACAGGTGATCTTGGGTGAGCTGCTGGCCCAACAGATCGAGGCGCGGACTGATCTCCGCGTGGTCCGAAAGTTGAACCTGGGCGGCACCTTCATCTGCCATCAGGCCCTCGTGGCCGGCGAGATCGGCGCGTATGTGGAGTATACCGGGACGGCGTTGACCGCAATCTTGCAGTCGCCGCCGTCCTCCGATCCCGAGGCGGTCTACCGGACGGTTCAAGACGCCTATCGCGCACGCTTCGGACTCGAATGGTTGCCTCCGCTCGGGTTCAACAATACCTTCGCGATCATTATCAGGGGAGAGGAGGCCAGCCGGTTGGGCGTGAAGACCATTTCACAATTGACCCAGCATGCCTCCCGCTGGCGAGCCGGGTTCGGCTATGAGTTCCTGGAACGGGCGGATGGGTTTTCCGGTCTCTCCCGCGTGTATGGCTTGCGCTTTGCCAAGGCGCCCCGCGTGATGGATCTCGCCTTGACGTATCAGGCGTTGGCGGACCGGAAGGTGGACGTGATTGCGGGCGACTCCACAAACGGACTGATCGCCAGCCTCGGGCTGACGGTGTTGACCGATGACAAACGGTATTTTCCTTCCTACCAGGCGGCACCGATTGTGTCGGGCTCAATGCTGACTCGTTTCCCGGAACTCCGTAAGGCGCTGTCCGCGCTGGGGGGAACCGTCACCGATGACGAGATGCGGCGGCTTAATGCTCTCGTGGACGGTCAGCGGCGGGATGTGAGAGCGGTTGTCAAAGAGTTTCGTTTGGCCAAGCGGCTGTAACACAGATGCTGGTAGGCAGTGAGCCCCTGAAAAATTTACATTGTTGTAACACTGTGGTTATAGGACGGCAACCTCCGAGGTTTACCGTGTGATTCGGAAGAAGCTTTTGAGGACAAACCAACGGAGGTGGAACTGATGAGAATGAACCAGACGACCTGGCCGCTAGTCAGTCTCCTCGGTTTCGTGTTTCTGCTAGGGCTGATCGGACAAGCGCGCGGCGAGCATGCCGGTGGAAATGGCAACCCGGTCGTCGATGCTGCAGTGGCCGCATATGTGCCGGTGGGCAGCTTGTCGGGAGCCTTCACTGTCGTGGGGTCAGAAACAATGCACTCGCTCGTGACCAGGTTGGCGTCCGAATTTCGGCGATGGCACCCGGGTACGAAGATTGCCGTGCAGGGCACTGGAACGAACGAACCCTTGGAAGCCTTTATTCAAGGGCAGGGAAATATAAGGCGGGGGGATGGATACTACAAAGGACACCTGGTT
>CAYJUP010000113.1:0-6924 GCA_964373365.1 uncultured Nitrospiraceae bacterium
TATTTGTGCGCGCTTTCACGCATCAGCTTGATCATGCCGATTCTCCACGCGATGTGCGGAAATTGTACCGGTCGTGGCCCCTAAAGGCAAGGGGCGGACGGCGCCAACGCCGTTAGGGCGTGAGGGGTACGGGATGAAGTGGAAAATTGGGGGGCGCTTCACGCCTGACGGTTCACGTGTCACGGAACTGCCGCTGACGCGACGGGGCGTAAGTTTGTGATACGGCACGAAATTTGTTATACTCATCCGCAATTGCGAGGAAGGAGCTTGCCGGAGGAGGGATTGGGAACAAGCCCTTTGGGCGTGGGGGTGTATCCCAAAGCGCATGTTCTGAACCGCTTTATCGCAAAATTTGTTGATCTGATCATTGTGGCTGCCGCTGGCAGGCTCGTCCCGCCGGTTGGCTGGTTGGCGGGGCTGGCCTACGTGCTGATTGGAGACGGGTTTTCGGGAGGGCAGAGCCTGGGCAAGCGGTTGATTGGTCTACAGACCGTGATTCCCCGCAACCGGGAAGTCTCCGGATTCAAGGAATCCATCATCCGAAACCTACCCTTAGCGGTGGCGTATCTTCTGTTCCCGATCCCGTACATCGGGTGGGCATTGGCGATTGCGATCACGGTATTTGAAGGACTGTTGATCATCGGAAATGATCAAGGCCTCCGGTTGGGGGATGAGATCGCGCATACACAGGTCTTGGAGGCTGGGCAGCTGGACCTCCGTGACTGAACGGCGATGCAATCCGGGACTCTGCCCTGGTTGCCGCCGCTCATGGCTGAAGAAGGGAGAATGGAGTGGGACTTGCGGGTGACATCCTAGGCTGGTTCTCGACCGATCTGGCGATTGATCTGGGGACCGCGACCACCTTGGTCTATGTTCGCGGGAAAGGCATCGTCCTGAACGAACCGTCCGTCGTGGCGATCGAGAGGAAGAGCGAGAAGGTCTTGGCGGTCGGGACCGAAGCCAAAAAAATGCTCGGCCGCACTCCCGGGAACATCATCGCAATCCGGCCGATGAAAGAAGGTGTCATCGCAGACTTCGAGATGGCCGAGCGCATGCTGAAGTATTTCATCACCAAAGCACACAACCGGAGCATGTTCGTGAGGCCGCGCATCATCATCGGCGTGCCATCGCGGATCACGCAGGTGGAACAGCGCGCGGTTCGGGATTCGGCTGAACTGGCGGGCGGACATGAGGTGTATCTCATTGAAGAGCCAGTGGCCGCGGCGATCGGGGCGGGGCTTCCGATCACCGAGCCGTCCGGCAACATGGTCGTGGACGTGGGCGGCGGCACCACCGATATCGCAGTCATCTCCCTCGGCGGGATCGTCTATAGCGAGTCCGTGAAGGTGGCCGGCGATCGGATGGATGACGCGATTATGAACTACATCAAAAAGAAATATAACCTCCTGATCGGAGAGCACATGGCCGAGCGTGCCAAGGTTGAGATCGGCTCGGCGTATCCGTTCGAGGAGAAGAAAACCATGATGATCAAAGGGCGGGATCTGATTTCGGGCATTCCCCGCACGATTGTGGTGGATGACGCCGAGATCCGGGAAGCTCTGCAGGAACCGATCGGTACGATCGTGAACGCGATCAAGGTGGCCCTGGAGAATACCCCCCCCGAGCTGGCTGGAGACATTATTGATCGCGGCATTGTGCTCACCGGTGGAGGTTCATTGCTCAAAGGCATGGATACGCGGCTCCGAGAGGAAACCAATCTACCGATCATCACGGTGGATGACCCCTTGACGTCCGTGGTCCTGGGGGTCGGCAAGCTCCTCGACGAACTGGACCTCCTGCGCAAGATCTCGGTGATGTCACAGTTCGGCAGCTCCCGCTAGGCTTCCCATCCCGCACGTAGATGGCCATGCTTCGCTCGACATCCGGAACTAGGCGGGTCGTGCTGGTCCTGTTCGCACTCCTCCTCTCGGTCTTCTTCGTCCTCCCGAAACAGAGCCGTAGCCTGCTGCAGAACATCGGCAAGCCGCTCGCCCAGATCGTCGCGCTCCCCCTCGGAGCGTTGGCCGCATTGGACCGTAGCCTTCAGGAGGCATGGAGTGGGTATGTCGCCTTGCGCCATGTGTACGATGAGAACCGACGGCTGCGTCGCGAGATCGAGGTCTTACGTGGCCAGAATAGTGAACTGCGGGAGGTCGCGACCGCCAGCCAACGCCTGGGCGCGTTGATCGGGTTTAAAGAACGGACATTATCCCAGACCGTCGCCGCGCCGATCATCGGACGTGACGCGACCAACTGGTATCGGGGAGTGGTGCTGAACAAAGGCGAGCGGGACGGCATCCGAGCCGAGATGGGCGTCATCACGCTTGCCGGAGTGGTGGGACGAGTGGTGAAAGCCAACGCGTCCTCAGCCGTGGTGCTTCTTGTCACGGATCCGAACAATGCGGTGACGGGGCTGATTCAACGAACCAGGGACGAAGGGATCGTCGAGGGAACCGCCCAGGGGCTCGCACGCATGAAGTATATTCCTCTTCTCTCCACCGTGAGGGTTGGTGATACCGTGGTGACGTCGGGTCTCACCGGAGGGTTCCCCAGGGGGCTCGTGATCGGAGCGATCACGAACATTGAGAAAGTGGAGGGCGATCTCTTTCAATCGGCCGAAATTGTCCCTGAAGTGGACTTCTCAAAGCTTGAAGAGGTGCTGGTGATCACCGCCCCTCGCCCGCTTGATGAGAGCGGCCCGGACGCCGGCTCGTTGCCTGCGAAACCGTCCAAGAAGAGGTAGCCGTGAAACAGGTGCTGTACGCGGGACTGGTGTTCGGGCTTGTGCCCGTTCAAACGACGGTGCTGCATTACGCGAGCATCGGCGGGATGCGGCCGGACCTGTGCTTGGTCACCGCATGCCTCGTGGGATTCCTTGCCGGCGAATTCGAAGGGATGATGCTGGGGTTAGCCCTGGGCTTTATGCAGGATCTCTTTTCGGCTGGAGAGTTGTGGCTCAACATGGTGACCAAAGGGTCGATCGGACTGCTTGCGGGATTGACTGGCAGGTACCTGGCCAATGCGACGCCGGTCGCGATGCTGGCCACGATGCTGGGCCTGTCGATTCTCTCCGGCATGGTTTTCCTCGTTTCCGTGCGGACAGGACAGGGTCTGGCGGATGCCTTCCTTGCGGTGCGGTCCGTCTTGCTGCCGCAAGCCGTGTTAGACGCGGCGGTGGGGGTGGGCGTGTACTGGCTGATCGTGAGCCGCGGTCGACCCGATCAGGCGACTCAGGAAAAGACAAGTCCGCTGTGGTGACTGACTTAATCGGGGTTGACCGAACCATCTGAACGTCGCAGCGAACGAGTGGCGATGCCGGGACTGGGAACTCAACACGACGAGCTCCGTGAGCTTCAGTGGCGCCTGACGATCCTCAAGGTCGGCTTGCTGCTGGTCGTGGTGCTGTTGGCGCTGCGCCTCTGGCACCTCCAAGTCAGAGAAGGTCCGTACTATCGGGATCTGTCCGAGAATAATCGCACCCGATCAGTCATCCTGGAACCGGCCCGCGGTCTGATCTATGACCGTCACGGGGTGTTGCTCGCGAACAATGTGCCGAGCTTCAATTTGTACGTCACCCTTGAGGATGTCCATGATCGCGAGGCGTTGATCAAAAGACTGGTCAGCCTCATCGGCCTGGATGAGGCCACGCTTCGCAAGAAGTTGTCCGAGCGAGCAGCCAAACTGCTACCCAGGAAATTGAAGGGCGGGCTCACGCTGCGGGAGGCGGCGCTTATCGAATCCCATCGGCTGGATCTTCCGGGTGTGATAATCCGGGCAGAATCTCAACGGAATTACCCGACTGGGCTGATCGCGGCTCACGTGCTTGGATATGTGGGAGAAGTGTCGGCGGAGCAGTTGGAGAGAGAGGAATTCTGGGATCTTCATCAGGGCAGTATCATTGGCCAGTACGGGGTTGAAAGCACCTATGACCGATTTCTCCGGGGCCGAGCAGGGCAGAAGGTGATCGAAGCGGATGCCCTTGGGCATGAAAAGCGGACGGTCGAGGTGCAGAAACCGGAGGCCGGCGATGATTTGTACCTGACGATCGACTTTCGTCTGCAAAAGCTGGCGGAAGATCTTCTAGGGGAGGAGGCTGGCGCCATCGTGGCGCTGGATCCGACCACCGGAGACGTGCTGGCGCTGGCCAGCCAGCCGGCCTTCGATCCGAATGTCCTCTCCAGGGAATTGACCGCCAGGCAGTGGGAGGAGATCGTCCAGGACGAGGGCCATCCGCTGACGAATCGTGCGACGCAGGGACAGTACCCGCCCGGCTCGACGTTCAAGATCGTCATGGCGGCGGCGGCTCTCGAAACGAAAACCATCGATCCTTCTACATCGATCCGATGCACGGGCGGCTATCAGTTTGGCCGGCGCCTGTACAAGGACTGGAAAGCCGGGGGACATGGCCTGATGGCTGTGCGTCAGGCGATCGTCGACTCGTGCGACGTGTTTTTTTATACGGTTGGACAGCGAATGGGCATTGATACCATTGCCTCCTACGCAGACCGGTTTGGCCTGGGCCGTGAGACCGGGATCGAGCTTCCGTCCGAGCGAGTGGGGATTGTGCCGTCCGCCGCCTGGAAGGAGAAGGCTCGCGGTGAACCGTGGCTGCCTGGAGAAACCATCTCGGCCTCGATCGGCCAGGGGTATGTGACCGTGACGCCGATCCAAATGGCGCATCTGATCGCGACCGTGGGCAATAACGGCGTCTCATTCCGACCCCGCCTGGTCCGGGCCGTGATGGAGCGGGCGACCGGACGATCGCAGGAATTGCCGGCCGTGGCGCGTGACCGATTAACGGTCAAGCCCGAGACGCTCGAACTCATCCGGGAGGCGCTTGCGGGCGTCGTGACCGAGGGGACCGCGAGACGAGCGAAATCATCCCTTGTGACCATTGCCGGGAAGACCGGCACTGCACAGACGGTTGCGTCTCGACCAGGGCCGGAGGAGGATCTTCCGAAGAAGTTCAGGGATCACGCCTGGTTTGTCTCGTACGCTCCGACCGTCGCGCCACGCATCGCCGTGACGGTTCTGGTTGAACACATGGGACACGGCGGGTCGGCCGCAGCCCCGCTGGCTAAAGAGATGATCGAGACCTTCATGAAATTGACGCCCCGTGAGCCGCTGATTGCCGAATCAAGGTCACTGGGTCGGTCGCCCATGGCGGTGTTGGCCAAGCAGAAAACCCATGATTGACCGCATCTTAGAAAGCCGAGAGCTCGACAGTTTTGAATGGCGGTTTTTTGCGTTGGTCGTTGCCATCCTATCGCTCGGCGTCCTGTCCATTTACAGTGTCACCCAGGTGCAGCAAGGGAGCGGTCTTCCGCTCTATGCCAGGCAGATGGTCTGGATCGTAATGGGGGCCGGTGCCTTTCTGGTGATGCTGGTGTTCGACTATCACAAGATTTCGAGGCTGTCGTACCTGCTCTACGCCATCGTGCTGGTATTGCTGGCTGCGGTGTTGATCGCAGGAAAAACAAGCCGGGGAGCGCAACGGTGGCTTCCCGTCGGGCCGTTCGCGTTTCAACCGGCGGAGTTTGCAAAGTTGGTGCTGATCCTCGTATTGGCCAACTACTATGCGAACAGTCCCCGCGAAGGCTGGCGGCAACGGGTGGTCCTGCCGGGTCTCATTATGGCACCAGGCCTTCTGCTCATTCTCAAGCAGCCGGACCTTGGGAGTGGGCTCGGTTTTCTGGCGATTTACGTTGCGATGTTGCTGCTGGTGGGCGTGCGGTCCAAAGCTCTGGGCATTCTTCTCCTCATTTCGCTCATGCTGTTTCCGTTCGCCTGGGAAATGATGTGGGGGGCCCTCCATGATTACCAACGAGAGCGGATCTTGACCTTTGTGGATCCCGCCTACGATCCGGGCGGGAAGGGGTACCATGGGCTCCAATCGCGTATCGCCATCGGGTCAGGAGAGCTGCTGGGAAAAGGGCTGTACGGGGGGACTCAGAGCCAGCTCAAATTCTTGCCGGAGGGGCACACGGACTTCGTCTTTGCGGTGTTCGCCGAAGAGTGGGGATTTCTTGGTGTGCTGGTAATCCTGGCGCTCTTTCTCGGACTGATCATGCTGTCGCTGGAGATCGCGTCAAAAGCCAAGGATGTCCTCGGGGCGCTATTGGCGGCCGGGGTGATCGCCATGATCGGATTCTGCATGGTGGTCAACATCGGCATGACGGCGGGCCTGTTCCCGATCGTCGGCATCCCGCTGCCGCTGATGAGTTACGGAGGAAGCGCGATCGTCACGACGATGGCGGCATTGGGTCTTTTGCTGAACGTGAAGCGACGACGCCTGACGCTTTTTTATTAAGACACTTCGGCCTAGCCGATTCCGGTGGAGAGAAAGTTTGTCACGGAAGCCGCCCGAGCCGAACCATTGTGAAACATCTCGGGTTCTGATCTAACATTTTGATACGCAGTCTGCCAGAGGGACGGCGCGGAATGCGAGAGGGTGAGCCATACGGAATGGTCGCCCTCATGTCGGAGTTTACGGCTTCCGCTCACCAACCCAGTAGCACAGGCTGCAGGGAGCGAACATGGGGCTAGAAATCGCCATCAATGTCACTCGCGAAGAAACCAGAGTGGCGGTACTGGACAATCATGTTGTGACGGACCTGTATGTGGACAGGGCCAAAAACAAGGATTTCGTGGGAAACATTTACAAAGGGAAGGTAGTGAAAGTGTTGCCGGGCATGCAGGCAGCCTTCGTCGACATCGGATTGGAACGGGCTGCCTTCATCCATGTTTCCGATCTGTCGAACGACACGGAGCCGGGGGATACCCTCGTGGACAGCGAGGAGGATGAAAAAGGACCCGAGATGCCACGGCCTCGTCGCCAGACGACACGACCCATTGAGCAACTGCTGCAGGAAGGCCAGGAGCTCATGGTGCAGATTTCAAAGGGACCGATCGGAACCAAGGGGC
>CAYJUP010000114.1:0-6890 GCA_964373365.1 uncultured Nitrospiraceae bacterium
ACTTCTTGCAGGTCGCGCATCCACTCCCGGAGGCCCTTTTTGTCTTTTTCATGAGCTATGACAACTATTCCACCAACCTGCCTCTCGAGGCCTGTGACGACGACGATGTCCTGTTGGCCCGCACGTGGAACAGCCAGCCTTTGCCCCGCGAGCACGGCGGGCCGGTCCGCGTGATTGTCCCGAAGCGCTATGCCTGGAAAGGCGCGAAGTGGGTCACAAAGATCGTGTTCATGGAACACGACCGCATGGGCTATTGGGAAGTCCGGGGCTATTCCAACACGGCGTTGCCGTGGGAGGAAGATAGGTACGCCTAGAGTTTACGGACGGGGCTCCAGATCGATGATGCCCTTGCGAATCCCTAAGATGGCCGCTTGGGTTCGGTCATAGACCTGAAGCTTGTGGAAAATATTCCGGACGTGGTTCTTAACGGTTTTCTCGCTCAGGCCAAGGCTATTCGCGATCTCCTTGTTGGTTTTTCCGTCTGCCACCAACCGCAGCACCGTGATCTCGCGCTCGGTCAAGTCGTGCTCCACCCATGACGGTTTCCTCCCTTTTTTCTGTGCCAGCAGTGAAAATTCAGCCAGAATCTTGCTGGCCACTGACGGGTTAATGAGCGATTCGCCTCGAGAGATGGCCCGAATCGCTTCCACAATCTGAGCCGATTCCGTATCCTTCAGCAGGTACCCGGTTGCGCCGGCGCGGACCAGGTCGAAAATGTACTGTTGCTCCTCGTACATCGTCAGCGCGACGATGCCGATGTGCGGAAACTCCCGCTTGATGAGGCGCGTCGCCTCCACGCCTCCCATCCGGGGCATGCTCACATCCATCAGAATGACGTCCGGTTCAAGCGTCCGGGCTTTCTCGACCGCTTCCTGCCCATCCTGCGCCTCTCCCACCACCTCGATGTTCTCCTTGGTCTTCAGGATGGCCACCAGTCCTTCCCGCACAACCCGGTGATCGTCGGCAATCAGCACTTTAATTCGTTCCATTCCGAGCGGCCTCCTTCTTCACGAGCGGCACCTCAATCACTACTCGTGTGCCCCGTCCCTTCTTGGATTCGATCCTGCCCTTGCCCCCGACCAGGTGCGCACGCTCCAGAATGGCTCGCAACCCAAAATGATCCCACTTCTCCGGATCACGGGTGACCGCATGCACGTCAAAGCCGACCCCATTGTCGGCAATCGTGGTCGTGAGCGCGTTGCGGCCGATCGCAAGCTGGACCGCCACGCGGTCCGCCTTGGCGTGCTTTTGCACATTGCTGAGTGCTTCCTGCACAATACGAAAGAGAAAGATCTTCGTTTTCGGAAACAGCGTGGTCTCGTTGCCGGACATCGAGAACTCGGTCTTGATGCGGTATTGCGTTTCGTACGACTTCAGATAATTCGTGAGGGCCGGAATCAACTCCAGCTTATCGTACTGGACCGGGCGGAGATTGAGAATGACCTGCCGGGCCTCTTCGATGGCTATCCTCAGTTGGGCCTTGGTCTCAAGAAGCGTGGCTTGGCAGGCTTTCGGATCTTTGCCAATCAACTCTTGGCAGAGATCCAGCTTGAAATTCACCCCTGCCAAGTTCTGGACTAATCCGTCGTGAATCTCGCAGGCGATGCGGGCGCGTTCCTCCGTCACGGCTGCGCCTGCCTCCTTCACATAGAGCCGGTAGAGGGACTGATACTTGTTGAGGGTCTTTTCGATCTCGGCGGTCGCCAGAATGCGCGCCTCAATCAGTTGCCACATGAACTTTGCGCTGGCCCCTCCGATGACCGTGACGCCCATGCGATGGAAGTCCTGAAGCACCTGCTCCACCTCGGCATTGCCGGTCACATCGATGATCAAATCCACGCGTTCCATTGCGAGCAGCTCCCGGTAGTCACGCGTGACCGGAATTTTCAGCCGACGGGCCAGCTTGACGCCGGGCGCCTTTGGATTGATCTCCGCGACACCCACGATCGTGACCAAGGGGTCCGTGGCAAAGATCTCCATGAGAGCGGTCCCGCCACGACCGGCGCCGATGATGGCCACATGCGTGGCTGCAGGAGCCCCCCGTCTCCTCGCCCCCTTACTCGGCGCCCGTTTGGATCGCATGACGCGCATCGTTGGGCCTACACTCTGAACCAGGACGTCCGCAGCACTAAGATATAGAAGTGTCTAGACAGCACCGGGTCGGCGAACGGGGGGACGGCCGAAGGGGGACGAAGGGGCCGGACTATTTCTCCTGACGCTCGCGGGCCAGCGTCTTCAGTTCGTCCATGAACTGATCGATGTCCTTGAACTCCCGGTACACCGACGCGAAGCGAACGTAGGCGACCTGGTCAAGCTGATGCAGCTCCCGCATGACCTCTTCCCCGATCGTCCTGCTCTGAATCTCTGTTTCGCCCATCTCCTGGACGCGCTTTTCGATTCGGTCCGTGACCGCCTCGATCGTGGCGACACTGATGGGCCGCTTTTCGCACGCCTTCTTGAGACCGGCCAGGATCTTCGTACGATCGAACGGCTCTCGCCGCCCGTCTTTTTTCACCACCATGGGGAGACTCTCCTCGATCCGCTCATAGGTCGTGTACCGGCGCTTGCACACGAGGCATTCGCGGCGACGGCGAATGACTTGGCCTTCCCTGGCCATCCGCGAATCGACTACTTTATCCTCGATTTCATCGCAGAACGGGCATTTCACCGGGAGTCATCCTCTTCAGGCTGGCACAGCGTCATACGTGTAGAAGATCGGAAAACGACCGCAGAGGGCTCTCGCCTGTTTGCGGACTTCCCGCTGCACCCGCGTATCTTGCGGCCGCTGGAGCACACGGTCCATCAGCGACACAATCTCGTTCATCTCCTCTTCCCGCATCCCTCGCGTGGATACGATGGGAGTCCCCAGCCGGATCCCGCTGGCGACAGCCGGGGGTTTCTCGTCGTAAGGCACGGCGTTCTTGTTGACCGTTATACCGGCCGCATCGAGGGCCGTCTCGGCTTCCTTGCCGGTGAGTCCCCTCGCGCTCAGATTGACCAGGAACAGGTGCGTATCGGTGCCCCCGGACACCACCCGGTATCCGCGCTGGATGAGTCCCGAAGCAAGCGCGCGCGCATTCGCAACGACTTGCCGCTGATACAATTTAAACTCCGGCGACAGCGCCTCGTTGAGCGCCACCGCTTTGGCGGCAATCACGTGCATCAGCGGTCCCCCCTGGGTCCCGGGGAAGATGGTCTTGTCCACCGCCTTGGCGTGCTCCGCCTTGCACATGATGATCCCGCCACGCGGGCCCCGCAATGTCTTGTGCGTTGTGGTGGTCACAAAGTCCGCATACGGCACCGGGCTGGGATGAAGACCGGCGGCGATCAGTCCCGCGATGTGCGCGATGTCCACCAGGAGATAGGCGCCTACCGATTGGGCGATCGTCCGGAACCGTGGAAAATCCAGGATCCGCGAATAGGCGCTGGCGCCCACCACGATCATACGAGGATGGCATTCTTCCGCGATGCGCTGCACCGCGTCATAGTCAATGAGTTCGGTGTTGCGGTCGACGCCGTAGAAATAGGACCGGAAGAGCGTGCCGGAGAAGTTCACACGACTGCCGTGGGTCAGATGTCCCCCGTGCGACAGATCCATGCCCAGAATCACATCACCGGCCTTCAGCACCGACAGGTAGGCCGCCATATTGGCCTGCGAGCCCGAGTGTGGCTGCACGTTGATATGGTCGGCGCCGAAGATCTGCTTGGCCCGCTGGATGGCCAATTCCTCGACCGCATCCACGTTCTGACAGCCGCCGTAATAGCGCCGGCCGGGATAGCCCTCGGCGTACTTGTTGGTCATCAGGCATCCCTGGGCCGCCAGCACGGCAGGGCTCGCAAAATTCTCTGAGGCGATCAGCAGCAGTTTCTCGCGCTGGCGTTTTTCCTCGGCCCGGATCGCCTCGTACACCGCCGGATCGGCTGCCTTCAGCGCTTTCAGTGAACCCACCGCGTTGCTCATGCGTTCCTGCTTCCCTTTTCTCCGACCGGGACCATCTCTCGGCAGACAGCCGCGCGCACGAGAGGGCGAGAGGGATGGCCCTGCCCGCGTCAGTCCACTGCCTGCGGCGAATCGGCTTCCTGCTTCTTGACCACCTGGACCGACACACTGGCGGTCACATCGCGATGGAGCTTCACGGGCACGGTGAACGTGCCGAGTTCCTTGATCGGCTGCGCAAGCTGGATCTTCCTGCGGTCGACCTCCAATCCCTGCGCCGCCAGCCCCTCAGCGATATCCTTGACGGTCACCGAACCGAACAGCTTGTCATCTTTCCCCACCTGGGCCGTGACCGTCAACGAGACCGCGGAGATCTTCTTCGCGACTTGCTCGATCTCCAGTTTCTCTTTCCTGGCTTTCTCGGCCACCACGCGCTTGGCGTGCTCAACCGCCTTGACGTTTCGGGTGCTGGCCTCGAGCGCCTTGCGGCGAGGCAGCAGATAATTCCTCGCAAAGCCGTCGGAGACGTCCAACAGATCCCCGAGAAGCCCCACGCCTTCCACGTTTTCTTGGAGAATCACCTTCATGTCGCTAACTCCCTCAGTGTGGAAGCAAAAATCATACTGAGCGGATGAGGAAATGTCAATCGACATTCGTCGTGTCGAGACCGGTCGGATCGCGGAGAAACGTCGCCTGACGCCGGCCACGAACTCGAAACTGAGTCACTCATCGTCAGCCCCATGCTGGACGCACCCCTCGAGCCTACGCTAAGATACCTTCGCGCATGATGATGCCAGCCCGACGTTCTCCCGCATCCAGCCTGACAGCATGTGCCCAACAGGCCTATCATCCGTGAAACGGCTGAACTCACGTGAAATTAATTGACCTGCTCGAACACTTTTCCCATATCTTGGCTGAACAGCGCGATGGCGCGTCGGCGCGAGGGCTGGATGCCCCGGTTGCGGTGTCGGGAGGCCGGCGAATCTCCACCGCCGGTGCGCTCCATTTGTACGAGCTCGACGTGTCGGCGGATACGCTCCTGCCAGAAGATGTTCCGGTCACCATCATCCCGCCCGGCGACCTAGAGCCCACCGAGGGATTGGTGGTGGGCCGCCGCGGGCGCACGGTGTTGATCCAAGTTTTCGACGCGCTCGGCCAGACGGTCGCGTCCGCCACCATCGTCCCGGACGCGACCGGCTTTTTCGACAGTGCCTCGCGGCGGCTCGCGGAGATGGCGAAACAATCGGACGCGTACACGCTGGGGCCGGCGGAGCGGCTCCTCCCATTGCTGGACCCTGAACAGACAGAGCCTGAGGAGACCGCGCGGGCCGTGGTCGCCACATCCGTGTTCAGCACCGTCTGGAGTGATGATCTGGCGGCCCGCCGGGCCAAGCTGACGGCGTTGGTGGTCGAGCTGGTCCGCAGCAACAAACGGCTGCTGCTGATCAGCCGGGATCACCGAACCACGGATGAGGCGTTGGGGGCGATTGCCCGCGCACTACGCGGCGCCGGGTTGCCCTTCAAGAGTCTACTCAGCCGCTACGACATGCCGGTGCACCGCGAGGCGGCCAGTGTGGCGTTGCAAGAGTTGGGCTTTGAGACACAGATGGACCTGTTCTATGCCAGATCGAGAGCCGACAAGGTCGCGCTCCGTCGCAAGTACGAGCGGTTCCGGGAACTCACGCCTCTGCTGGCGTATAAAGCGGAGAAGCAACGTGATCTCAATGAAGTTAAGCTGCTGGAGTGGCGGCTCCTGACTCAACTCAGCGACCTGCAGGGCAAGATCAAGGAGATCAACGCGACACTGGCCGAATACGAGGCGATCCCGATCTGGAAGCGATTGGCCATGCAGACGATCGGCAAGAACGTGGGCACCCTCAACGAATATCGGACCATCTACGAGCAAACGGTCCAGAAGGTCCTGGGGGAACTGGAAGCGGCGAAGCACCGCATCGAGGACCTCAGCCCGGAGGCGGCCATCCCCAAGGACCTGCGGCCGGAATACAACGAGCTGAAGGAAGAGATCACGCGGCTGGGCGGAACCAAAAAAATCAGAGAACTGCTGGCCGCTGAGGAAGGCACCAACCGGCAAGCGTTCATTCAGAACAAGCGGGTGGTCGCGACCACGGCCGCCCGCGTGGTGGCCGATCCCTTGTTCGGTCGGGTGCGGTTCGACGTGCTGATTGCGGATGAGGCGCCGTTCATCCCCGCGCCTTACTTGCTGGCCGCCGCGGGCCTGGTCCGAGAACGCATCGTGTTGAGCGGAGACACGCGCGACATCCCCGCCGCACGGGCATGGGGAGCGGCCTGGGCTACGCCAGTCGGAAAGCGGCACCTGGTGCAGCCGCCCTCCGATCTCGCATAAAGACTGTCAGACTTTCGCTCCAGCCCTTCAGGTGCGTAGCTTGACGGAGGTGGAGCAATCGGGGATAATGCACCGCTCGACGCGCGGGCCGAAGTGGCGGAACTGGCAGACGCACCAGATTCAGGGTCTGGCGCCCTCACGGGTGTCCGGGTTCAAATCCCGGCTTCGGCACCACCTGTTCCACCTTTTCGTTTTTTCAATGTCTTCTAAGGTTGAGCCTTCCTGAAGCTAACCGATAGCTAACAAGCGAAGACCTCTGTATACTCAAAACGTGTCTAATCGCTTTTGGCTTTCCGCTTGGGTCTCCTGCTAGTATGCCTGGCGCGCCATCTTACAGAAAACCGCCAGTCGGTGAGGCACTTATCGATATCAGGGTCGATCCTTTCTCTAAAGACTACTTGCAGCGCTTAGAAGGTCTTCATGGGAAGCTGATCACGAATTATCCGAACAAGAAAACCCGCCACAAGTTTGAGGGCACTGTTCAGATTGAAGGTGACAAAGTTGTTGCCTCTCCGAAGGTCTCAGGTCCCTACGGAAGATCGGAAGAGCACACGTTGAACTCCAGTCACAATTCTTGGAATCTCGGGT
>CAYJUP010000115.1:0-6785 GCA_964373365.1 uncultured Nitrospiraceae bacterium
AAACCCGCAGGCCGACCACGTCCTTCTCCTCTTGCATCAGTTCCCGAATCTTCTGTTCCGCCACCGCGGTGATGGTGACCATCGTCAGTCTCCCTCCTTATCTATACCGGATCATCTCGCTCCCAAGAAACAAGCCGGCTAGCAATCCTCTTCACCTAAGTCAGAAGTGACTATATAGCCAGCAGAGGTGCTAAGTCAACCTGTGGCCTGAAAACAGGCCTAATTCCTCATGGTTGGGGACCGTTCGCCTTCTCTGAGAGCCGGCCTTCGGCTCTCAAGCCGGTTTCCTTTTGTGCCGGGCGAGCCCTAATGCTTGATGAGGAAACGCCCATAGACCAGGCCGGCCAGCCCTCCGCCCGCTAACGGCCCGATCCAGTAGACGATGTGATTGTCCCAATAGCCGGCTACCAAGCCCGGGCCGAAGGTCCGAGCGGGGTTCATCGAGGCGCCGGTCAACGGGCCGCCCATCAGAATATCGCACAGAACCGTGAACCCGATCCCGAATCCGCCGACCGCCTTCCAGCTCCCTCGGTCATCGATGGCGGTGCCGTAAACGACCAACACGAGAAAGAACGTCAACACCATCTCTACCAGGATGCCGGCCCCGATCGGGATCCCCGGAGCCAATCCGGGCGTCCCCAGGTTCACCGCCCTCCAGTTCGCCTCAGGAATCACGAGCCGCAAGAGCACCCCGGCCACCACAGCCCCGACCAGTTGCGACGCGACATACGAGCTGGCCATCGGGCCGGAGATCTTTCCTCCCACCAATGCGCCGAGAGTCACAGCCGGATTGAAATGGCCCCCCGAGATATGGCCCATGGCCGAAATCATCACGGCCAGCACACATCCGTGCGCGAGCGCGATCCCCACCAAGCCCGCATTGACGCAGATGGACCCTGCTCCGATGAAACACAACGCAAAGGTGCCGATGGTTTCCGCCACGCATGGCTTCAATGCTTTGTCCATCATCCCACCTCCGATATGAAGAGTTCGCTGCGACGTCCTGTCTCTTACGACCCGGCGCTGTCGGCCTCACCCCGCTCAAGGAAGTTTCGGTGGCGACATGTTCTTCAATTCTCCGGTGAGGTCGTTCATGAACTCGACCAGGTCCTTTTTCTCCTGAGCCGTCAGGTTCAGGGCGCTCATGAACGCGTCCTTCCCGGGCACCGCTTCCCCCCCGCTGTTATAAAAATCCACCACCTCGTTGAGTGTCTTGAAGCCCCCCGTATGCATGTAGGGAGCGGTCAGCGCCACGCTGCGCAGGGATGGAGTCTTGAACGCGTGCCGATCGGCCTCTCGCTTGGTGACGGCGTAGCGGCCGACATCCTCTTTCAGCGGGCCCGTCTGCGGAACGCCGATGTGGTGGAACTTGTTATCGGTGAAGTTGGGCCCGTTGTGGCACAGCACGCAGCGGGCTTTCCCCTGAAACAGATCAAGCCCGCGCTGCGCGGATTCCAAGAGAGCGGTCTTGTCGCCGGCGATGAATCGATCGAAGGGGGAATTGGTGGAAATCAGGCTCCGCTCGAAGGCTGCGATGGCTTTCGCGATACCCTCAGCCGAGACGTCTTCCCCGAACACCGCCTGAAAGCGAGCCTGGTACACCTTGACCTTCCTGAGCTTGGTGACCACCCCGTTCAGGGTCTCGGCCATTTCGATCGGGTTCTGGATCGGCCCGAGCGCCTGCTCCTCCAGAGAGCCCGCGCGCCCATCCCAGAACTGAAGGTGGTTATACGCGGCGTTCATGGCGGGCGGCGCATTCCGTCCCCCCTGCTTGCCGCCCACGCCGAGTGAAAACTGGCGCGGGTCCGCAAAACCGGCCGCCGGCACGTGACAACTCGCGCAACTGACGCTCTTGTCTTTCGAGAGGCGGGGATCGAAAAACAAGAACTTACCCAGCTCAACTTTGGAATCAAACTGTAAATTGTGCGAGGGAATCGGAACGCTCGGCAACTGTCCAAGGGCCAGGCTCGGCTCCTCGCTGAGGCCGCTCGGGGGGCTCGCCAGCAGAAGCAGCCCCGCGGCAGCCACAAGAATAGCTCTCGTACTACGTCCACCCGCTTGCAGGATCATGCGCTCCACGCTACTTTCTGTATGAAATTCTACTCGCGTCGGCCTGATCTGTACCGCAGTACTCGTCTCAATGTCAAGGTATCGGAACGCCTGGTAGTGGGTCAGTTTGAATTATCTACCACTTTGCTGGCTTGTGGATTGTTGTTCCTGGAATGGGATTGGGCAATTGTGAGGCAACAATAGCTTCCATGGGAATTGATATTGTAGCGTGAGCATATCGTTTCAACTGGATGGCAGGCGGTCTATCATTTGGATCCCCTGGCACAAGAAGAACTATCCGTTTTTTATGTTGCTTCCGTACCAACCGCAAAGCTTCCGCTAAATCGCTATCATTTGAAACCAAGACTGCGCAGTCATATTGATTACGCCAAGCATCGTTCAATAAATGGAGAGCCAGGTTCACATCAGAGCCTTTTTCTTCTGTCTTAATAACATTCGCAAATTTACGAAATACAGTGGGGTTTTCCAACCGCATGGTTACTGGTTTAGATATAAAGTGCCCATACTTTATATAAATTTCAGGAATGTAGGCTTTGAGGGCATTAAAGTAGGAGCTTGTCTGGTTGGGGCATCGGGGTCGCCTGGCCTTGCGGTAATGATCGCAGTGTAATATTTGATCGTCAGAATCTTGTAGGATGGATGTAAAACCCTTGTAAATAATGCTTTCAGGTCAAGCCATTTATAAGGTGTTCCTTTGCCGCGCCGTAATAAAGGTTGAAACCATCCACATAAACGAAGGTGCGCATGGGAACCTATAGGTGGGTCTGAAAAAAGCAAAGGCCCCAATGGTTACCCACCGGAGCCCTTGCGCCCTCCGATCGAAACCGGAGGGGGAGTCGTGAAAAAAGTATGACATCTGCAGCTAAGCCAGTCAAGCGGTTAATTCCTTAATAAATCAACTAATTCCTCAACCGACCACACATGATCGGCTATTCCAGCCTGCATCGCTGGCGTCACCCGTAGCGTTTGGTGAATCCTGGCGAAGTTGTGGAGCCCCACGGCTTGACAGCCGTGGTCCCCACAGAGCTTCGGCGTAACCCGCCGAAGCGTACCCTCCGTCGCCACAGGCTATGGAGGGTTACCCACCTCGCATTCACCCACGGGTTGACACCCGTGGCGCTCTGCGTAGGCGGGTAGAACATGAAATGCAGTGCTACCCACAGTGGAACATGATGTGCCAGCCCCCCATTAACATTATGTTATTCAAACTGACCCACTACCGAACGCCTATTCGTGGGTGCGGGAGGGGCGCGGGGACCCGTTGCCTCACTGATTGCAAGGGGTGATGGGCCCCCTCCCGCTAGGGATATACGCGGGCAGTTCACCGGCCATCTCCGCGAGGCTTTTGTAGGCCTGGTCTTTCGTGGAAAGCAGCGGATGGGCGACCGGCCAGCGGATGCCGATGGTCCGATCATTCCAGATGATGCCCCGGTCGTCCTGGGGTGAATACAAGTCGGTGCACTTGTACGTCATCCCCGCCGTGTCGCTGATCACGCAGAACCCGTGCGCGAATCCGGGGGGGATGTAGAGTTGCCGTTTGTTCTCGGCCGACAGCTCGACGCCCACCCACCGGCCGAAGGTCGGAGAGCCCGTTCGAATGTCAACGGCCACATCGAAGACCGTTCCCTCGACCACCGCGACGAGCTTCCCTTGCGCGTGCTTTAGTTGGTAGTGCAGGCCCCGGAGCGTACCGCGAACGGATTTCGAAAAGTTGTCCTGGACGAAAGGCCCCCGAATGCCTCCGTCTGCAAACTTCTTGGAGTGGTAGGTCTCCAGAAAATAGCCGCGAGAATCCTCGAAGACCTCGGGCTCAACCACGAGCACTCCCTTCAATTCCGTTTCGACAAACCGCACGACGCGCCTCCCGCTCGCCTCTGGGATGATGTGGCGCCGCCCATCTTATCCTGTTCCGCCCTCAGAGAAAAGCGGAAGTGAAGTTGCGTCGAGGTGGTCAACCTGTTAGGGTTTGAGTGACCACGGTCACGACAGCAAGGACGAGGCGCGATGACAAAACGGATCGATCGGCACACGCAACGGATGGTCCTCTTGTTCGGATCCCTCACGGTGGGATTCCTGTCCTCATGCGCGCCGGCACGGACTCAGACTCTCGTGGATCTGACCCATGCCTTTGACGAAGAGACGATCTATTGGCCCACCAACAAACACTTCCACTGGGAAAAGACCGATTGGGGGATGACCGCTGCCGGTTATTGGTACGCCTCCGCGAATTTCTCCGCCTCCGAGCATGGGGGCACGCACATTGACGCGCCGATCCATTTCGGCCAGGGACGAAGCGCCGTCGACCAGATTCCTGTCGAGCGCCTGATCGGACCGGCGGTGGTCATCGATGTCAGACCGCAGTGCAAGACCGCCCCTGACTACGAACTGACGGTTGAAGACCTCTTGCAATGGGAGTCCGGGCACGGCCGGATTCAAGACAACACCCTGGTGTTGATGCTCTCCGGCTGGGGACAGCGATGGCCGGATCACAAGCGTTATCTCGGCAGCGACACACCGGACAACCCGCAGACCTTGCACTTTCCCGGATTCTCCCGTGAGGCCGCTGAGTTTCTGGTCTCCCAGCGCGCGGTTCGGGGGGTGGGCATCGACACCGCGAGCATTGATCCCGGACGCTCCCTCGATTTTCCGGCTCACCGCGTGCTGAACGGCGCCGACGTCTACGCGCTGGAGAACGTGGCCGCGCTTGACCGACTGCCTCCGCGGGGCGTCACGGTGATTGCGCTGCCGATCAAAATCAAAGGGGGAACCGGGGGGCCGGTCCGCATTATCGCCGTGGTTCCCTGAGCCGGCTGCCTGAGCGCAGCCATGAGAGCGAGGAGCGAGTCATGGCAGGACGAAAGAATCATCTGAAATTGGTCAAGCCCGAGTACACCCTGTGCTACGGCATGCGGCTTGACAAGGGAACCGCGCCGGAACAGACGCATCCGCACGTGCCGGTCACGCTTCCGGATGGGTCGGAAGTGAGTATGGCCTTACACGTCATCAATGGGACTGCGGAGGAGATCAAGGCGCAATTACTGAAAAGCGTCGAGGCGTTCTTCGAGATTTATGGCGAACGCTGATCGGCGACCCGTGGTGGAGCCGATCACGATCAGGCCGAGCTGCTGCGATCCGGGGTATCGGGCGGTTGAGGGTAGAGTGTCTGCAGCCGTTCGATCAGCGGCAGGGCTTCGGGCGTACTGGTCTGTGTCGACTCGCTCACGGGATGATCCCATGTCAACGTCGTGATGCCGGCTGTGGAGAGCAGGCCACGGATCGTCTCGACCATCGCGTCCAGGGTCACGTCCGTCCAGGCCCGGAGGTCTACGACGCGCTCCTCGGCCCGCGTGGGTGGAGGACCATCATTCACCAGGGCCCAGCAGCGGTCAAAAATCGTGTCGCGCAAGGATTCCGGCACATTCAGGGACGAGAGCCGGGAGGTGCACAGCGCAACCACCAGCAGGACGAACTGGAGGTCCGGTATGCCGGGACGATGGACATCCAGCGATTGCATGGGACGCTCATACCAAACCAGGCCGGATGAGTCAACCGCCATTCGACACGGCTTCACGACGGTCTAGAGAATGGTCACCATCACGCTCATGGGGCAACTGCAGACCGCCGATGGCGAGCGCGACCTCGCCTGTGACATCACCGAACCGACCACCGTCAGGCAACTGATCCAGAAACACGGCCAGGTCCTGGGTGAGATTGTCCAGCTCATGAAGGAGAAGAAGCTGATGGTGACCGTCAACAAGCGTATCGCGAGCGAGGACACCCGCGTCCAGGACGGCGACACGATCAAGCTGGTGGCGCATGACGGGATGGGTGGCAGCGGACTCGCTCCCACGCTGTAATCGGGAGCTCGCATCGGGCAACGAGTCATGCGTGATACGGAAGGAAGGACTATCCTCGCGGGGTGGGCCGGCCTCCTTGGAAACCGGCCCATCCGTCGAGACCATGACACCCGGAATGAAGTCTGAACAGAGCTGCAAAGCTGCGTTCAGCGCGAGGTGTGGAAACGAGGGGTTAGCGCTTGCCCAGAATGGCGTCCTTCGCGGCCTTGGCCACGCGGAACTTGACGACCCGCTTCGCCGGAATTTTGATCGCTTCACCGGTCTGGGGATTCCGCCCCATGCGGGCCTTTCGGTTCGCGAGCACCAGCTTGCCGATCCCCGGAATCACGAACATATTCTTGGCTTCTTTGTAGGCGAGCGCGGCCAGATCATCCAAGAGCTGCGCCGCGGCTTTCTTGGTGATACTGGCTTTGCCCGCCACGTGATCGGCAATCTGAGATTTCGTCATCGTTTTTCCCATACGGACCTCCTCAACATATCATAAAGGTGAACTGCGGCAGCCTCTCCCGATGCGGTTGAACCAAAGAAATATGCGTAAGGTATCGGCTGGTGGGCCTCAACACAGCAGGCCATAACCAGTAAAGACGGACGGGAGTGTACCGAAAGCCCCCTATGCTGTCAACCATAAAAATGCAGGCCAGACGGGGGGAACGAGGGGGTTGCTCACAGGGCGGTCTTGAACGCCAGCCGAGGAGAGAGTACAGTGGCCGAAACACGCCTCTGCCCTGAACTGTCGCGGTCCAGCGAGGGGAGTTCTCATGGGTAAAGAACTTCCGATCCTCCCATCCTCCCCACAACAGCCCGGAGGACAAGAGGAATTCATCTACTCACGGGTATTTTGTAGCCGGGAAAACTCTC
>CAYJUP010000116.1:0-6624 GCA_964373365.1 uncultured Nitrospiraceae bacterium
TGCTCGTCCTCGGAGTGTGCCTGCCCTGGCTCAAGCTCCGGCGCCTGGCCGGGGAGCCGCGCACGAAGCCCAGAATCATCTGGGGTCCCACGCCAATCATCAATATCAGCACCAACGCGGCGGCGGATCGTCTCTATGGCTATCAGAGCGATACCCTGGTCTATCGGCCCTACTATGTCACGAAGGATTTCACGTACAACCTGGAGCCTTGGTGGCGGATCAAGCCTCTGGCCCTGGTGATTCCCTGGGCGGTCTTTCTCTGGGCGGTCCTCCGCTATGACATCTTCCAGTTGTATTTCGACGGGGGGTTTCTGAATCGAACCCTAGGGAAGCGCCTCGAACTGCCGCTCCTGAAGCTGCTGGGCAAGAAGATTATCGTGTCGGCCTATGGGGCGGATGTGCGTGTTGAACGAACCACGCGCGCCCTCGGATCCTACAACTGTTGTATGGATTGCACCCAGCGCCTCGTCGCCTGCATCTGCGATGAAACCCTGGCTGAACGGAACCTGGCGCACGTGCGCCGCTATGCCGATCTCACCCTGTCGATGGGGGACATGACGGAATATACCCCTGGAAGCCGGAACGATGTGTTCTATTGGGCGATTGACCTGAAGCAATGGCCGTTTGTCGGAGTCTCATTGGCCAGCAGACCGGTCAAGGTGCTGCATGCGCCGAATCACCCGCAATTTAAAGGGACTCGGTTTCTGGTGGACTGTATCAAGCGGTTGCAGGACAAGGGCTATCCGGTCGAGTTGTCCCTCGTGACGGAACTGAACAATGAAAAGGCGAAGGAGTTATATAAGCAGGCCGATATCGTCGCCGACCAGTTTTTGATCGGATGGCACGGCAATTTCGCGGTGGAGGCGATGGCGCTAGGCAAACCGGTCGTGGCCTACATCCGAAAACCGGAGGCGTATCTGCCGCGCGGAGTGGACTGTCCGATCGTGAACGCCAATCCTGACACGCTTCGGCAGGCACTCGTCACGCTCATCGAAAATCCGACATTGAGGTACGAGCTGGGAGTCAAGGGCCGGCAATATGTTGAGCAGGTGTTTTCGTTGGAACGGGTGGGCGAGCGGATGGATCGCCTCTATCGACAACTGCTGGGCGGCATCCCTCCGGTCGAAGAAGGTATGCGATGAACATTCTGGTGACCGGAGCGGCAGGGTTCATCGGGAGCCGACTGGTCAGACGGCTCGCGCCGGATCATGAGGTATTTTGCCTGGTCCGTGAGGAAGGCGCGATGCCGGTTCGTCCCCATGTCCATCCCGTTGTTCAGGACTTGGCCGCTCCGCTTCAAACCAGCCGTCTACCGGAATCCATGGATGCGATCATTCACCTGGCCCAGTCTCGACATTTCAGAAAGTTTCCGGAACAGGCCAGGGATATCTTCGCCGTCAATACCGCCGCGACGGCGCAGTTATTGGAATACGGCCGGCAGGCCAAGATCCGGACCTTTCTCTTGGCCTCCTCCGGAGGCGTGTGCGGCTACCAGCCACGGCCGATTGTGGAGACAGATCCCCCGCAGCCGAACAATTTCTACCTGGCCTCCAAATACGCGGCGGAATGCCTGGTCAATGCCTACGCCGAGTATTTTGCCACGGTCACGCTCCGGTATTTCTTCGTGTACGGGGAAGGCCAGCGGAACATGTTCATGCCGGGTCTGGTTGAACGGGTGCTAAAGGGGAATCCGGTGATCCTCTTCGGCAAGAACGGGGTCACGATGAACCCGATCCATGTCTCCGATGCGGTGGAGGCCACCGTCCGTGCGCTCGAGCTTCAGCGTCAGGAGACGATCAACGTCGCCGGCGCTGAGACCACGACGGTCCTGGAGCTTGCCGAGCTGATCGGCCAGTTGACCGGGAAGAAGCCGGTCTATTCGTACGAGCCGGATAAAGGGCCGATGGCCATGGTGGCCAATATTGAAAAGATGAAACTCAAACTCGGAGTCAGCCCGAAGGTTTCCATCAAAGAAGGTCTCGATCGGCTGGTCAACGAGCTCGTGAACAAGAGCAAGGAGAAGACGTCGTGAGGGTCCTGCACTGTCCGACCGATACCGGCGGCCACGCCTGGGGGCTTTCACGGGCGGAGCGCGCACTGGGAATTCAGAGCGACGTCATGGTTCGGCACTCGAGCTGGCTGGGATTCCCCTGCGATGTCGATCTTCGGCTTCGCGAGAGCTCGCTGCCGGCCAGTGTCCTCCGGCTTGGGTGGTTTTTTCTCCGTGCCGTGCGCAGGTATGACGTCTTCCATTTCAACTGGGGGATGTCGCTGATGGATTACCGAACGTGGAATCTTCACTATTGGGATCTGCCGCTGCTGAAGCGGTTGGGCAAGCGCATCGTGGTGACATTTCAGGGCTGCGATGCCCGCATCAAAACCATGAGTCGAGAGCGGTTCAGTACGTCGGCCTGTGCCGAATGTGATGTAGCCTGGTGCGACGAACGGATGGATGCGATGAGGCACAAGCGGATTCGGAAGGTCTTTGCCTATGCCGACAAGGTGTTTGCCCTGAATCCGGACCTCCTGCACTTCCTCCCGGGGGCCGAGTTCCTGCCGTATGCGAGCGTGGATCCGACCGAATGGACATCGGTGGGGACGTCCGCCAAACGGCCGTCGAAATTAGGGCCGTTCCGAGTTCTCCATATGCCCACGAGTCGCAGTATTAAAGGCACGCGGTACGTCGAGCAGGCCTGTGCCCGTCTTCGCGCGGAAGGCCTTCCGATCGAGTTAGTACTTGTGGAACATGTTCCGCATGCACAGGTGAAAGACCTGATCGCCCAAGCCGATGTGGTGGTGGATCAGCTTTTGATCGGGTGGTACGGCGCCTTCGCGGTGGAAGCCATGGCAATGGGGAAGCCGGTGCTCTGTTATCTTCGGGATGAGGACGCGAAACGCTTTGTCCCCTTTCATGACCGGATTCCCATCGTGAGGACGACGAAGGAAACACTTGCGCACGATCTGAACGGTCTTCTTCGGTCTCCATCGAGGTGCGACGAGCTCGGGGAGGCCGGCCGTCGGTTCGTTACCGAATGGCACAATCCGCTCAGGATCGCGCGCCAAACCATGGTGGCCTATCACAGCTCATGTGCGGGATAGCCGGGATCTACAGCGCGGCCGGTCGGCCGGTTGATCTCCATCTCTTGGAGGCGATGACGCAGGTGCTCGCTCATCGCGGTCCTGATGGGGAGGGGTATGTCCTGATGGCCTTGGGAGGCAAGGAGAAGCCCGTCCCAGCCAGAGGGCGGTTCACGCACTCCATGGCGTCAGGTTCGAATCGGTATTCGATCGGGTTCGGGCATCGCCGGCTGGCGATTGTGGATCTCACTCCCTTAGGCCATCAGCCGATGGCTGCGGAGAATGACCGGATCTGGATCACCTATAACGGTGAAATCTACAACTATCGCGAGTTGCGTCATGAGCTGAAGCAGCGAGGCTATCAATTTCGATCCGGAACCGACACGGAAGTGATTCTCCAGGCTTATCTGGAGTGGGGCGATGAATGTCTGTCTCACCTGAACGGGATGTTCGCCTTTGCACTATGGGATGCGAGGGAGGACCGGTTATTCTGCGCACGAGATCGTTTCGGGATCAAACCCTTTTACTATCGTTTCGATGGAGAGCGGCTTCTCTTCGCGTCGGAGATCAAGTCCCTTCTTCAGGATGCCTCATATCGGCCATCCCCGGATCAGCAAGCCGTCTATGACTATCTTGTCTACGCCGTGCAGGACCACACGGACAGGACCTTTTTCTCGGGGATCAAGCAACTCAAGCCCGGGCACTCCCTTCTCGTGCGCGATGGCACACTCACCATCAGGCCGTGGTGGGACCTGAAGCCGCTCGATCCTCTGCAGGATCCCGACCGGATCGTGACGACGTTCCGCGAGCGGTTCGAGGAAGCGATACGGCTGAACCTTCGGAGCGATGTTCCCATCGGGAGCTGCCTGAGCGGCGGGATCGATTCCTCCAGTATCGTCTGCACGGTCCACAAGCTCCTCTCATTGCACCCTTCAGAGATTGATCAGACCTCGATTGGAGGGCGGATCCGGACCTTCTCGTCCTGTTTCGAGGACTCGGCCTTCGATGAGCGTCCGTATATCCGCGCGGTGGTGAAGCGGACGGGGGCGGAAGGACATGAGGTCTTTCCGGACGGACGGCAACTCTTCGACGAGCTACCACGAATCCTCTGGCATCAGGAAGAGCCATTCGCAGGGACGAGCATCATGGCCCAGTGGGCGGTGATGCGGCTTGCGGCCAACTCGGGGGTCAAGGTGCTACTGGATGGGCAAGGGGCTGATGAGCTCCTGGCCGGATACCCAGGCTATCTGGGCTCATACGGGGCTGATCTCCTGCGTCAGTGGCGCTGGAGCAGCTTCCTCAGGGAGTGGAAGGCCTACCGGAAGGAGCATGTGGTGGCGGATCCCACCATTGCAGCCAATCTGCTGCGCGGGTTCTTCCCGGCTTCCGGAATCGCGACCCTCCGCTCGTGGGTGAAGGGGGATCGCAGCTGGCTCGATCCGGATTTCGGCCGGCGGCATCGTTGGAGTCCTGCCTCGACGACGCGCTTCCCAACCAGGCTGGAGAATCATCTGTACAGCTCGCTCCGATCCTTTGGCCTGCCGGCGCTGCTGCACTACGAAGATCGCAATGCCATGGCCTTTTCGGTGGAAGCTCGGGTGCCCTTCTTAGACCATCGCTTGGTGGAGTGGCTCGTGCACGTGCCGCCCGAATTCAAGATCCGGCAAGGGATGACCAAATTTGTGCTCCGAGAGGCGATGGCCGGGATTCTGCCAGAAGAGGTCCGCCTGCGCACCGACAAGATGGGATTTGTGACGCCGCAGGACCAGTGGCTGCGTGTCGTGCTGCGTCCGCAGATCGAGGCGGCGCTGGAGTCCGACAGCATGCGCGCGCGTCCCTACTGGCGCACGCCGGTCCTCAAGGAATGGTACCGCCGCTACTGTGACGGCCGATTGGCAATGGGTCCGACAGTCTGGCGGTGGGTCAACCTCGAATGGTGGCTGCGGAGGTTCTGTGACTGAGAACGGGCGCGCGCCGGCTGTCGCGATGCTGCTCCTGAACAACAGCGGCATAGGCGGTGCCGAGCGGCGGTTTGCGCAGGTCTATGAAGGACTCCGAGACAGAAAGATAGCGATCTCGCTGGTGATCAACGAATCCCTGCTGGCCGGATTGAGACGGACCGGCGTGCTTGTCTCCAATGGGGCTCCTACGCTGGTGTTGAAGGAGCGTGTCGGGAGGCTGGCCAGGTACGTGATCGGGCGCGCGAGCGAGGGGGAATCCCATGAGGTCGGAAGGGAGACGCCTGGCCGAATGAGGACCGCCTTGGCGTTCGGCTTGCGAAAAGCGGACTACGCGATCGGGTGCCTGAGCGTCGGGTGGTGGCTGTTGCGGCGCCGGCCCAAGCTGCTTCACCTCGTGTTAGGGGGGGCTTATGTCGTGCTGCCGTTGCAAATAATGGGATGGGCTCCGCCGGCGGTAGTGTCGGTAGTCAATCCAAACCTTCGCGAGATGGTGGGGTCGGCGCTGGGTCTCCGCCTGTATCGTCTGGCGCTCAGGCTGGCGCGCGTGGTGGACGCGTTGAGTGAGTCTATACGCGATGCTTTGGTACAGGAGGGCATCGCGCCGGAGCGCATCCGGGTCTCGGCCGGAAGCTGCGTCAACACCATCCGATTTCGCCCGGCTTCGGTCAAACGGCCGTGGGTAGTGTTTGCCGGCCGCTTGATCCCGGAGAAAAATCCGGGTCTATTTGTAGAAGCGTGTGCGCTGGTCCGTGCACGGGTCCCTGCTGCGCGGTTCTTTGTGCTGGGCGAGGGCCCGTTGCGACATCAAGTCCTGGCGCTGGTGCAGCGGCAAGGTCTGGAGTCCGTCACCGAGGTCGGATGGCGCACGCAGGTCGAGTCGATTCTCGGTGAAGCCATGGTGTTTGTATCGTTACAGCGGACCGACAATTATCCGTCACAGTCGTTGTTGGAAGCCATGGCCTGCGGTGCGGCGGCGGTGGCGACGGACGTCGGCCTGACCTGGAAGCTGGTGGATGAGACGGTGGGGTTGCTGGTGAAGGCCGAGTCGGCGTCGGTTGCCGATGCGGTGGTGCGCTTGCTGGACGACCCCTGTCGGGCGACGGCGATGGGGCTTCGCGGTCGGGAGCGGGTGATGCGGCAGCACTCCATGGACGCGTACCTGGATTATCTGGAGAGCGTGTATCAAAGCGCGTGCCGCCCTGGGGCGGGGAGGCAGTGACGAATGGTTCTCCTTGTCCTAAGCTTTAGCCTGGCGTTGCTCCTGTCCTTGTACGGCGTACCACTGGCACGCCGCGCCGCGTTGCAGTTCAACGTCGTGGATCGACCGGACGGGCGACTCAAGCGTCAGGCCGAACCGGTCCCGTACTTCGGCGGCCTCGCCATCTACCTGGCGTTTCTGGTCAGCTTGGCGTTGACCTTCGATTTTAAGCAGGAGGTCCTGGGGTTGGTTCTCGGTGGGACGCTCATGGTGATGGTGGGATTGATCGACGACTTCGGGGTCCTCAAGCCATGGCCCAAGCTGATCGGTCAGCTCATTGCGGTCTTCGTCCTGATCCGGAGCGGGATCCGTATCGAGATCGCGGCG
>CAYJUP010000117.1:0-331 GCA_964373365.1 uncultured Nitrospiraceae bacterium
ACGGGTTCGAATCCCGTTGGGACCACCAGCCTTCGCGTCAGCGAAGGCTGCCCACCATAGCTTTAGCGAAGGTGGGCAAAACTCCTCTGCCGCTTCGGCTGGCAAGCCATCTGGACTTCGCTGGGCAGCACACTCCACGAGAGTCAGAGCCCGGACAGTCCTTCCTCTATTTTGCCGATTGCTCGGGCCAGATGAAGCTCAAGGACCTCTGGCGGAATTGACGCGCACAAAATGGTTGTGTATAAGTAGCACACACGCTCGTCGGTTCAGGCGTTCGTAAGGAGCCGATGTTCGATGCAGCCACGCGAGTTTCATGACGGGGCCCAAGACG
>CAYJUP010000117.1:341-6624 GCA_964373365.1 uncultured Nitrospiraceae bacterium
CTCTCTCTTCCCTGAGAAGGCCGAAGGCCTCTGGCGGAATTGACGCACACAAAATGGTTGTGTATAACTAGCAGTCACGCGGTTCGCTGCGGGCGTTCGTAAGGAGCTGTGCTCGATGCAGCCACGCGAGTTTCATGACGGGGCCCAAGACGGGCTCGAAGCCCTGGAGCCACTCGATCCCGCGAAGATTCGATCCTTTTCGGATCTGCTGACCGCGATGGGGAAGACCGCCTTCGGCGGGCGGCGATTGGGAGAGGCCTATGATGTCTTAACGGCCATGATCGGAGACCCTGACTGTTTCGTTGTGCTCACCCTGTCGGGCGCGATGACCATCGCGAAGATGGGAAAGATCATCAGCAGCATGATCGACCACGGGATGGTGCAGGCCATGGTCTCGACCGGCGCATTGATCGCGCATGGTCTGACGGAGTCGATTGGCAAGATTCATTATCGGCACCGTCCCTCGATGAGCGATGAAGAATTGTTCAGGAAAGGGTACAACCGGGTCTATGACACGCTGGAGATGGAGGCGAATCTGAACTACGTGGAGCACGTGGTCTCGCAAACGCTCAAGCGCCTGCATCCCGATGAGCCGCTCTCTTCAGAAATTCTGACGCGGGAACTGGGCCGCACGCTCGTGGATGAGCACGAAGGGACCGGCATCTTGAAAAGCGCCTATCTGAAAAAAGTGCCGATTTACATCCCGGCCTTTACCGACTCCGAGATGGGCCTCGATGTGGCGACGTGGGCGATGAGGCAGAATCTCGATCGGGCGCGCAGCCAGGGGCAGAAACAGGATGGCGACCGCGGCGTGTTGCGAGCCCTGTATCAGTCGCAGCCGTCCTTTAATCCTTACCTCGACCTGAACAGCTATACGGAGCACTTGTTATCCGCCAAGAGGCTCGGTATCTTCACGATCGGGGGAGGAGTCCCGAGGAACTGGGCGCAGCAGGTGGCGCCGTATGTGGAAATCGGCAACCTGCGCCTGGGGTTGAATATCAAACCTCCGCGCTTTCACTACGGAGTCCGCATTTGTCCGGAGCCGGATTACTGGGGCGGGTTGAGCGGATGCACGTATACCGAGGGAATTTCCTGGGGCAAGTTTGTTCCCCCGCGGGAAGGCGGTCGCTACGCTGAGGTGTTGAGCGATGCGACGGTGGTCTGGCCGCTGCTGATGATGGGTCTGCTGGAACGGTTTCGGGAGAAGAACGAGAAGTCCTGACGGCGTGTGTCACACAGTCCCCCCGCTCCTGGCCCCGGAGGATGAAACCTACTCCACGATCTTCCCGCCCTCCTTACAGCACGGACCGCGCTATGTTGGAACGCGAGGTGGTGGTCGAGACCTTCCGGGCCTCCGGGCCAGGCGGTCAGCATCGTAATGTGACGGACTCGGCGGTTCGCTTGGTACACCTGCCATCCGGAGTGCGGGTGGTCGCGGCCGATTCGCGATCGCAGCACCGGAACCGCGCCACCGCATTCGAGCGATTGATCGCACGACTCCGGATCTTGAACCGCATACCCAAACCCCGCGTCCAGACTCGCATGCCTCAGCCGGCGATCGAGCGCCGGCTCGCCGAGAAGAAACGCCGGCAGACGGCCAAACGACTTCGCGCCGGCGTCCGTGCGCGGGAGGAATAGCAGCGCCACGATGGGCGCCATGCAAAAGGGAAGATGAAAAGGGCACAATTGAAGAATCAATGGGCGCAAGGCAACAAGACTGGTGTCCTCATTTTTATATTTTGCCTTTTGCCTTTTGCCTTGCTCATTGCCGCTTCGGTAGCCAGCGGGCAGGTGCCTGGTCCTCTGGCACGAGATGATGGCCGGGTGCGGGGTCATCCCAAGGCGCCGATCACCTTGATTGAATATTCTGATTTCACATGCGGCTTCTGCTACAAATTCTTCCAGGAAACCTGGCCTCGACTCCATGCCAAATATATTGAGACGGGGAAAGTCCGGTTTCTCTATCGGGACTTCCCACGCGCGTTCCAGGGGCCGGGTCTGGACGCCGCCGTGGCCGCACGGTGCGCAGGCGACCAAGGCCGGTACTGGCACATGCATGACCAACTGTTTGGGGGCGACAGAAGATTAGGACCCGCCGATTTGCGACGCCATGCTGAAACGATCGGTCTGGATCTGCCGATGTTCTCGAAGTGCCTGCAGGAGGCGCGTCACGTGGAGGCGATCTTCCGGGACCGAGAGGAGGGTGTCAGTCTTGGCTTCGTAGGCACCCCCGGCTTCGTTCTCCTGCGGACGGAGGGCGCGGGCCAGCAGCGGCCCATCGTGATCCCCGGGGCGCTTCCGTTCGAAGTGTTCCAAGAGCAGATCGATCGTCTGCTCAAGGCGTCGATGCCCAAAGGGAAGGGTTGAATTCCCCGGAGAGGGAGCCTATCCTAACCCCCAGAGTCACGATCTCGGATGTGAGGCCATACAAAGGGAGTTATGTCACGGGAACAATTATTTTGGCCGGTCGAGTGCGGAGATGGTGAGCCGGATCTGCTGGTGTGCATGTCCTGCCTGAACGAAGCGTTTCGACGGAAGGTGCCGATGCCGGACTGCCCAACCTGCCACGGCGTGTCCACCTATGAGACGTTTACGCTGCAATCCATTCGGGACTGGGGCACAGAAGAACTGATCGCCAAGGCGCTGAAGGCCGAGGCAGAGGTCGAGCCGCCATCGGTTCCGGCCAACAGGATTCCGGTGGATGAGCCCACGGAGTGAGAGCAACGTGGGAACGGCGCGACCATTTCTGATCGGCGACCAGTGGCGGCACAGCGACAGGACGGCGCCAGTCGTCAACCCGTTCAGCGGGGACACGGTGGCCGAGGTGTGCCAGGCCGGGAAGACGGAAGCGGAAGAGGCGATCGGGACGTCGGTCGCGGCATTCTCGGCCATGCGGAGATTACCGGCTCACGCCCGGGCCGGCGCGCTCGGGACGATCGCCGGAACCCTCGCGACCCGTCGCGAGGAGTTGGCTCGCACCATCACGGCCGAGTCGGGAAAGCCGATCTCCGACGCGCGCCGCGAGGTGGGCCGGGCCGTTCAGACCTTCACGATTGCCGCGGAGGAAGCCAAGCGGATTCCCGGAGAGGTGATCCCGCTGGATCTCACGCCGGGGACGGAGACCCATGTGGGTCTCGCGGGGCGGTTTCCGATCGGGCCGGTACTCGGCATCACCCCCTTTAATTTCCCCCTCAACCTCGTCGCACACAAAGTCGCCCCGTGCCTGGCGTGCGGGAATCCCATCGTGTTGAAGCCGGCCCCCCAGACGCCGCTGACCGCCCTGATGCTGGGTGAAATCGTTCTGGAGTCGGGTCTGCCGCCGGGGGCGCTGAGCGTCGTGCCGTGTGAGAACACGGTGGCCGAGCAGATGGTGATGGATCCGCGCTTCAAGCTACTGAGCTTTACCGGCAGCGCGGCGGTCGGCTGGATGCTCAAAGCGAAGTGTGGGAAAAAGCGGGTGCTGCTCGAACTGGGCGGTAACGCAGGCGTGATTGTGGAGCCGGATGCGGACCTGGACGTGGCGGTTCAGCGATGCGTGGCCGGAGGCTATGTCTACTCGGGCCAGACCTGCATTTCGGTCCAGCGCGTCTTCGTGCATGAAGCCGTGTATGAGCGCTTTGTGGAGGGGTTGCTGGCGCGGGTCGGGAGGCTCACATCAGGCGACCCGTTCGATGAGGCCACGGTGATCGGACCGCTGATCAACGAGGCGGCGGCCCGTCGCGTTGAAGACTGGATCGATGAAGCGGTCGCGCAAGGCGCTCGGGTGCTGGCGGGCGGAAAACGATCAGGCTCACTCGTGGAGGCGACGGTGTTGGCCGACGTCACCCCGGAGATGAAGGTCTCGTGCCGAGAAGTGTTCGGCCCGGTCGTGACGGTCACCCGGTACAAACGATTCGAAGAAGCGATCAAGGCGTTGAATGATTCCGAGTTTGGGCTCCAGGCCGGGCTGTTCACCCGCGATGTGGACCGGATTTTCAGGGCCTACCGCGAGCTTGAGGTGGGCACGGTGCTGGCCAATGAGATTCCGACGTTCCGCGCCGACCATATGCCCTATGGCGGGGTGAAGGACTCAGGGCTTGGTCGGGAAGGAGTGCGTTACGCCATCGAAGAGATGACCGAGCTGAAGCTGCTGGTGCTGAACCTCCGGGATTCGCGCAGTGCCTGAACCCCTTCCAAAAAAATCTCTCCCGCCATATTGCGGAAACTCCTCTAAATTGGTACAACTGCGACCCGTACGAGGAAGTCGTGAGCCTCCGGCGAGGGATGCGCGGGCAAAAAGAGCGGGAAGGGCTCCTGCTGTTGGCCCCGCGCGGGCAATGGGCGACGCGAGAGTGCCGCCGTGTGTAGGATGCATGAGCGGCCAAGGGGGGGAAGATGGTTCCGACCCATATGTTTCTGACCAGGGGCGTCGGCGTCCACAGGGAGAAGCTGGCTTCGTTTGAGGAGGCGCTGCGCGGCGCGGGAGTCGCGTACTGCAACCTGGTGAGCGTGTCCTCGATCTATCCCCCTTCCTGCAAGATCATTCCGCGGCGGCGCGGGGAAACTCTCCTCAACCCCGGCGAAATCACCTATTGCGTGATGGCCCGATCGGACACCAATGAGCGCAATCGGTTAATCTCCGCCTCCATCGGGCTGGCCATCCCCACCGACCGGCGGACCTACGGCTATCTCTCCGAGCATCATGCCTACGGGGAGACGGATGAAGAATCGGGTGAATACACGGAAGACCTGGCGGCACAGATGCTGGCCACCACCCTGGGTATCGAATTCGATCCCAATATAGCCTGGAAAGAACGGGAGCAGGTATTCAAGATGGGAGGCAAGATCGTCAGGACGCTCAATATTACCCAATCAGCCATCGGGAAGACCAACCGGTGGACGACGGTGGTCGCGTTGGCCGTCTTCATCCCCCCAGAGAATCTTCCGAAAAAGTCACAGCCTCAGAGGTGAGCGTATGACGGTTCCGGACGGCTGGCTTGGCGTGGATCGGAATTTTCTCGGTCTCGACGAGCCGTGGTGCCACCCCGACCAGGCCGGGGTGTATGTGCTGCCCGCTCCCTACGAGCATACCTCCAGTTATGTGCCGGGGTCCGAAGGCGGACCGTCGGCCATCCTCGAAGCATCCCAGCAGGTGGAGCTCTACGACGAAACACTCGGCTTTGAGACCTACCGGCAATGGGGCGGCGTGGCGACGGCGGTCCCCCTCGATCTGAAAGGCAAAGTGGACAGGGCAGCGGTCGATGCGATTGAGGCGTTTGTCCGTCCGCACGTGGCGTCCCAGCGGTTCGTCCTGACGCTCACGGGGGAACATACCGGAGCGCTTGGCGCCATCAGAGCCCATGCGAAGCGGTACCCGGACCTCTGCGTGTTGCAGGTGGATGCGCACGGAGACCTCCGTCAGGCCTACCAAGGTAATCCCTACAGTCATGCCAGCGTGATGGCCCGTGTCGTGGAGGACGGTCTCCCTTTGGTGCAGGTGGGGATCCGGTCCATCTCGCCCGAAGAAATCGAGTTGATCACCCACACCAAAACGATCTCGACTTTCTTCGCCTCGAAGATTCTGGATCCTTCGGGTCCGTATATAGGGCGCGCTGCCAACTGGGTGCCCGAGGTGGTCAAGGCCTGCACCGGACCGGTCTATCTCACCTTTGATTGCGACGGACTCGACGCCTCGCTGGTGCCGGCGCTAGGGACCCCCGAGCCAGGAGGGCTTGGCTGGTACGACACGCTCTCGCTGGTGACGGCCCTCGCCGATGGTCCGGGGATTATCGGCATGGACGTCAGTGAGATCGCGCCGATCGAGGGATTCGTGGCTCCTCAGTTTGCGGTTGCACGGCTTATCTATCGAATCCTCGGCCGGGTGCGGGCAAGGCGGCGAGCGTACTGACCGATTCTCCGTTTCACGCCAGAATCCTTCAACAGTATCACGGTCCCACCTCCAGCCTCAGAGCCCTATGCCCTCGTTGCGACTCTTCACGCGCACGTCCGAATGCCATGCCGCGCGCCTGTCGAGCCCAAGACTTTGCCTGGCCAAGGGCACATCGCCTGTCGGCAACCTCTCGCCGCCGTTGACCCATTCGGCCAAGATCACGCCGGGCAAGGTTGACCGATCGCGAATCAACTCGCGCGACTTATTCTCGGCGGAGTACGGAATCGGTGCTTTCGAGAGGAATTGAGAACGGGGGGGCCTCTTTGCGTTCAGGATGGAATGACGGGGAGCGGGAAGGGAAACCTGTCGACGCGGGAGATCGTTTGATGAACAGGTTGAGCAAGGCGAGGAGAA
>CAYJUP010000118.1:0-6563 GCA_964373365.1 uncultured Nitrospiraceae bacterium
GGGCGTTTGAGTTGGACCATGGTGGTCTGCCTCCTGACGAGTGCGCTTCTACTCGGCAAGGGTGTCGAACTGGTCTATGCGGAGGGGCCAGTGACGGCCGAGAGCGGTCGACCTACTGCATCTTCTTACCTGCAAGGGCTGGCAAGCCTTGATCCGACTATCCAAGAAACGACGTTGAGGGCCTTAGGAGACATCAATGACATTGCTTTTCTGCCTGCGCTGACGGCGTTGTACGAAGGAACGCTTCATGTGTGGAAAGATGCGTCTGGTAGTGAGAAGGTCATCATTATACTACGAAATATCGAGCCCGATGGTCGTGAGACGATCTCCTTCTTGAATCCCTTCACAGGTGAGGAGTTGGGGAAGCGGAATGCCGCCGAGGCATTGCCAGAGGGGGAAGCATTGGAAATCGTGGCCGTTAGGTCGGACGAGAGCCGACGGGCGTTTAAAGCCGTATTGGACCGGCTGAGGCTGTATGCTCCCGATGTGGTAGTCAGGCGGACGACGGCGGTCACGCTCGGAAATGCCAAAGATCCTTCGGTGTTGCCCGCGCTCGAGCAGGCTCTCTCGCGTGAGTCAGACAAGTTTGTACGGCATGATATCGAGGTAGCTATCAATCGGTTGCGCCTTCGTGACCCTGATCCGGAGGTGCAACGAGCGGCTGCCATCCGCTTAGGCGAGATCAAGGACATACGAGCATTGCCGTACATGAAAGCCCTTCTTACTGATGAAACGATTCAGCTATCCGACACTATGCGGGCCGCGCTCCAAGGAGCGGTTGATAGTATCGAATCCTATCAAAGCTATCAGATTGCTGTGGGCAACATCTTCAACGGCATTAGCTTAGGTTCGGTTCTCTTCATTATGGGGCTTGGGCTGGCCATTACCTACGGCCTCATGGGCGTCATTAACATGGCTCATGGGGAAATGATGATGATCGGCTCCTACACGGCCTTTGTCTTGCAGGAAGCCTTCTTTAAGTACCTGCCACCGTCCCTGCATGATTCCTACATTTTTCTTGCATTGCCGGCGTCGTTCGTGGTGGCGGGGGCGGTCGGCCTCTTTTTGGAACGGACCGTGATCCGTTTCCTGTACGGGAGGCCATTGGAAACGCTGCTCGCCACGTGGGGAGTCGGCATATTTCTCCAACAGTCGGCACGCTGGTACTTCGGCGATTTGACGGTTGTGGCTCCGCCTACATGGATGCGAAGGGGAATGGAGCCGATGGTGGGGCTTGTCTTGCCCTATACCAGGATTTTCATCATCGGGTTGGCTGCGGTGGCGCTGCTGGGGGTGTACTTGCTCTTATCCCGAACACGCATGGGCCTTCTCATCCGTGCGGTGACGCAAAACCGCAATATAAGCGCTTGCGTAGGCATCTCCACGCGCAAAGTCGATTCCTGGACCTTTGCGTTTGGCACGGCCCTCGCCGGTATTGCGGGATGTGCGATCAGCCTCATCAGCAATGTGGATCCCGAAGTGGGCAAGTCCTATATTGTCGATTCCTTCATGGTCGTGGTGGTCGGGGGGGTTGGAAAGCTGGCCGGCACGGTGGCCTCCGCAATGGGGATTGGGATGCTCAACAAAATTCTCGAGCCTCTCATTGGAGGAACAGGCGGGGCCGTTTACGGCAAGCTGTTCGTTTTGCTGGCGATTATTCTTTTTCTCCAGGTCAGGCCGACAGGCTTATTTCCTGCGAAAGGACGAGCTGCTGAGGTGGGAACATGACCAAACGGAAGGAATGGATCATTTTTGGCGTAGTCGCCATCATGCTTGTGGTCGTCTTACCGTTGTTGAACACTCTGCCGAGAGACTCGATGCTCCGGCTGCCCGATTACTACCTCAACCTGTTCGGCAAGTACCTCTCGTTCGCTATCATGGCCTTGGGACTCGGCCTGCTCTGGGGCTATGCGGGCATTCTCAGTCTGGGACAGGCGGTCTTTTTCGGACTTGGCGGGTACTCGATGGGGATGCATCTCATGTTTAACATAGGCGCCGAAGGAAGTAAATACGGCGACCCTTTGCGGCCGGATTTTATGGTCTGGGTCCAGATCATGGAACTGCCCTGGTACTGGCCGCCCTATCGTGATTTCGCCTTTGCGCTCGCCTCCTCCGTCTTGCTCCCCGCGCTCTTTGCCCTGCTGTTTGGGTACTTGATGTTTCGTAGCCGGATTCAGGGTGTATATGTGGCGATTGTGACTCAAGCCCTGGCTTTTGCCGCGTGGTTGTTGTTCAACCGGAATGAGACGGGACTCGGGGGAACGAACGGGCTTACGGATTATAAGACTGTTCTGGGGTTCAACCTTCTCTCTCCTGCCACGCAGAGGGCTCTCTACATCATCACGGCGGTGTGTTTGCTTGGGACATATGCTCTCCTCCTTTGGCTGACGCGCGGCAAGATGGGCCATATTTTGCGTGCGATTCGGGATGGTGAGAATCGCTTGAGATTTTTGGGCTATTCAATCACTGGCTTCAAGATGTTTGTGTTTGCGCTCTCTGCGGGCTTGGCTGGGTTGGCGGGCGCGCTGTATGTTCCGCAAGTCGGTATTATCACGCCGGCCGCGATCGGCGTCATACCCTCCTTGGAGGTCGTGGTGTGGGTCGCGGTCGGAGGGCGAGAAGCCCTGCTTGGCGGCCCGCTAGGGGCTGTGCTGATTAGCGCTTTGCGGAGCTACCTGACGACGGTAGCTCCGCAACTCTGGCCTTTTGTATTAGGGTCGTTGTTTGTCGCAACCGTTCTTCTGTTCCCGCAAGGGGTCGTCGGGATTCCCAAACAGTTTGAGCGTTTCATGCATCGAACGGGTTCGAGATGGATGTCGGGTGGTCGCCGTGCACCTCTCTCGGCGGCGGCATCCGGGCCGTCTGAGCACCCAGACAAATTGTTTCTGGATGAAGAGGAAATGAAAGCATCAGAGGGTAAGATCAGCGCTGGCGCTGTCGCTCACCGCCTCTTTGGGTCGAGGGTACAGGACAACGGTGCGAACAAAGCGAAAGGTGGGCAGACTACTGAGCAAGCGGATGAGAGGGAAAAGCCGCTTCTACGGGTGGAAAACGTGACCGTAAGCTTTGAAGGCTTCCTGGCGCTCCGCAACCTGAATTTCTCTTTGATGGAGGGGGAACTCCGTTTTGTCATTGGGCCCAATGGAGCCGGGAAGACGACCATGCTGGACGTCGTATGCGGCAAGGTCAAGCCTATTCAAGGAAAAGTCATCTTTGGGCCCGCGACCAATTTGCTTGCGTTGCAAGAACATGAGGTGGTCAATATCGGCATTGGGCGCAAGTTTCAAACCCCTACCGTGTTCCCTTACCACTCGGTTTTGGATAACCTGTTGCTCTCATCGAAGACGCGGAAAACGGTGGGAGCGACGTTAGCCTCGCTTCAAGTGCGGCAAAGCCAGGAACGCCTCCTAGAGATACTCGAGTTTGTGGGGCTGGGCTACCACACGCAAACTTTTGCCGGCGTCTTGTCGCACGGTCAAAGGCAGTGGCTGGAAATTGCGATGTTGCTTGCGCAAGAGCCTAAGCTCCTGCTGGTTGATGAGCCTGTGGCCGGCATGATGGGTCGGGAGCGCGACAAGACGGGGCTTCTCTTGGAAGCCATTGCTCGCGAGCACGCGACCGTGCTTGTCATTGAACACGACATGGAGTTTGTCCGTCATTTCTCGAACACCGTGACCGTTCTTCATGAAGGCTCCCTGTTGTGTGAAGGAAAGATGCAAGACGTACAAAATGATCCTCGAGTGCTTGAAGTGTACCTGGGCCGTGAGGATGAAGCGCATGCTGCAAGCCGCTAACCTAAACATTTTTTACGGGGACAGTCATGTGGTGCGCGATGTGTCCTTTTTGATTCCCGAAGGGAAAATCGTATGTCTCATGGGGCGGAACGGAGTTGGGAAGACCACCGTCATGAAAACATTGATGGGCCTCCTTCCCGCAAGAGGCGGACGTATCTCCTTTGGCGGAAAAGATATCACCAATCTTGCCCCCTATTGGCGGGCGCGTTCCGGGGTTGGATATGCGCCGCAGGGGAGGGAAATTATTCCCAACCTCACGGTCGAAGAAAATCTTCTGATCGGCTTGGAGGCGAAGCGCAATGCCTCCAGGGCTCTTCCTCCTCTGATTTTCGAGCTGTTCCCGGCCTTGACGACCATGTTGCAGCGGCGAGGAGGGGACCTCAGCGGGGGACTGCAACAGCAACTTTCCATTGCTCGTTCGTTAACTTCTGAGCCGAAATTGTTGCTGTTGGATGAGCCAACAGAGGGGATCCAACCCTCCATTATCAAGGAAATTGTTCGTGCGATCAAAAAGCTTAAGGAGAAAGGTCTTTCCATTCTCGTGGTGGAACAATCCGTGCCGTTTGTCCGTGGCGCAGGCGATTATTTTTACATAATGGAAAAGGGGGCAATCGCTGCAGAGGGGGCGATCCCTAACCTCTCAGATGACCTCATTAGAAAACACCTTGCGGTGTAGGTCCAGAGCAGGTTTTGTCCCCTAAACTAAGTCGGCAATCTGAAAGGTGGAGGTCCTCGCATGCATTTAACTCCTCGGGAGCAGGAGAAGCTGCTGATTTATGTGGCGGCGCAGTTGGCGAAGGAGCGGAAGGCGCGCGGGCTCAAGCTGAATCATCCGGAGGCGGTGGCCTATATGACAGCTGAGCTGCTGGAAGGGATTCGCGATGGCCGATTGGTGTCGGACCTCGTGAGCTTTGGTGCCACGCTCCTTAGTCGCAAAGATGTGATGCCAGGCGTGCCGGAGATGATTCCGCAACTTCAAATTGAGGGCACCTTTCCGGATGGAACAAAACTCGTCACTGTGCATCAGCCGATTCGATGAGGTCACGCATGGCTAAAAAGAAGATTGCCACGGTTAAGAAGCGATCGAAGATGCTCTCGAAAGCCAAGCCGACGCGTGCTGACTTCCAATCCCTTTCACAGGTCATCGCTCATGACGATTCCTCCACCTCGAAAGCCAAGCCGACGCGTGCTGACTTCCAACCCGCAACTGTCATTCCTGGTGAGGTCATTCTGGGACAAGGCGACATCATCGCATTGCAGGGGCGGCAGACGGTGGAGCTGAACGTAGCGAATACCGGCGATCGATCGATTCAGGTCGGCTCGCATTGTCATTTCTTCGAGACCAATCGAGCGTTGACGTTTGATCGTGAGAAGGCTTTCGGGTTTCGGCTGCAAGTGCCGGCGGGGGCGGCGGTGCGGTTTGAGCCTGGGGAGACGAAAAAGGTGGTGCTGGTGGCCTTGGGTGGGAAGCGGGTGGCCTATGGCATCAATGGGCTGACGAATGGATGGCTCGATGATGCGAACGTGAAATCCAAGGCGCTCGCTGCGGCACGAGAACAGGGGTTCCTTGGAAAGGTCAAGGCTTAGGTTGAAGTCGAGGTTTGGTCAAAGAGTGTTTTCTCTGAGCTAAGCCTCAGCCTTAGCCTCAACCTCAACCTTCAGGAAAGGGCTTCGTATGAAGATTCCTCGTCGCCAATATAATGACCTCTATGGCCCGACGGCTGGGGATCGGATCAGGCTGGCGGATACGGAGTTGCTGATTGAGATTCAGCGGGATCTCACGGTGCCGGGAGATGAAGCCAAGTTCGGCGGCGGAAAGGTCATCCGCGACGGGATGGGCATGTCGCCACGGGCCACGCGGGCGAGCGGGGCCTTGGATTTCGTGATCACGAACGCGATCATCCTCGACTGGTGGGGCGTGGTGAAGGCCGACATCGGCATTCGCGATGGACGGATCGTCGGGATCGGCAAAGCGGGCAATCCGGATCTGATGGAAGGGGTGACGCCCGGGATGGAAGTAGGGCCGGGGACGGAAGTGCTGTCGGCCGAAGGCAAGATCATCACCGCCGGCGGGATCGATTGCCACATTCATTTTATCTGCCCGCAGATTATTCATGAGGCGATAGCGAACGGAATGACGACGTTGATCGGCGGCGGCATGGGTCCTGCCACCGGCACCAATGCCACGACCTGTACCCCCGGGGCCTGGAATATCCATCGCATGCTCGAGGCCGCAGACGGCTTTCCGGTCAACCTCGGGTTTCTCGGAAAGGGCAACTCGTCCTTACCGGAAGGCCTGGCCGAACAGGTGGTGGCCGGCGTGATCGGGCTCAAGGTCCACGAAGATTGGGGCGCGACCCCGGCGGTGATCTCGACCTGCCTCGATGTCGCGGAGCGCTATGACGTGCAAGTGGCGATTCACACAGACACGCTGAATGAAGCGGGTTTCGTGGAAGACACCATTAGGGCCTTTAAAGGACGCACGATCCACACGTTCCATACCGAGGGGGCCGGCGGCGGCCATGCGCCCGACATTATCAAGGTCTGCGGCGAGCCGAACGTGCTGCCGTCCTCCACCAACCCCACCAATCCCTTCACTGTCAATACGATTGCTGAGCATCTCGACATGCTGATGGTCTGCCACTCTCTGGATCCGCGGATCCCAGAGGATGTGGCCTTTGCCGAGTCTCGCATCCGGCGCGAAACCGTCGCCGCGGAAGATATTCTCCACGATCTAGGCGCGATCAGCATCATGTCGTCCGACTAACA
>CAYJUP010000119.1:0-3180 GCA_964373365.1 uncultured Nitrospiraceae bacterium
TGTCCTGGCGCAGGAACGTCTTGGCGCGCTCAGGCAGTTCCCCGGGAGGCAGGCGCTTGACCTCGCCGGTTTTCCGTTCCTTGAGTTCCACGACGCCCTGCGCCATCCCTTTGTCGCCGATCACGACCTGGTACGGCGCGCCGATCAGGTCCGCGTCATTGAACTTGACGCCGGCCCGTTCGTCGCGATCGTCCCAAAGCGTTTCGATTCCGAATTGGACGAGCGAGTTGTAGAGCGTGTGAGCTGTTTTGGTGACCTCGGCCGATTGGCTCAGCGGCAACAAGTGAATATGAAACGGAGCGATCGGGACCGGCCAGATGATCCCTTTGGCGTCGTGGTTCTGCTCGATAGCGGCCGCCGCGGTGCGGCCGACCCCGATCCCATAACAACCCATGACGGCCAGGCATTCCCTTCCCTGGGGGTCCAGAAACGTGGCGCCCATCGCCTTGCTGTACTTGGTGCCCAACATGAAGACGTGGCCTACCTCGATGCCGCGCGCCACCCGCAGGGGCCCGCCGCTCCGCGGTGAAGGGTCGCCTGCCCGGGCGTTCCGAAGATCGGCAAACTGAGCAACCGAAAAGTCGCGGTCCCAGTTCGCATCGACGTAATGGGTGTCGACGTGGTTCCCCCCCACCACGAAGTTGCGTAAGGCTTTTACGGCATGATCCGCGACGATGCGGGCGTGGCGGAGCCCGATCGGCCCGGCAAAGCCGATCGGCGCGCCGGTGACGGCCGCCACCGTCTCTTGATCGGCCAGTTCCAGGTCCGTCACGCCTAAGAGCTTTTTCACCTTGGTTTCGTTGGCCTCGTGATCTCCGCGTACCAGCACGGCGACCGTCTCTGTGGGCGTCTTGTAGAGCAGCGTCTTGACGAGGCGCTGTGGGGTGGTGTTCAAGCACGCCGTCACCTCCTCGACGGTGCGGGCCCCGGGTGTCGGCACCTTCCGGAGGGGGCGAGGCGTGTCGGCCGAAGTCTCCGCCGGGGGGAGCGCCTCGGCGCGTTCGACATTCGCCGCGTAGGTGCCTTCCTCGTCGTAGACAATCATTTCTTCCCCCGTGTCCGCCAGCACCATGAATTCGTGAGAGGAGGACCCCCCGATCAGGCCGGTGTCCGCCTCCACGGCGCGGAAGGTGAGACCGCAGCGGGTAAAGATGCGCTGATAGGCGTCATACATTTTCTGGTAGCTGAGCTTGGCGCCTTCCTCGTCTTTGTCGAAGCTATAGGCGTCTTTCATGATGAACTCGCGTCCCCGCATGAGGCCGAAGCGGGGACGAATCTCGTCCCGGAACTTGGTCTGGATCTGGTAACAGTTCAGCGGGAGTTGCCGATAGGAACGGACCTCTCGACGGATCAGGTCCGTGATCACTTCCTCGTGCGTCGGGCCAAGACAGAAATCACGCTCATGGCGATCTTTCAGCCTGAACAACTCTTTCCCATAGAAGTCCCAACGGCCGGTCTCCCGCCAGAGTTCGGCCGGGGAAGCGATCGGCATGAGAAGTTCCTGGGCACCGGCGCGGTTCATCTCTTCCCTGATAATGTGCTCGATCTTTCGAATCACGCGGAGCCCGAGCGGGAGATAGGTGTAGACCCCCCCCGCAACCTTGCGGATCAGGCCGGCTCGCAGCATCAGACGATGGCTGGCCACCTCAGCTTCGCTGGGGTCTTCTCGGAGCGTGGGAATCAGAAGCTGCGAGGAGCGCATCTTTTCTTCCCGAGCGTCATCACGTCTAACCGTCTACAGGTCTTCACGTCTCCTGTCCCGGCAGGAATTCCTCCGCCGACCTGAAAACTTTCGACTTGCAGACTTGTGGACGATGCCGTTAGTGGGAAATCAGTCGCTCGATGTCATTCCAGAAGGCGAAGACCATGATGCCGACGAGCAGGAGCAGGCCGACCTGCTGCGCGATCTCTCGTTGGCGCTCTCCCAGCGGCTTGCGCAACACCGCTTCGATGCCGAAGAACAGGAGGTGCCCGCCATCCAGAATGGGGATCGGAAGCAGATTGAGCACGCCGAGGTTGATGCTCAGAATGGCGATCAGGAAGACCAAGCTGGAGACGCCCTGCGCCGCGGCTTCTCCGGAGATACTGGCGATTGTCAGCGGTCCGCCGATATTTTTGCTGGAGATCTCCCCGGTCACCATCTTGTAAATGCCGACCACCGTCAGCTCCGTCCACCCCCAGGTGGCCTGCAGACCGTGGAACACGGCCATCAGGGGATTGGAGGACCGGATGATCGACCGCCCCGGCCCCGAGATGCCGATTTTTCCCACTTCGACCGTGTTGCCGTCCACGACCGCCTTCTCCGTCGCCGGCGTGACGGTCAGCGTAAGAAGTTGTCCGTCCCGCTTCACCTGGAAGCGAAGCGGGCGGTTGGGGCTCTCCTTCACGAAGCCGGTCATCTGGGACCAGGTGGAAATGGCCTGTCCCTCGATGCTGACGACCCGGTCGCCGTCCCGAAAGCCGGCCGCCATCGCGGGAGAGCCGCTCATCACGGCGGAGATCACCGGAACGGTTTCTTCAATGCCGATGTGGTAGGCCGCCACATCTTTCCCCCCGTCCTGGAGTTTCGTCTGGCTTGGAGTGACCACGATCGTTTTGATCTGGTCGCCGCGGCGCACGTCCAGCGTCAACGGCTTGCCGTTGCTCTTCGCGATGGCGTCCAGAAGCTCGCTCCGCGTGGAAATATCCTTCTCATCGACCCTGATGATCCGGTCGCCTACCTGAATGCCGGCCAGATCGGCGGGCGTCCCGGGCCGTAAGGCTTCCACATCCGGGGTGAGGTCTTTGAACGTTGGCACGAAGAGAGGCGCACCGGTCGAGAGCCACCCCGCAAAAATGAGGTACGCCAGCAGAAAGTTGAAACCCGGACCGGACGCCACGATAAACGTCTTGCTCAGCAGGGTCTGATGGGCGAATGACCGACGCTTGTCTTCGGACGTGAGGGCCTCGACCTCCTCCTCGCCGAACAACTTCACATAGCCGCCGAGGGGTACGGCTGAAACCAGGTACTCGGTGTCGCCGACCTGGCGGCCGGCCAGCTTCGGTCCAAAGCCCAGGGAGAACTTCAAGACTGTCACGCCGACCCGGCGGGCCGCTAGGAAGTGGCCCAGCTCATGAAAGGCGATCAGAACCCCCAGGACGATCACAAACCAGAAGACCTTCTGGGTCAACGCCCAGATC
>CAYJUP010000119.1:3280-6507 GCA_964373365.1 uncultured Nitrospiraceae bacterium
TCCGTTGTCGAGTCCGCGCGCGAACGAACGTGCCCGCTTTCTCCCGTGCCCAGCGATCGGCCTCGAGCGCGTCTTCCAGCGTGGTCACGTCGCGAGGCGCATGCGCCTCCATGGTGGCACGGATCACGTCGGCGATGTCCAGGAAGCCGATATCTTCCTGCAGATATGCTGCCACCGCCACCTCATTGGCTGCGTTGAGGGTCGCCGACATAGTTCCGCCGACCCGGAGCGCCTCGTATCCCAGCCGGGGACATGGAAACCGCTCGTGGTCCGGCCGGTAGAATGTCAGCGTTCCGATGCCTGCCAAATCCAGAGGCGGCGGCTCCAGCGGCATGCGTTCCGGATAATTCATCGCGTACGAAATCGGCGTCCGCATGTCGGGCAGCCCCAGTTGGGCGATCACCGAACCGTCCCGGTATTCTACCAGAGAATGGATGATGCTCTCCCGGTGAACCAGCATCTCGATTTGCGGGGGAGGGATATCGAACAGCCACCGGGCTTCAACCACCTCGAGCCCTTTGTTCATGAGCGTGGCGGAATCGATCGTGATCTTCGCGCCCATCTTCCAGTTGGGATGCCGCAACGCCTGCTCGGGCTTCACGTGCTGCATCTGCTGGCGGGACAGCTCCCACAGCGGGCCGCCGGAAGCGGTCAGAATCAGGCGTCGGATGTCCTCGCGGCGGTGCCCTTCCATTGACTGAAAGATGGCGCTGTGCTCGCTGTCCACCGGAAAAATCCGCACCCCGTGCTTGCGCGCCTCTTCCTGCATCAACTGTCCGGCCATGACCATGGGCTCCTTGTTCGCCAACGCGACATTCTTGCCGGCTCGGATGGCCGTGAGGGTCGGCACCAGGCCGGCCCCGCCGACGATGGCCGACATGACCAGATCCGACTCGGGCAGTCGCGCCACGCGTGCGACGCCGTCCACACCGGACAGGATCTCCACGGAGGCATCCCTGCACCGGTCCCGGAGCCTGGCGGCGGCGGCTTCGTCGGACAGCGCCACCGCAGCGGGCTTGAAGACGCGAAGTTGCTCCTCGAGCTTTTCATCGTTGGTGCCCGCGGTGAGACCAATGACCCGGAATTGCTCGGGGAACTTGGCCACGATATCCAGCGTGTTGGTTCCAATCGATCCGGTCGATCCCAGAATCACGATCTTCTTCACAGCAACAATCCTCTTAAAGGCAAGGGGCTAGAGGCTATGGGCTATAGGCAATGGCAAATAAGTCATGAGCTCTCTCCCATTCCGCAACTCGTTTCACCCATAGCCTAGTGCCTATCGCCCCTAGCCTTTGACCAGCGTCACGTAATAGTAGAAGACAGGCGCGGTGAACAGCAGGCTGTCCAGCCGGTCCAGCATCCCGCCGTGTCCCGGAATCAACGTCCCGGAGTCCTTCACGCCGGCGCTTCGCTTCATGGCTGACTCAGCGAGGTCTCCCAGGGTCCCGGCCGCTGTCAGCAGGAGGCCTGTCGCCACACAATCAGCCACGCTGAACGACGGCAGAAACCACAGTCGGGCGGCCAGGGCCATCACGATGGCCAGTAGCCCCCCGCCGATTAAGCCTTCCACCGTCTTGTTGGGACTGATGACCGGAGCCAACTGTCGCCGGCCCAGGGTCATGCCGGCATAATAGGCGCCCGTGTCGCCGGCCCACGTCACCAGGACCACAAAGAAAATCAGGAACTCGCCTCCTTCCAGGGCTCTGGTCAGGAGCAGATACCCTAGCGTGAGCCCGATGTACAGCACGCCGTAGACCAGCACGGCGGAGTCCACGAGGCTCTGTTTGAGTTCCCGCGTGGAGAGGAGCCGGTAGGTGAGGACGGCAACCAGCGTGAGCAGAAAGACTGACCGTTCCGGTACCAGCCCAGGCCATTGCAGGCTCGCGAGCAGCACCCCCCCGGACCCCAGTCCGAGGAGCATCGCCATGGGGACTCGGGCATCGCGAAAGTGCAAGCGGTAGAACTCTGCCAGCGCCAGCAGTGCCGCCGCGACCACGAGGGCGAAGAACGCAATCGGTGGAAGATACCGGACCAGGACGTAAAACAGCGGGACAAAGACGAGAGCCGCGTAGATCCGCTGGAAGTCCACGCGTTTCCCGGTCACTGGCAGACCATGCGCAGTCCGGACGTCGTCCTCCCCACACTCAATGGCTTGCTGTCTCACAGCTCGCTCTGTGGGCAGACGGCGCCCCGAACCCGACCGAATCGGCGCTCCCGTTTTTGGTACTCCAGCAGGGCGATCAAGGCCTCTCGCCGGCGAAAATCAGGCCAGAGGGTGGGGGTGAAGTACATCTCGGTATAGGCCAACTGCCACAGCAGAAAGTTGCTGATCCGAGCCTCTCCGCTGGTGCGGATCAGGAGATCGGGGTCCGGGAGGCCCTGGGTCGACAGGTAGCCCTCCAGGAGGGGCTCATCGATGGCGTCCGGCTCGACCCGGCCCTCCTTGCAGTCCTGAGCCAACCGTCGGACGGCGTCCGCGATCTCGGACCGGCCGCCGTAGCTGAGCGCCACGGTCAACATCAATTTATCGAGGTGCGCGGTCTCCCGCTCCACCTTTCGCACCCAGTTCAGCGCCGAGGGCGGAAGCGAGTTGACTCGACCGATGGCCCGGAAGCGGGCGCCCTTTTCGATCAAGGCGTCCATTTCACTTTGAAGATAGTGCTCCAGCAGGAGCATCAGGGCATTGATTTCGGGGATCGGCCGTTTCCAGTTTTCCTGTGAGAACGCGAAGATGGTCAGCGCGCCGATGCCGAGGTCCCGGCAGAGGGTGATGATCTCACGGACCGACTTGATCCCCTCGGTATGGCCGGCCATGCGAGGAAGGCCGCGAAGTTCCGCCCACCGGCCGTTGCCATCCATGATGATCGCGACGTGCCGTGGCAACAAGTCAGGGTCCAACAGCGCGGTCAGTTCGGCCTCTGTGAGGTGCTCGACGCTGGTCGCAGTGCCCTTCGTCATGCGATTGTTTAACGATCCTTCCTCTCTTGAGAGGCCGGTGAAGGCCGACTGGCGGGCGACGTTAGTCTAATCAGCGAGGCTCAAAAAGTCAAACGATATTTGCCAGCAAAAGCGTACGGTTCTAACGGAAAAGAGGCGGCCGGCTCACCGACCTGCGTCCACGTGGCATCCCTCATTCGTTGCACCGTAGGAACCGAACGGTGAAGCCACCTGGCTGGCTCCCCGGCGCGCGCAAACCGGGCACCCGTCATGAGGGTGAATACTTATTC
>CAYJUP010000120.1:0-6467 GCA_964373365.1 uncultured Nitrospiraceae bacterium
GCGCTGGGGACCGAGGTGCTCACGGCCGACTCCCGGCAGGTGTATCGGGGCATGGATATCGGAACCGATAAGCCGGGGCCCGGAGAGCGGCAAGGCGTGCCGCACCGGCTGATCGATCTGGTGGAGCCGGATCAGCCGTTCAACGTCGGCACCTACCGACGGCTTGCATTCGCCGAGATCGAGCGGTTGCACCGAACAGGACAGGTCCCCCTGGTGGTCGGGGGAACCGGCCTGTACGTGAGAGCGCTGATCCGCGGATTATGGGCGGGACCGTCCGCGGATTGGAACTTCCGCGAGCGGCTGGCGGAGGAGGCGCGCCTCAGAGGAGCAGACCATCTCCACCAAAAACTGGCGTGTGTGGATCCCGAATTGGCCGGTCGGCTGCATCCGCATGACCAGGTGAAGATCATCCGGGCACTGGAAGTGTATCATCTCTTGGGTCGTCCGCTTTCCGATGCGCACCGGCGGCACGGGTTTGCCGAGGCGTTCTGTTCGCCCTTGCTGATCGGTCTGAACAGGGAACGCGAGGTTCTCTACAGGCGGATCGAGGCGCGAGTCGAAACGCAGTTGGCCAAAGGGCTGGTGCAAGAAACACGGCACCTGCTGGAGAAGGGATATGGTCGTCATCTGGGCGCCATGAAAGGGCTGGGCTATCGGCAGATGGCTGGGTATCTGGCCGGTGACTATGATTACGAGGAGGCGATCCGACGGCTGAAACGCGATACCCGCCATTTCGCAAAGCGCCAGCTTACGTGGTTCCGCAAGGAGCCCGAGATCACCTGGCTGTCCATCGGGGAGCACGAAACCTCGGAGCAGGTGGCCGCCAGAATGATGGATTGCGTGACTCGATTTCTGTCACATCTGACGACGCGAGCGGACTCTGATGCGGCGGTATCGAGGCTGGCTGCATCGGAGTCGGCAGCCAAGCAGCGCTCGGTGTTTGGCTCATGAAGGGACCGGGTACGATGACAAGGGGGAAACCACAGGCCCAGATCGGGATCATCGGCGGGAGCGGGCTGTATGCCATGGAGGGGTTGGAACAGGTACGCGAGGTACGGCCCGGCACGCCGTTTGGCCGTCCCTCGGACGCCCTGGTGCTTGGCACGATTGATGGCGTGCGAGTGGCATTCCTGTCCAGGCACGGTCGTGGGCACCGGATCGCGCCGAGCGACATCAACTATCGCGCGAATATCTACGCGCTGAAATCGGTGGGGGTGACCCGCGTCATTTCGGTGAGCGCGGTGGGGAGCATGAAAGAGGCCATTAAGCCGGGTGAGGTGGTCCTGCCTGACCAGTTCGTGGACCAGACCAAGCGTCGCATCGGAACGTTTTTTGACCGGGGCATTGTCGCGCATGTGGCGTTTGCGGAGCCGATCTGTCACGGGCTGGCCGCGGCGCTGCTGCGAGCGGCGCGCGGGGCCGGCGCCTCGGTGCACCAAGGCGGAGTGTACCTCTGCATCGAAGGCCCCCAGTTTTCGAGTCAGGGGGAATCGCTGCTGTACCGGCAATGGGGCGTCGATGTGATCGGAATGACGAACTTGCCTGAGGCGAAGCTGGCCCGTGAGGCGGAATTGTGTTACGCCACGATGGCGCTGGTCACGGACTACGATTGCTGGCACGAGAGCGAGGCGGCGGTGACGGTCGAGGCGGTCCTGGCCACGCTTGAGAAAAACGTGGAGCTCGCCAAGCGCGTGCTCCGTGCGGTGCTCCCGGTGGCGGCGGAACCCCGGAGGTGTCTGTGCGCTCGGGCGCTGGAACACGCCGTGTTGACGGCGCCCCGACGAATTCCGACAGCGACGCGCAAGCGCCTGAGTCTGCTGATCGGTCGGTACCTGAAGAACCGTGAAGGGTGATGCGTGATCCGTCATGCGTAAGAGACCGAGACCCGCTTCCCATTACGCATCACTCATCACTGTTGACGAAAGGGCGTAGAGCATGGGGAAACTGCTGGTTGTGGGGTCGGTCGCGCTGGATACCGTCCGGACCCCATTCGGCGAAGCCAGCGAGGTGCTGGGAGGCTCCGCCGCCTATTTCGCCACGGCAGCCAGTTACTTCACCAGCGTGGATCTGATCGCGGTGGTGGGGGAGGATTTTCCGGAGCAGCATCTGAAGTTTCTCAGGGGCCGCGATATCGATCTGACCGGTCTTGAACGGCGGAAAGGCGACACGTTCCGGTGGAAGGGGGAGTACTCGTATCAGCTGAACGAGGCCCACACGCTGGAGACACGCCTGAACGTATTCGAGACCTTCCGGCCCAAGATTCCGGATCGGTACCGTTCGCCCGCCATGTTGTTTCTCGGCAATATCGATCCGGAGCTGCAACTCGATGTGCTTCGACAGGTCCAACGTCCCACGCTGGTGGCCTGCGATACGATGAACTATTGGATTGATCGCAAGCGAGAGGCGCTCTGGCGCGTGTTAGAGAACGTCGATGTGCTGATCATCAATGACGGCGAGGCCCGGGCGCTCGGCGGTCACCCAAATCTGGTTCAGGTGGCCAGGGACGTCTTGACTCGGGGGCCGAAGCACCTCATCATCAAACGCGGCGAATACGGTGTACTGCTGTTCAACCACAAGCAGACGTTCGGGGCTCCCGCGTTTCCGCTGGAACAGGTGCGGGATCCGACCGGGGCGGGTGACACGTTTGCCGGAGGCTTCATGGGCTACCTGGCAGCCACCGGAAATCTGTCGGAGGCGTCGATCCGCCAAGCCATTATCTTTGGAAGTGTCATGGCCTCCTTTACCGTGGAGGCGTTCAGCCTTGACCGCCTGCGCGTGCTCGACTACAAAGAGATCGAGGCGCGCTTCCGCGAGTTCAAGCGGCTGACGCATTTTGAGGACCTTCCGTGACAAGGAGAAGAGCCAGCATGCACCACGTGTTATTCCGTCGGACTGAAGCAGCAACCGCCTCATCGCGTTGCCCCCGACACAATCGGTCCCCTGCCTCGGCGTTTGTGCTTGTCCTGTGCACCCTGGTGCTGGTTGTCAGCGTGATGGGGGTGCTGGGGGGGTGTGGCGTCACCGAGGAGCGGCTCAAGAAGGGCAAGGGGCACTACCAGGAAGGAGTCGCGAGCCTGGATAGCGATCAGCAGCAGGCCTTCGTGTCGTTTCAGAAGGCGATTCAGGCCGATCCAAAGCACAAAGAGGCGCACTATTATTTGGGTCATCTCTACGCCCGTCAAGGGAAGTACAAACAGGCCGAGGAGGAGTTCCGCAAAGTGCTGAGGATCGACCCCGATTATTCCGAAGCCTACAATTACTTAGGACAGGTGCTTGAGCCCCAGGATCGCTGGCCCGAAGCGATTGAGTCATACCGTCGCGCGCTGAGCAACCCGTTGTATGCGACACCGGATGTCGTGTGGTTTCGGCTCGGGAAAGCTCTTGCGCATGAGGGGTATATGGAGAAGGCCACTGAGGCGTTCGAGGATGCGCTGCGCATCAGTCCGCCCAACGTGCCACCGGCAGAGATCCATCTTGAGCTGGGCCGGGCCTATTACAGGCTTGGGTATGACACCAAAGCCCGCGAGGCGCTCAAACGTGTGACAAGTTTGGATAAGAAGGGAGGGGAGTACGCCGTTGCCGCTCACAAGTTGCTGGAAAGGCTGAAGCCGTAGCGAGAGACTATGGAATCCGTCGGCGAATTTTTCAAGCAGGTCCGCGAGACCAAAGGGCTGACCGTGGATGAGGTCGCCTCGAAGACCCGCATCCACCCTGATTTCTTACAGGCCCTGGAAGAAGGGAATTTTGCGAAGCTTCCGGATCAGGTCTTTGCCAAAGGGTTCGTCCGCGCGTACGCTCGATCCCTGGGGCTGGATGAAGATGATGCCATCCGCCGGTTCGGGGAATCAGCGGGGGCCTTCTATGGCAAGCAGGGGGAACTGGAGCGTCTCAGGCTGAAACAGGCTGAAGATGAACGACGGAGGAAAGCCAACCGCAAGATCACGGTCGCAGCGGTCGGAGTCGCGCTGCTCGGGCTGGTGTTGCTCGTGACCCGAGAACAGTCAGCCGTCGTCACCAACCGCCCGACGGTAGAGCCGGCGCCGACCAAGGCCACAGACGCGGTCCCTTCCGCCAAGAGCTCCGGGACTCAGGGTCCGAGCGAGCCGGGTGCGGATACTTCGGCTGGTCGAAGAGATGAGCGGGCCGAAGGCGGTCAGCCGACGAGCGCGGAGCCCGGAGCCCTTCCTCTCGCTCCTCCGGCAGGTGCAACTCCATCCCCGGCCGACCGAGAGGAATCCGCGCCAGTGACGACGGCCCCGACTGAGCCCTTGGGGGAACTCCCCCTTGAAAGTGTTCGGACCAAGAATGCACCGCTCGTTCTGGATCTGGAGGCACTGGAGCTCAGTTGGGTCGTGGTGCAAGTCGATGGCGCCAGTCCACGCGAGGCGTTGCTCCGAGCCGGCGAAAGAATCCGATGGAAGGCCAGAAACCGATTCACGATCACCCTCGGCAATGCGGGCGGGGTGCGCGTCGAGCTCAATGGGAAGCCGCAGGGCCCGTTCGGTCCAACCGGGAAAGTCGCCCGGGACATTGTGCTGAAGCGATGAAGGGAGGCGGTCTCGGCTGGCGAAGGGCGGGCATTCCGGGATTCGCCATGATGCCGTGGAGTCACGTGGCTCTTCGACGGGGAACCGTTGGTCGCGCGCCTTGTCGGACTAGCAGAACGGCGCCGCGACAGCCGCGCTCCAAGTGGAATCAATCTCCCGCTATGTCGAATCCCTCCATGCCCATCCCTTCCATCCCAGCCGAGAGTGTGAAGGTATGATGGGATAGGGCCTCGCGCGATCTTCCGCTGCATGCGTCAGCACGGCCTGCACGCAAGGTCGCTCCCACCACCGCCCCGACGGACACAGTGCTGGGCTGTGGTGCGGATAGAGAGGGAGATGGGGTGATGAGGATGAAGAAGGCTCCACATGCGCTCCCACACTCACCTGTCGCGAAGGCGGTTGACTATCTGTTTCCATGCCTGCCCTTCCGCCCGACTGTCGGGATCGTGTTAGGGTCTGGCCTAAGAGGCTTTGCCGACCGGCCCCCGATTCTCACGACCATACCCTATGCAGAGATTCCTGGTTTCCCCACCTGCTCGGTCGAGGGCCATCCTGGCCGATTGGTGCTGACGGATCGCTGCGGACCACGAGTCGCCATCCTGCAGGGCAGGGCGCATCGCTACGAGGGGCTCTCGCTCGACACTGTCACGCGCCCCATCAGGGTCCTGGCCTCGTTGGGCGTGGAGACCCTCATCGTCACCTGCGCGGCTGGCGCGCTGGGGGACGCCGAACCGGGGGCTCTGATGTTCATTGAGGACCACCTGAATTTGATGGGCGATAATCCACTCATCGGGGCGGCTCGTGGTGATGCCGGTTCTTCCGGTTTCGTCGAAATGGCGAACGCCTATGATCCAGCGCTGCTGAGGCTCGCTGAAGGGGTGGCAGAGGCGTCAGGCATCCCGAGCTGCCGGGGAGTGCTCGCCGCCGTGTCGGGGCCGACGTACGAAACGGCGGCGGAGGCTGCGATGCTGCGGCGGTTGGGGGCGAAGGCGGTCTGCATGTCGGTCGTGCCGGAGGTTATTGTGGCTCGCGCTCTGAACCTGCGCGTACTGGGGTTGGCGCTGCTCACGAACCGGGCGGGGGTGCAACAAGATCGCGAGACTACCCATCACGAGGTTGTGGCCATGGCGGAGAGCAGGGCGGCATCGGTCTGCGCATTACTAGAGGAAGTGCTCAGCCGGCTGGGCACTCTGCCGAGCAGATAAGTCGAATTTCTTGCGCCATGGGCTTTGGCGAAGAGGTCCTGGCCGACCGTTTCGCGCTTCGTTCGTCGGTCATGGCGTGGCTTGACAAACATCAAAAGGCGTTGCTATATTGCGGGCCGTTTTGAAGCATCCGGCATAGCCGAGGGCCCTCGCCAGAGGGAAGTCTACGGGATTCATTGTCAATGAGGGTGACCAAACCATAAGGAGGGAGGAGCCGTGATGGGTTATGTGTTAAGGTCCGCCGGTTTCTTGACTGCACTCATGTTCGTTGCGGCCACGGCGGTCGTGGCCGAGGAGCGGGAGCCGTTGAAGCCGAGAGTTCCTCCTGATCAGATCGCCGAGGCGAAGGCGCTCAAGAACCCGATTGCGAACACACCCGAAAACGTCGCAAAGGGCAAGGCGTTATTCGAGGGAAAGGGCACCTGCTTTAACTGCCACGGCAAGGAGGGAAAGGGAGATGGTCCGGCCGGCCAGATTCTGAACCCGACCCCTCGGGACTTCACCAACTGCAAGTTCCACAAGAAGCGGAAGGACGGTGAGCTCTTCTGGGTGATCAAGAACGGAAGCGCAGGAACCGGGATGGTGCCGCTGATTCCGGCCGCGATCAACGAGGAAGAAGCTTGGACGATCATCCACTACGAGCGGACCTTCTGTAAAAAGGGCGAAGAGTAACTTTCCCGCGAGTGTGGGATAAGAAAAAGCAGAGGGGAGATCG
>CAYJUP010000121.1:0-6457 GCA_964373365.1 uncultured Nitrospiraceae bacterium
TCGAGGAAGCCGCCAAGATCAAGAACACGGATATCGTGCAGGAGCTGAATCTGCCGCCGGTGAAGATCCACTGCTCGGTCTTGGCCGAGGATGCGATCAAGGCGGCCCTGACCGACTATAAGAAGAAGGCCGAACAGCCCAAGTAAATCGGTCATTGTCCAGTACAGAGGAGCGAATTATGGATTCGACGGAGACGACGAACACTCCTGCGGTCACGATCAGTGAGGCGGCGCTCAAGGAAGTCAAGCGCCTCATGAATGTGCAAGGCATCACGGAAGGTGGCCTTCGGTTGGGGGTCAAGGGTGGCGGATGCTCGGGGTTGAGCTACACCGTCAACTTTGACGAGAAGATCGGCCAGTACGACACCGTGTACGAAGTGGACGGCATCAAGTTGATCGTGGACGCCAAGAGCGCAATCTACCTGCAAGGCACCCAGCTCGACTTCCACAAGGACCTGACCGGAGGGGCGTTCAAATTCGTCAACCCCAACGCGCAGAAGACTTGTGGCTGCGGTGAATCGTTCTCGGCCTGATCTTCTTACGGCCGCAATCGCCTTCACATCGGTCAGGGATCAGCACGGGCATGGCGGCACGGGCATATCGGATGGCCGCCATGCCCGTTGCCTGAGTGGAGCTTTCTGAGAAGAGCGCATGGACCAGACTCACAACATGCCTGGCAAACGCACCGAACTCCAGATGGCTCGGAGCATGTGTTGGCACTGCCAATCCGAGGTTCATGGCGAGTATTTCTGCGTGCAGTGCGTGAAGGTCCAACCCGTGTCCAAAGAATTGGATTACTTCACGTGCCTGGGCCGGCCGCGGCTACTGAATATCGACCTGGGAGTCCTGGAGGGCAAATACTACGAGCTCAGTCGGGTCTTCCATCCTGACTTTTTCCAGAACAAAACCGAGAGTGAGCAGGCGATCAGCCTGGGGAACTCGGCGCTGCTCAACACGGCGTACCGGACCTTGAAGGATCCGATCCGGCGAGCGGAATACTTGATTCAGCTCGAGGCAGGTTCGGCAAAAGACATCAGGACGTCTCCACCCGCTGACCTGTTCGAAGAGATTCTGGCTTTGCAGGAAGACCTGGAGGAATTTCGATCCGCATCACCGGGTCAGAACCCGGAACACATGGAAGCATTACGGACGAGGCTCAAGGCCGACCGCGAAACCCTCGAGCGCCGGCAGCGGGAGATGGAAAGGCGGCTCTCGGAACTGTTCACCGCGTGGGACAATTTGCAGAGCCGGAAGGAACCGGATGATCACGCAGGCGGGGAGAAAGAGGCGGTTCTGAAGGAGATGCGAGAAATCCTCTCGAACCGGACCTATCTCCGCAATATCGTCAACGACATGGTTGCTACGGTCGGCTGAACAGGATGCACCACGCACATGGCGCGAATTGTCGGCATTGACCTCGGCACGACCAACTCCTTGATCGCCTACATGGAGGGCGACACTCCGCGCGTCATTCCCGGACGCCACGGTCGAACCCTGGTGCCGTCCGTCGTCGCAATGACCGACAACGGACTGATCGTGGGTGATCCGGCCAAGGAGCACCTGGTCCGCAACCCGGAGCGCACGATTTACTCCGTCAAACGGTTTATGGGTAAGGGCCTGGCGGATCTGGCCGGGGAACTGAAATACTTCCCGTACAAACTCCACGAGCAGGGAGGAGTCATCCGGATCCAGATCGGCGAGAAAACCTATTCGCCTCCCCAGATCTCGGCCATGATCCTCAAGGAGCTCAAGCTTCGGGCCGAGGAGTACCTGGGCGAAGAGATTAAGAAAGTCGTCATCACGGTCCCCGCGTACTTCAACGACAGTCAGCGGCAAGCCACGAAGGACGCGGGGACGATCGCCGGCCTGGAAGTCCTCCGCATCATCAATGAGCCGACGGCCGCGTCGCTGGCCTATGGCCTCCAGAAGAGGACCCAGGGGATCATCGCCGTGTATGACCTCGGCGGCGGGACATTCGACATTTCGATCCTCAAACTCAAAAACGGCATCTTCGAGGTGCTGGCGACCAATGGCAACACGCATCTCGGCGGCGACGACTTCGACCGGAGAGTCGCCAACCTGATCCTGAAAGAGGTCCGGGGGCAGTACGGCCTCGATCGGGAGCAGTACCCCGACACGATGCAAGCGGTCCGGCTGGAGGCAGAGCGAGCAAAGATCCGTCTCTCGGATGACCAGAAGACCACCGTCGTAATTGAACTGCCCGCCGGCAAGGGCGAGTACCGACGCGAGCTCACCCGTGATCAGCTCGAGGCTCTGACGATGGATTTGGTCGAACAAACGATCGGCCCGTGCCGCCTCGCGCTGAAAGACGCCGGGTTGCAGCCACCCGAGATCGACGAAGTGGTGCTGGTGGGCGGCTCCACCCGGATGCCCCTCGTCCGGCAGCGCGTGCAGGAGCTGTTCGGCAAAGTGCCCCATAGCGAGATCAACCCGGACGAGGTGGTGGCGCTCGGCGCCGCCGTGCAGGCCGACATCCTGAGCGGCGGGACCCAGGACATGCTCCTGCTGGACGTGACGCCGCTCTCCCTGGGTATCGAAACGATGGGCGGGGTGATGAGCCCGCTCATCCGCCGCAACACCACGATCCCCGCCAGCGCCAAGGAAATGTTCACCACCTATGTGGACGGCCAGACCTCCGTGGACATTCACGTGCTGCAGGGCGAACGCGAATTGGCCAAGGATAACCGCAGCCTGGCCCGGTTCCAGTTGAAAATACCTCCGCTTCCGGCAGGGGTACCGCGCGTGGAGGTTATGTTCCTGATCGACGCCAACGGGATTCTGAATGTGTCCGCCAAGGACGTGCGGACCGGTCAGACCCAATCCATCGAGGCGAAGCCGTCTTCCGGGCTGACCGACGAAGAAGTGGAACGCATGATCAGCGAATCCTTCAAGTTTGCGGCCGAGGACCTGAAAGCGCGCCAGCTCATCGAGGCGCGCACCGAGGCCGACGCGATCTTGAAGGCGACCGACAAGGCGTTCGGTCTCGGCGGCCACCTGATCGGCGCCGAGGAGACCGCCATGATCAGGGCGTCCCTCGCCGCGCTCGAAGCCGCCAAGGGCACCGATGACCACCGGGCCATTCGAGCCCGCATCGCCGACGTGGAAAAGGCGACACACCATCTCGCCGAGGTGCTGATGGATACGACATTGAAGGAAGCGCTACAGAACAAGAAACTCTCGGAACTCCCGTAAGCGGTCACGGGAGGCTATGAACATGTCGATCAAGAGCATCCCCTTCGAGAGACCGGTCGAGCGATCCTCCCCCGCCACCCAAAGCGGCAAGACTTTCCAGGTGACATTCCGGCCGTTGAACGTCACGATGGAGGCGGAAGAGGGGCAGAATATCCTCGAGATCTGCGAGGCGAACCGCATTCCGCTCGAACACAATTGCGGCGGCAACTGCGCCTGCTCCACCTGTCACGTGATCATCCTGAAAGGGATGGATCGCCTCTCGCCGCAGGAAGATGACGAACTGGATCAGTTGGACGAAGCGGAGGGGCTGACCTTGACCTCTCGGCTTGGCTGCCAGGCCAAGGTGTACGGAGACATCGACCTAGAAATTCCGGCCACGCACAGGCCTTCCGAGCTGGCGACCACGAGATCGTGACCGACGCTCTGGGCTCGCCTGAGGAAAAGAACTGAAAGGGACGGCGATGGATCTCACGTGGCAGGCCACCGAGGAGATTGCGATTCGGCTTCTCGAGGAACACCCGGAGACCGACCCGCTGACCGTGCGATTCACCGATATGCACGCGTGGATTACCTCGTTGCCGGAGTTCAGAGACGATCCGAAGAAGTCGAACGAGAAGATTTTGGAAGCCATCCAGATGGCCTGGCACCAAGAGTACCAGGACGCTCATTCCTGAGTCGCTCCCCCCTCTACCGATCCACGCTGAACACGCTCCCATCAGCCCTAGTGTTGCAAATCCAGCCCCCCGGCCGGACTGTCCTGAACCTGATCGAGCTTGTAGAAGTCCGTGGGGTCAATACGCTGCGGCGCCGGCTGAGTCGGCTCTGTCCCTTTCGCGAAAATTTCCACCGCGTCTTGATCCAGTTGATCCGACGCTAAGAGGCCGGTACTCGGATCGACCCGGACGAAGACGATGTTATCCGGAATTTCGAAGGGCATCATCGGAAGTTGCTCCAGCGCCTCGCGCATGAAGTCCATCCAAATAGGCAAGGCCGCATGCGCGCCGGACTCCGTTTCACCCAATGTCCGGACGTCGTCAAAGCCCACCCACACGCCAACAGCCAGGTTGGACGTATACCCGATGAACCAGGCATCCGTGAAATCGTTGGTCGTGCCGGTTTTGCCCGCGATCGGCCTGCCGATGGACTTGGCCAGTTGACCCGTTCCCCTCTGGATCACGTCCTCCAGCATATTGGTGATCAGATAGGCGGTTTCCTTGGAGACGACCTGTCGAGGCTCAAACAGAGTCTGCTCCAGCGTCTGTCCGGTGTTGTCCTGCACCAGCGCGATGGCGTAGGGCTCAAGCCGAAGGCCCTGGTTGGCGAACACGCCGTACGCGGACGTCAACTCCACCAGCGTGACGCTGGAGGACCCTAGCGCCAACGACAGATCATAGCTGAGCGGACTGGTGATCCCGATCGTCTTGGAAAAATCAATGACGCTGCGGACACCGATCTTGTCGAGCAACCTGACCGTGGCCACGTTACGGGAATGGATGAGCGCTTCGCGCAGGCTGATCACGCCAAAGAACCGTTTTTCGTAATTCTCCGGCTTCCAGATTTTTTCGGGATCGTCCGGCTCATACACGACGGGCGCATCCACCACCACCGTCGCCGGGCTCAAGCCTTCATTGAGCGCCGTCGCATAGATGATCGACTTGAACGCCGACCCGGGCTGGCGGTGGGCGGCCACAGCCCGATTGTACTCGCTGCGTGCGAAATCGTACCCGCCGACCATGGCCAGGATCGCGCCGGTCCGCGGATCGATGGCCACCAGTCCGCCTTCAACGATCGGCGTCTGCTCGAGCTGAAACTGCACGCCGCCGCGATCTATCTTTTTGATCGCAACCTCAATGACATCACCGGGCTTTAACAGGTGCTTGGGCGTAGGCAGCACCGTCACGTCCTTGCTCGGATCCTTCCCCTTCAACCATCGGCGAGCCCACTCCATATCCTCGAACGCCAGCCGACCCAGCGTGGAGCCGGCGAGCACCATCACATGGTCTCTGGCCACCTTGGTGACCACGCCTTGCATCAGGTCGCCTTCTTGAGGAGGCTGAGTCGGCGCCTGCGTCGGCGCAGCGTGGTCTGTCAGCGTCGCGAGGTCCTGCGCGTTGATCGGACCGCGCCACCCCTGCCGCTTGTCCAATTGGCGTAACCCGTTACGAACGGCCTGCTCCGCCACCCTCTGCAAGCCCACGTTCAGGGTCGTAAAGACCTCAAGTCCCCCTTTGTACACCATCGCCTCGCCATGCATGGCCACAAGGTGTTGACGCACATGTTCAATGAAATGCGGCGCAATCTGCTCGGCCCCGGGATGGCGAAAGGACAGGGGTTGGGCGGCGGCCTCTTGGCGTTCCTCCACCGTGATGAATCCCGCCTCTTCCATCCTTTCAAGCACATGCTCCTGGCGCTTCTTCGCCCGTTCAGGATTTTTATAAGGAGCATAATGGTTCGGGGACTTGGGAAGTCCGGCCAGCAGCGCGGACTCGGCGAGAGTCAGCTCCGCCAGGTCTTTCCCGAAATACGTCAGGGACGCGGCGCTCACGCCGTAGGCGCCCTGCCCGAAATAGATCTGGTTCAGGTACATCTCCAGGATCTGCTCCTTGCTCAAGATCAACTCCATCTTGTACGCCAGGATCAGTTCCCTGAATTTTCTCCCGTAGGTTCGCTCCGGCGACAGAAACAGCGAGCGGGCGAGTTGTTGGGTAATCGTGCTGGCCCCCTCCACTTTTCCACCGCGCCGCAAATTGGTCCAGACCGCCCGCAGAATGCCGATGACATCCAACCCCGGGTGTTCGAAGAACCGCGCGTCCTCCACCGCGATCACCGCCTGGGTCAGGCCCTCCGGAACATCGGACAGCGTGACCAGGATGCGCCGTTCAACGTAAAACTGGCCGACGACTTGGCGGTCGTCCGAGTACACACGACTCACGAGGCTGGGCTGGTATTCCTGCAGGGAATCGAGTGACGGCAGGTCTTGCGACACGTACCACAGCACCACCACCGCGCCCACTCCCAGCAGGGCACCCACGGCCGCCAGCGCGAGCAGCGCGAGGTGCCACCACGGTCGCCTCGGGGCGGGCGGGCGAATCTCGGGGAATCGATCACTGAAGGGCATACGTACAGGACTTCAACGAAGGCTCGCGCGGTGATGGCCAGTGGACTACCTTACAACGCCCCTCCCCAAAACTCAAGAGACGCGGAGCTCCCGGGCAGGACCTTCTTGCGCAGCGCGGAGGATCCGC
>CAYJUP010000122.1:0-1329 GCA_964373365.1 uncultured Nitrospiraceae bacterium
CGAATTGAAAGCAGAAACAGTGTACCTCTCCGAGATCGCACTGACTCTGGCCAGCGTTAATCCGTCATTTTGCTTTCTCCGAGACAGCTATATCGGCTTGGACGCCATGCTTATGTCGACGGGAAGTGCTATCCGGCTGGCAAGTTCCAAACTCTGAGAGTTGACCGTATCTTAGAGGCAACAGTTTCAACGAGCAGCGGACAAGCATGGCGAAGTCTGAGGAGCCCCGTTTCTGCTTTGAGGGCGTATTGGCACAGAAAAACCTATGGAAGGGGAGTCCTAGGAGGGTTCTGGGGGGTGCTCCTAGATTTAATTGTGATCGCCTTCATTGCGAGCCTATTCGTTCAGGGATTGCGGTAGTTGATGCAGGTTCTTTTCTGATTAGCAAAGATTCTCGGGTGGCGAGGCAGTTACTCGTGAGCAGTGCCGGGAAGTGCTGTCTGTGGCTCATGTGCATCACGTTCATTCCCACGGTGGGTATTCCGCTGCCCACTGCGGCGGAGGAATTTGCTCGGGTTGAGAAGGTCTATGACGGGGACACTATCCTCTTGCAGGACGGCAGGAAGGTGCGCTATCTGGGGATCAACACCCCCGAATACCAGGAGCCCTTTTACCTGAAGGCAAAACGGTTCAACGAAAAGCTCGTTCTGGGGAGAGCGGTCAGGCTCGAGTTCGATGAAGAACGGAGCGACCGTTATGGCAGGTTGCTTGCGTACGTCTACGTGGACGATCAGCTAGTCAATGGCAAGCTTGTTGAGGCGGGGCTTGCCCATGTCTTCTTCATTGGCTCCAGCCGCAAGCATAATGATCTGCTCCTTCAATTACAGGCGGAGGCGAAACGACGCAGGGCAGGAATGTGGTCGGCGCGCGCCGGCGTAAAAGAACTGAGGATCACCAACGTCCATCTTGCTGATCCGGGACAGTCCGATCCGTACGCGCCTTACGTCCGTATCGCGAACCTCAGCGATGGACCAGTCTCGCTGGGCGGCTATAAGCTTTCGAATGAAAGAGGAGACCAGTATGTCTTCCCCGAGGTGATCCTGGACCCCGGGCGCACGGTGATTGTCGCCAGCAGTGCTGGGGACGGTCGGGGCGAGGGGCAAACGATCATCCACTGGCCGGATCAAAAGTCCATCTGGGATCCGAGAGAAGATACTGCCTTCCTCTTCGATCCTTCTGGTGCCTTGACGGACCGGTTTCACTACAAGGGGAAACGGATCATGAAATCATCCAGGCGGTCACTGGGTGCTGACCGCTGAACCACAAGAGATTATCGTGAGCGTGAAAATAAAAATCTGCGGGATCACGAATGTCGAGGATGCGCTGGCG
>CAYJUP010000122.1:1339-2885 GCA_964373365.1 uncultured Nitrospiraceae bacterium
TCTCTTAGTAATGTTTATTTGCTAGTGATGATCACCAATTATCCTAAGATTAAAATCTGCGGGATTACGAATGTCGAGGATGCGCTGGTGGCGGTGGAGGCGGGAGTTGGGGCGTCTACTTTTGAACGATTCAGTTGACTATAGCGTCGGTATTTTATTATTGTAGTGACGTCACTACAATAGTTGAGGTAACATGCTGATCGGTCTTCGGGAAGCCAATCAAAAGTTTTCAAAAGCGATGAGAGCCGTCAAGGCAGGGCAGGAAGTAGTCTTGACTGAGCGGGGCAAGCCAATTGCCGTGATTAAACCGATCAATAGGAAACTTGCCGGAGAAGCTGTAATCCGACGACTGGAAGCTGCCGGTCTATTGCGGGCCGCCTCCAAGCCGTATCTGCTACCTCCTTGGAAAGCCCGAAAGGTGAAAGGCGCACCGCTATCTAAGACTCTCAGAGAGGAACGGGACGCTTCCTGATGCCTGCCTTGTGGGCGTATTTTGACACCAGCGTGCTGGTGAAACGATACGTCAATGAAGTAGGCTCACTTCGAGCACGAGGTCTTTTCCGCCGGTATCGACTGATCACCTCGGTGATTGCCCCAATTGAAATCATATCGGCCCTTTTCCGCCGACGAGCAATGGGCGATGTATCTGGTCGAGATTTTTCGGCGATTCGGGCACGACTGATGAAAGATCGGGCATATTGGGAACTGGCTGAGATGAGTCCGCTAGTTCTGTCTCAGGCTGAAGAACTCATTCAGCGAACGACACTTAGAACTCTTGATGCACTGCATGTTGCCACAGCCGTCACGTTCCAGGCTTCGTCTGGGCATAGGGTTCCCTTCATCACAGCAGATCAACGACAGCGTGAAGCCGCTGAACAGTTGAAGCTTCATGTGGAGTGGGTTGGTTAACTTGTGACGGCACTGCCCAAGATTAAAATCTGCGGGATTACGAATGTCGAGGATGCGCTGGCGGCAGTGGAGGCCGGCGCGGACGCGCTAGGGTTCGTGTTCCATCGAGAGAGCCCCCGCTGCGTGGTGCTGGATGTGGTGCGCCGCATCGTTGGCCAGCTTCCGCCGTTTGTGCTGCCGGTCGGTGTCTTTGTGAACGAGAATCCGACGGTGGTGCGCGATCTCATGGACAGGTGCGGCTTGGCGCTGGCGCAGCTCCATGGGGATGAAACCGCTGCGTATTGTGAGGCGCTGGGGCGGCCGGCCCTCAAAGCGATTCGGCTGCGCGACCGGGGGACCTTTCTGGCTATGGCCGAGTATAAAGGGCGCGCGCAGGTGCGGGGCTTTGTCGTGGATGCCTCTTCAGACACATTGTATGGCGGGACAGGGCTTGTGGCGGACTGGAACCTCGCGGCCGAAGCGGCGAGAGCCTCGCTGGTTCTCCTGGCCGGAGGGCTAATCCCCGAGAACGTGGGCGAGGCGATCCAGAAAGTTCGACCCTACGGTGTGGACGTGAGCAGCGGAGTGGAGTCGCGTCCGGGGAAGAAAGATCATACGAAAATCCGCGCGTTTATAAATGCGGCAAAGCTTGTGTCGG
>CAYJUP010000122.1:2985-6431 GCA_964373365.1 uncultured Nitrospiraceae bacterium
AAGATCAACAACACAATCGGTCAAGGGCTGCTGACCTGTCGGATGAAGAAACAGCGGGTGATTGCCGAGACCGGCGCCGGCCAGCACGGCGTCGCGGTGGCCACGGTGGCCGCCTTGTTCGGGCTGACCTGTGAGATCTACATGGGTACGGAGGACATGCAGCGCCAAGCGCTGAACGTGTTCCGGATGCGGCTGCTCGGCGCAACGGTCACCGGCGTGGATGCCGGCAGCCGGACGCTCAAGGATGCCATCAGCGAAGCGATGCGCGATTGGACCACGAACGTGCGGACCACGCACTATATCCTCGGTTCTGTCCTGGGCGCGCACCCATACCCCATGATGATCCGTGATTTTCAATCCGTCATCGGGCGGGAAACCCGTCGTCAGATTCTGGCCGCGGAGGGGCGGCTACCGGACTGTCTCGTGGCCTGCGTCGGCGGCGGGAGCAACTCCATTGGCCTCTTTCATCCGTTTCTGAAGGACCGGAGCGTAAAGATGGTAGGGGTCGAGGCCGCGGGGCTGGGGATCGAAAGCGGGAAACATGCCGCGCGGTTCGCCGGTGGACGACCAGGGGTGCTGCACGGGACCATGACCTACCTGCTGCAGGATGACGACGGTCAGATCAACTTGACACACTCGGTCTCGGCGGGGCTGGACTATGCGGCGGTGGGACCGGAGCACAGCTTTTACCACGATGCCGCCCGCATCCGCTACACGTCGGCGACGGATGAAGAGGCGCTGGCAGCGTTTGATCTCCTGTCGCGCGAGGAGGGCATCGTGCCGGCGCTCGAAAGCGCGCACGCCATTGCCGAAGTCGTCAAGCTGGCGCCCACCATAAAGAAGCGCCAGGTCATCATCGTGAATCTCTCCGGGCGCGGTGACAAGGATGTGCAACATGTGGCAAGGATCAAAGGCGTGACGCTGTGACGACGGAACGTTAATCGTTAACCGTGAAACGTTATACGCAAAGAACAATGGCCAAATTCTCTTACGATTAACGAATAACGTTTAACGAATAACGATCATGAATCGCATTGAGGCGACATTCCAACGACTGAAGGCCAACCGGAAGAAGGCGTTGATTGCGTACCTCATGGCGGGCGATCCGTCATTGCAGGATACCGAGACCCTGGTGCTGGAACTCGAACGGGCCGGGGCGGACATCATCGAGCTGGGCGTGCCATTCTCCGACCCGATCGCCGACGGTCCGATCATTCAGAAGGCTGCCGAACGGGCGCTGCGCAGCGGCACCTCGCTGCGACGGATCCTGGATACTGTCTCCGCGTTGCGCGCCAGAACCCAGATTCCGTTGGTACTGATGGCCTACTACAACACCATTTATGCGTTCGACGAAGCCGCCTTCTGCCGGCAGGCCGTGGAAGCGGGCGTGGACGGCTTGATCGTGCCGGATATGCCGCCGGAGGAGGCTGGCCCGCTTGAAGCTGCCGCTTCTGCAGCCGGGCCGTTTCTGATTTTTCTGCTAGCGCCCACCAGCACGCCTGGGCGGCGAGCCGAGATCGCGCGCCGGTCGAAAGGCTTTATCTATTATGTCTCGCTGACCGGCATTACCGGCGCTAAGCTGACCGATCTGGAGGAAGTCCGGCGCAACGTGGCCAAGATCCGCCAGACAACGAAGACCCCCGTAGCGGTAGGCTTCGGCATTGCCACGCCGCAGGATGCGTCGCAGGTAGCCTCGATCGCCGATGGTGTGATCGTCGGGAGCGCCATCGTCCGTCAGATCGAGGAGCACCAGCATGACCCCCGAATGCCGGAGCGCGTAGGAGCATTCATCCGTTCACTAAAAACCGCTATGGCAGTAGGCAGGGAAGAGGTTGAGGCTCAGGCTTAGGCCGAGCCGTTAGATCCGTTAGGTCCGTTCAGTCCGCTTGATCCGTTAACGGTCAATACTGACTCAACGGACTCAACAGACCAAGCGAAAACTTCATCCTGAACCTGAACCCTAATTCTGTGGTGAGGGAGATGGCGTCATCACGGCGAGCAAACGGCCGGAAACGTAGCCTTCAGGCTAGGGCCGCGATCTCCGGCTCCCGAGGCACGTCCCAGAAGACCGGAACCAAGTCTCCTTCCGTCGCCTCTTCTATCATCTCCTCCACAGTCCCTCAAAAGATCCAGCAGCATCTCCTGGCGACGCTCAGCGCCTCGATGGAGAAGGGTCATTCGCCGGAAGAAATGGCTGGGGTCTGTCTTCGGGTGTTCCTCGAACTGATGGATGCGCGAGCGGCCGCGGTGTATCTTCGAGACGAGGACAGCCGGGAGATGCACTGCTTGGCGGTTGCCGGCGATACGGACGGCAGGCCATCGCCGGCGTGGGACTGGATCATCGCCCGTGCGGTGCGGGATGGCCGTCCGGTCACCGCCGACGATCTCGTTGCGTGTCCCCTGAATCATGGGCGGACGATCGAAGGAGTCTTGATAGTGCAGGGTCTTCCGGAAGAGAAACGAGAGAGCGGGAGGGGTGTGGACCTGCTTGATTTCGTCGTGCCGCGGCTGGCGGTCGGGTTGGACTATTCCCGGTTGGCCCAAAAATACGCGCAGAAGATCGTGCGAATCCAGCAGATCGAGGAAGTGAGCAACATCCTGAACTCTTCGCTTGAGAAGCGCGACGTCCTGCAACGCGCGATTGAGGTCGCGACTAAGCTGGTGGACGCCGAGGCCGGTTCGCTCCTGTTGCTGGATGAGCAGAAGGGTGAGCTGTTCCTCGACGTGGCGGTCGGCGAGAAGGCTGAGCGGCTGAGGGAGATCCGGCTGAAACTCGGCGTAGGAGTCGCGGGTCTCGTGGCCCGGACCGGGAAGCCGCTCATCGTCAACGATGCGCAGCATGATCCGCGTGTGGCAAAGGAAGTCGACCAGCGCACAGATTTTACCATCCGCAGTCTCCTCTCCGTACCGTTGCGGGTGCGCAACAAGACGCTGGGGGTGCTGGAAGCGGTCAATAAGCGGGGAGGCAAGCCGTTCGGGAACTGGGACCTGATGGAATTTGTCAGCGTGTCCAATCAGGTGGCGATCGCGTTGGAAAATTCCCAACTGTTCCGGGAGTACCAGGAAAAAATCAAACGACTCCGGAAGCTGCAGGAAATCAGCGCACTCCTTAACTCTAGCCTGAACCAGGCGGAGATCAGGAAGCGGGCGATCGAGGCCGCCACGGTGGTGATGGACGCCGAGGCCGGTTCGCTGCTGCTCTTGGATGAAGCAGCCGGGGAGCTGTACTTCGAGGTCGCGTTGGGAGAGAAGGGCGAGGGGGTGCGAGAGATTCGGTTGAAAGTGGGGCAGGGTATTGCCGGGCATGTGGCGCAGAGCGGAGAGCCGGAGATCGTCAACGATGTGCAGAACGATCCCCGCTTCGATCGCCGAGGGGACTTAAAGAGCGGCTTCGTGACCCGCAACATGGTCTGCGTTCCGGTGAAAGCCAAGGACAAGCTCCTCGG
>CAYJUP010000123.1:0-6100 GCA_964373365.1 uncultured Nitrospiraceae bacterium
TTCCAGCAGGTGCGCGGTGAAGGACGTGGAGGTGTAGCCCTTCGGCACAGCGATCCAGACATAGAACGCCGCGGCGGGTGTGTCCACCTCCAGCCCAAGCTTCTTGAGCCCGGGAACCAGCACGTCCCGTCGCTCCTGGTACACCTTCCGGAGGCCGTCGGTGAGCTGATCATCGGACTGGAGCGCCGTGATCCCGGCCTCTTGCACCGCCTGGAAGACCCCTGAATCCAGATTGCTCTTCACCTTGCCCAGCCCAGCCAGGACCGGCTTGTTGCCCACCGCAAACCCGATGCGCCAACCGGTCATGTTGAAGGTCTTGGACAGCGAGTGAAACTCAATGCCCACGTCCTTGGCCCCGTCCACCTCCAGAAAGCTGGCCGGCCGGCGGCCGGCGTAGAAGATCTCGGAGTAAGCCGCGTCGTGGCACACGATCACCTGATGCTCGAGCGCGAACGCGACCACGCGCTTGAAGAAATCCGTTCCCGCCACCACCGACGTTGGATTGTTAGGCGAGTTGATGAACATGAGCTTGGCCCGCCTGGCCACATCCTTGGGAATCGCGCTGAGGTCCGGCAGGAAGCCGTTCTGCTTCAACAACGGCATGATGTGCGGGACGCCTCCGGCAAAGGCGGTGCCCACCGGATACACCGGATACGCCGGGCTCGGGACCAAGACGAGATCACCGGGGTCCACAAAGGCCAGGGGCACGTGACCGATACCCTCCTTCGAGCCGATCAGCGTTAGGACCTCGGATGCAGGGTCCAGCGTCACTCCGAACCGTCGCTTGAACCAGCTCGCCACCGCCTGCCGGAAGGAGAGGAGTCCCTCATACGAGGGGTACTGGTGGTTCGTGGGATCGGTGGCCGCCTGCTTGAGTCGTTCGATAATCGGCCCGGGCGTCGGCAAGTCCGGGTCGCCGATCCCCAGGTTGATAATATCCACGCCGCGAGCGATGGCCTTCTGCTTCATTTCATCGATCGCGGCAAAGAGATACGGCGGCAGGGACTTGATCCGCCCCGCAGGCTCTATCGGAAATCCGGCCATTCGGTCGCGCTCCTTTCAATCATCCAGCTCATCGCTCTGGGCTCAGGGCATGGGAAAGCCCCCGCCCATCCGTTCGGGCGCTCATAGGTTACTGCAGAAAGAGGGTTGCAATCAATGTGAGGATTGACCCTTCGCCCAGTCCGCACCGGTCACGAGATCAGCGAAGGTTGTCAGCGGGATGCCATACCGCTGCCGCAACGCTGGGATGTCCACCGAGTAGCCGACCTCATTGAACCACCGAAACATCAGCGCAAAATCATGGCCCATCATCGCTTTCACTTGGTCATCAGGGATTTCCTGAAACCGCACCGGCCGGCCCATCGTGCGCGAAAGGTGTGTGGCCACCTCCGGCATGGTCAATTCATCCCCTGCCAGCACGATCGTCTGGCCGATGAACTGGCTTGGGCGGACGAAGGCCGCAGCACCGAACTCCCCGATGTCCTGTAACGCAATCATCTGCAATTTCGTGGTCGGTCGTAATGGTAACGCGAGGACGCCTTGGCTTGATGGGGGAAAGAATGTACTGAAGTTTTCCATGAACCAGACCGGCCGGAGGACCGTGGAGGAGAGGCCGAGTTGTCGGAGATGCTGCTCCACCTTCCACTTGGTTTCAAAATGCGGGATGCCGGTCCGGCGGTCCGCGCTGCCCACCGACGTGTACACATAATGCGCCACGCCTGCTTTCTTGGCCGCATCGGCCAGCACAATCCCTTGCTTTACTTCCGCATCCATCCCCGCCTCGAACGGCGTGGACATCGCGAACACACCCTGAACACCGCGCAGGGCCGCTGCCAGACTGGTGGGGTCAGGTCAGGTCACCCTTGATGACTTCGGCGCCAGCCTTGGCCAGTCCTGCAGCTTTGTCCGGGTTTCTGGTCAGGACGCGGACCTTTTGCCCCTGCCGCAGCAAACTGCGCGCGACTGCGCCTCCTTGCTGTCCCGTCGCTCCTGTCACCAGAATCACTCTCGGCTGAGTCATGGCGGTCCTCCTTCCTTATGGTATCGCCGAGGTCAGTTCGTTTCCCAGATGAGCACCTCCGCACCCGTTGCCGCGTCGGCGGTCAGTTGAGGCGCGCCTGCAGCGGTGAGGCGGACCGCATCGCCGGTAGCCAGAGATCCAGCCCCTTCTAACTCCGCGGCACCCTTGGCAACGTAGAGGTGCACGAACCGGGCATTCGGAATAGTCACGGCTTCGCCCGGGTTGAGTCGCCCGCCCCAGAGCACAGCTCCTCTTTGACGAATTGAGATTGCCGCATCGTGTCCACGCCCTGACGCGATGGGGATCAGCCCACCGCGATTGAGGTCAGCCGTAATATCGAGTTGCTGATAGCCCGGAGTAATCCGTTCAGTGTCCGGCAGCACCCACATCTGGACGAGATGCACGTCTGTGTCCTGCCGGGGGTTCATCTCCGAGTGCCAGATACCGGTCCCGGCACTCATCCGCTGCGCTAGGCCCGGATAGATCACCCCTTTGTTGCCGATCGAATCTTTGTGCTCGATCTCGCCGCTAAGCACCCAGGTGACGATTTCCATATCCTGGTGCGGGTGGGTCCGGAATCCCGTGCCGGCTTTAATGACGTCATCGTTGCTCACGAGCAGCAACCCGTGGTGCGTGTTCGCCGGATCATGGTGATGCGCGAAGCTGAAGCTGTGATGCGAATCGAGCCAGTCAATCCTGGTATGGAATCGCTCGCCACCGTGTCGTATGTCGATGAGAGGTGTGTTCATCGTGCTGATATAATAGTTCTAATTAGAACTAAAGTCAAGTGGAGGGGGGCGCCCCGGCGTCATTTGACCTCCCGAGGCCTACGGAAATTCGACTCCTGCCACCGTAAATTCTCCTGGCGCTTTCTCCCCCCACTGCGCTAAAATTGGACCATGCATCGCCGCATTAAAACTGCCGAGGATCTGGCCTGGCTGCTCGACCACACGCACGCGTTCCATGGCGGCCAAGTGACCGACCTGCACGTCCGTAAACAGCGGCTCTTCGATGAAGCTTCGGGGCGTGAAATCACCGCCGGGACCACCATCACCGCCGCAATTCGATACGAACTCGCGGTCCGAGGAAACGACCGTTTCTACGCCGTGAACCGCGTGGCGAAACTCACGATGACGGGGGTGACCGACTTCTCGATTTTCGAACAGGAAGGGGCGGACTTCTCGGAGATTGGCGTGACCCACGCCGAAGCATCTGACGGACAATTGCGGTTCTGGTTCGACCCTCGCGGTGAGCTGTACGTGATCTGTGACGAGGCTCAGATCGAGGAAGTGTCCCGGCCCGGCGCGAGCAGGCCGATCCGGACAGGAATGACCGAGTGGACATTTCAAGCGCAGACCGGCGACCTCCCGGCAGTGACCTGGTTCCTAGACCATCTTGACCGGGCGGGACTCCCGTGCGCATGGCGCACCGTCAAGCCCCAGCACCCCTCGCACCCGGCGCTGCGCTGGGAAGGGTATCTCGTGCCTGCCTCCGCCCATGGCGCTCCTCGCACCAGCGGCGTATCCGTGCAGACGTACGGTCCGCTTGACGGCTGCGGGTTTGGGATCACTCTCCGCGCCTCCGATCCTCACGAGAACGGAATCGGTCAGCTCTTGGTGACCCTTGCTGATATCATCGCCAGAAGCTTCATGGGCACGTGCCTATGCGGCAATCACATTATGGAACGGGACGAATGGCTCGGGGAGCAGAAAGTGGGGCGGGGCGCACGACACGACGAATAGGGAATGGAGCGGACAAGCACGCCGTTGCGGGATTATTCAGTAACCTGTTAGTGTGAGGTTGGGGCGGCGCCGTTCTTGCTGTTCACGCATTCGACGAGGTGCCACAACCGCAACGGGTTGACCTTCTCCTTCCGAGCCACCAGCAGCGTGGTGCCCTCCAGCACATTGTCCAGCGAAAGGTCGGTCCGAAACCCAATGTGCTTGCAGAGCGGGGAGATCACTTTCTCGACGGCGGCGATGAGCTTGTTGCCATTGCTGAAGTGATTGAGCATGATAATCCTCCCGCCCGGTCGGCAGACGCGAATCATCTCGGTGATCACTTTCCTGTAGTCCGGCACCGCCGTCACCACGTACGCGGCCATGACGGTGTCAAAACTGTCGTCCTGGAACTCCATCCGGCCGGCATCCATACGCAGCAGCTCGACATTCTCCAAGCGGTGCGCCCGCGTCCGCTCACGGGCTTTTTCTAGCATGCCGGCAGACAGATCGATGCCGACCACCTTACAGTGCCGGGGATACAGCGGAAGCGACAACCCGGTTCCCACGCCTACTTCCAGAATCCGCTCGCCCGATTTGACGTTCAGGCGGCGGACCGCCGACTCGCGCGATTCATGGAAAATTTTTCCGAAAATCTGGTCATACACGCCCGCATAGTTCGAGTACACCCGCTCCACCTTTTTTAGATCCATACGCCCTCCGATCTCCCACACGATCCCGTCCTGAAGGTCATAGGGCCGCGGGGCTATCGTGCCAACACGGTGTAAGGGAGAGGTTCAACTAAGGCGGGAGGCTTGGTGAAGATGCCGTAAGGAATAGACCCGCCTGAGGAAAAAACGGGCCTACTGTAGCGAAGTTCTCCAACAGAGTCAACAGTCTTAAGAGTATTTGCCACCCAGCGGACATTGGACCACCCAGGTCCTGTCTGATGAGCGATTGCACAGCCATGAATCTTTCTGTCAAAACGTCCGATGTGGTATCGTACGCCTCATGTTGCTGGCCGGGGTATTCGGAGTCACCTTGTTCCTGACGCTGGTCCTGGCGGACTGGCTTCACTTCAACAGCCTGACGGCCGAGGCCAGCCGCTATGGCTGCGGGGTTGCGCGGCTGAAGGACCAGTTGCCCCTTACGCCGTTCACGCTCGTGATGGACCGGTTCGGCAGGAAGGGGGTGCTGTACCTGCCCAACGGCATCGCGCGTTTCTTTCGGGAAGAGCGGAGGATTCTCTTACGGCCGCAGTACCGGCTGGTTTCACTGAAGTTCAGGACCGCTTGGCCCATGAAAGGTTCGATCGAGCTGGAACTTGACGGCGAGGCTACCCGGCTGACGTGCATCAAGCGGGTTCCCTGGTCATCGGCTCTCCTCACCCTCCTGTGGTTTGCCGTCGTCGGGGTCGGCACGATGGGCTTCGTCATCGCCTTTCTAGCTGGCGGAGGCCTCACCTCACTCAGCGGCGTGCTGATGGGTCTGGGGATCACCGGGCTGGGGCTCTTGGTGCTCGCCTTCGGCGTGATCACCGTCTCGCTCGCCTACCGCCTCGAAGATCACCGCCTGACGCAGGTGTACCAAGACCTGCGCGCCGCCTTGTCGCCCGAACTCTCTCCATCCCAGTAGAAGAATCCACCCGCGGCCCGTCCTGAGACCGACTACTCCATGAGGATAGCGGGCGGTCCCGGGAGTTAGCTCAGGAAGGCATCCAGGAAATGCTTGCGCTCGGCGGGAAGCTCAGCAGCGAGGAGAGAGCGATCCAGTCCTGCGACGATGCCGCGGTATTTCAGGCGCGGGCCCGATTCCACAAATGCCGCGCGGTACTGCGGCCATTTCAAGGCTGGGTCGGCAGTAATGCGCTCCCGTTCTTCCGGCTCCATCGCCTTGAGGACGGTGGTCAGGTGCATGATCGCGTTCTCGATGCTGTGATACGGCGGGGTCAGCTTCAGGCGGGCGTAGAAGGTTTCCAAGTGGCGCCGGAAGTCATTGCGCAGGACATCTTGCGCACGTCAACCGGGAACCTGCTCGCTTATTTGGCCAGACTTAGCTGGCACCGAACCTGCCTCAATCTCTCCGACTCAGCCACGAGATGTACCGACTCCACACCTGACCCGGCGGCTTCGTACAGAGTTGGCTCAGCGTGCCGGTGCTGGACTGGATGAAGCCGGTGACCCGGCCGGCACACCCGGCTCCGGTACCGCTCGTCCCGGAGCTGCCGCTCCCTTGGCCGCCGATGTGGACGGCCATCTGGGAGGCCAACCCAGCGCTGCCCAGCGAGATGGACCGGTTGACGTTGGTATTGCCGCCTGACGCGTAGGTCCCGATGACCGATTCCTTGTGCGCGCTGCCG
>CAYJUP010000123.1:6110-6425 GCA_964373365.1 uncultured Nitrospiraceae bacterium
AAAGCCGCTCCCCGAGGCGGTGCAGATATCGTCAAGGGGCACGAACGTGGGGAAGAACACGACCCCGCCAATCAAGGTGGGACTGACCAAACTCCGTTCACGCGTACCCGGTAGCGTCGTAAACCACCCGTCCTTGCTCTGCACCATGTATTCGAGGGCAGTCGACGAGGACCCGCTGAAGCTGGTGGCAGTGATGCCGCCATCGGTGACCCCGGTCACTTGGTTGGTTGTCGTCCCGCAAGTGCCTTGCCCGACCACGCAGATCGTCGCGGCCGAGACATCCAGGAGATTATCCTTCTCGCAACTGGTCAGGCT
>CAYJUP010000124.1:0-6419 GCA_964373365.1 uncultured Nitrospiraceae bacterium
CACCCTCCACCGACTGGGCATCCAGGCGTTCGATCCGGTGTTGGTCGAGGGGAAAGCCATCCGTCTCCACCCGTTGGTCTGTGCGGCCTTCAACGCCGACTTCGACGGCGATCAGATGGCGGTGCATGTGCCCCTCTCCATCGAGGCCCAGATCGAGGCCCGGGTGCTGATGATGTCCATCAGCAATATCCTGTCGCCTGCGAACGGGAAGCCGATCGCGGTACCTTCCCAGGACATGGTGCTGGGCTGCTATTGGCTGACAAAGGAACGGGCCGGTGCGAAGGGCGAAGGGAAAGTGTTTTCGTCGCCGGATGAAGTCCGGATGGCCTATGACGCGCGGGAGGTGGAGGAGCATGCGAAGATCAAGGTCCGCGTCGAGGGAGCCCTGGTGGCGACCACGGTCGGGAGGGTGCTCCTGGGAGCCATCTTGCCGGCCACGATTCCGTTCTTGCATGCCAATCAGTTGATGACCAAGAAGGAGATGACCAAGCTGATCGACACGGCCTATCGCCAGGCCGGCCATCGAGAGACGGTCATCCTGTTGGATAAGATCAAGGATATCGGGTTCTACTATGCCACGAAGGCGGGAGTGTCGATCTGCATCGACAATATGCACATCCCGACGAAGAAAGAAGAGTTGATCACCAAGGCTCAGCGGGAGGTCAACGAGATCGAGAAGCAGTACGGTGAGGGCCTCATTACCAACGGCGAGCGCTATAACAAGGTCATCGATATCTGGGCCCATGTGACCGAGCAGGTGGCCAACGAGATGATGAAAGAGCTCGGCGCGGGGGACGATGCGCGGAACCAGGAGGCCTTCAACCCCATCTTCATGATGGCGGATTCCGGCGCGCGCGGCAGTTCGCAGCAGATCCGGCAGTTGGGCGGCATGCGTGGGCTGATGGCGAAACCTTCGGGCGAGATCATCGAGACGCCCATCACGGCTAACTTCCGTGAAGGCCTGACTGTGTTGCAGTACTTCATTTCCACGCACGGGGCCCGCAAGGGACTGGCCGATACGGCCCTGAAGACCGCCAACTCCGGGTATCTGACGCGGCGACTCGTCGACACCGCGCAGGATGTCATCGTGAGCGAGGCGGATTGCGAAACGACCGACGGGATTGTGGTGACCGCACTGGTCGAAGGCGGTGAGGTGATCCAGCCGATCGAGGAGCGCATCCTGGGCCGCCTTGCGGCCGAGGATATCCGCGATCCTGTGACCGGCGAGATCATCGTCAAGGCCAACGAGGAGATCGACGAGGAACGAGCGAAAAGCGTGGTGGAGGCCGGAGTGGATCGGGTGAAAATCCGGTCGGTCCTGACCTGCCAGTCCAGACGGGGCGTCTGCATGAAATGCTACGGACGCGATCTCTCGCGGGGACGGCTGGTCGAGAAGGGAGAGCCGGTCGGCGTGATCGCGGCCCAGTCGATCGGCGAGCCCGGCACCCAGTTGACGATGCGCACGTTCCACATCGGCGGCACCGCCAGCAAGGTGGTGGAGCAGACGGTGCTCGAGGCGAAACACGCTGGCGTGCTCAGGTTTATGAGCTTCGACGCCAAGAAGAATGCCGATTTCCACAACAACGGGATCGCGGTCAGAAATAAAGAAGGCGACTGGGTCGTGATGAACCGCAACGCCAAGATCGCGATCTATGACGAGACCGGCCGCGAGCGGGAAAAGTATCCGGTTGTGCACGGCGCCAGGATCAAAATCAAAGACGGGGGCCATGTCGAGACCGGCCAAAAGCTGGTGGAGTGGGACCCCTACTCGCTGTTGATCCTCACGGACGTCGGGGGCAAGGTGGCCTACGGCGACATCCTCGAGGGCGTGACCATGAAAGAAGAGTTCGACGAGGTCACCGGTCTCTCGCGCAAGGTCGTGATCGAGCATGCGGGTGCCACGCTACGCCCCCGGATCTCGATCAAGGACGAGGGTGGCAAGACCGCCAAGGTGTCGAACGCGGCGGCGGTCGCGCGCTATTTGCTGCCGGTCGGGGCGCATATCGTCGTGGGAAAGGGTGCGCCCGTGCATCCGGGCGACGTGCTGGCCAAGATCCCCCGCGAGACGACGAAGACGAAAGACATCACCGGAGGTCTGCCGCGCGTGGCCGAGCTCTTCGAAGCCAGAAAACCCAAAGAGCAAGCGGTCATCACTGAAATCGACGGCGAGGTCTCCTATGGTGGGTTCGTCAAGGGCATGCGGAAAGTGCTGGTGGACAACAAAGTGGGCGATGTGAAGGAGTATTTCATTCCCAAGGGCAAGCACGTGAACGTCCGCGAGGGAGACTGGGTCCGAGCCGGCGAGCCGTTGATGGATGGGTCGGCCAATCCTCACGATATTTTGGATGTGCTGGGCCCGAAGGAGTTGCAGAAGTATCTTGTGGATGAGGTGCAGGACGTCTATCGACTCCAGGGGGTGTCCATCAACGACAAGCACATTGAGATCATCGTGCGGCAGATGCTTCGAAAGATCCGGGTCGAAGATCCGGGAGATACCGGGTTTCTGCCAGGCAGTCAGGTGAGCAAGCTCGTGTTCGAGGAAGAAAATGAGCGCGTGTTGGCCGACGGAGGGCGGCCTGCTCTCGGGAAGCCGGTCCTTCTGGGAATCACGAAAGCCGCGTTGACGACCGACAGTTTCATTTCGGCGGCGTCGTTCCAAGAGACCACGCGTGTGCTGACCGAGGCGGCGATCAACGGGCGTGAAGATGCGCTCCTAGGCCTCAAAGAAAACGTGATCGTGGGTCGGCTCATTCCGGCGGGAACCGGATTCGATGAGTATCGGGATACGTTTGTGATCAGTCCCAAGAAGGAGGTCCCGTCTGCGGCGCTGGTGAACGAGCCGGTGGGGATCGGGCAGGAAGGTCAGTCGCAGGCTGAGGCCGATGCGGTCGGGAACTGAGCTCGACGGGCAAGGAGTCGGCTTGACAGTGTGTGGAGGCCTCACTATAATCCGTAGGTTTCCTGATCCCGCAGGACGCGCGCGCTGAGACCGCGAGGGAGAGTATGCCAACCATTAATCAGTTGGTGCGACACGGGCGAAGGCCGGCGAAGGGCAAGACGAAAAGCCCGGCGCTCAGGCGCTGTCCGCAGAAGCGAGGAGTCTGTATTCGAGTGTATACGTCGACTCCGAAAAAGCCCAACTCAGCTCTTCGGAAGGTGGCTCGCGTCCGTCTGACGAACGGCATGGAGGTCACCTCTTATATCCCTGGGGTGGGTCATAATTTACAGGAACATTCGATCGTGCTGGTGCGGGGCGGTCGCGTCAAAGATCTCCCAGGCGTTCGGTACCATATCGTCAGGGGCGCCTTAGATGCGGTGGGTGTGGCAAATCGAAGGCAGGGACGGTCGAAATACGGCGCGAAACGGCCGAAGTAAGACAGCGAATAGCGAACAGCGAGTAGCAAAGAGCTCCGAGCTTCTGGCTATTGGCTGCTCGCTACGAGCCATTAGCTGCATATTGTAAGGAACGCGATGCCAAGGCGACGGATATTCGGACAACGGGAGGTGCAGCCTGATCCCCGCTTCCACGATAAGCTGGTGGGGAAGTTCATCAACACGCTGATGTCCCAGGGCAAGAAGAGCACGGCGGAACGGGTGTGTTTCGGAGCGTTCGAGCTGATACGAGAGAAGACGGGCAACGATCCGCTCAAAGTCTTCCGGTCCGCGATCGACAATGTGAAGCCGGTGGTGGAAGTCAAGTCGCGTCGAGTGGGCGGAGCCTCTTATCAAGTGCCAGTTGAGATTCGATCCATTCGCCGGACATCGCTGGCCTTGCGCTGGATCGCTGAGTACGCGAAGGCGCGAGGCGGAAAAAGCATGTCGGACAGGCTGGCCGGGGAATTGCTGGATGCGGCCAACAACACGGGCGCGTCGGTGAAGAAGCGGGAGGATGTGCATCGGATGGCAGAGGCCAACAAAGCCTTTGCCCATTATCGCTGGTAAAGCGCGGTTTCGTGCTGCAGTTTGGCCACGCTGCGTGTTGCAGGGGTCGCTCTGCGTCGCAGCCTGAGTGAAGAGCTGGCACTGCAGCACCGTTGTTTTCGGAGGATCACGTGAAGAGGCAGGCTCCCCTCGAACGAACGCGGAATCTCGGCATCATGGCGCACATTGATGCCGGGAAGACGACGACGACCGAGCGCATTCTGTTCTACACGGGGGTCTCGCACCGTATGGGTGAGGTGCATGACGGGGCTGCGACGATGGACTGGATGGAGCAGGAGCGGGAGCGCGGCATCACCATCACGGCTGCGGCAACCACCTGCTTCTGGCGCGACCACCGGATCAACATTATTGATACCCCAGGACACGTGGATTTCACGATGGAGGTGGAACGCTCACTGCGGGTCTTGGACGGCGCGGTCGCCGTGTTTGACTCGGTCCAGGGTGTGGAACCCCAATCGGAAACGGTCTGGCGTCAGGCGGACAAATATCGGGTGCCCCGGATCGCATTTATGAACAAGATGGACCGCATTGGCGCGGATTTCTATACGAGTGTGAAGTCTATGGTGGAACGGTTGGGGGCCAACCCCGTTCCGATCCAATTGCCGATCGGCCGGGAAGCCGAGTTCCGGGGATCGGTTGATTTGGTATCGATGAAAGCCTACCTGTATGACGACGAGTCGTTGGGTGCCAAGTATAAGATCGAAGAAGTTCCGGCGGAGCTGTCGGAGCTTGCGAGGGAATATCGAGAAAAGATGCTCGAAGCGGTGGCCGAGCATGATGAGCAGGTGCTTGAAAGGTATCTGAATGGGCAGTCGCTCAGCGAAGAGGAGATCAAGCGGGCCATCAGGGCCGGCACGATCGCCATGAAGCTGACGCCGGTGCTGTGTGGGTCCGCGTTCAAGAACAAAGGGGTGCAGCAGCTCCTGGATGCGGCCGTGGATTATCTGCCGTCACCGCTCGACATCCCTCCCGTCGTCGGCATTGATCCGGTAACCAATAAGGAGATCACCCGACGACCAAGCGACGACGAGCCTTTTTCTGCGCTGGCCTTCAAAATTATGACCGATCCTTTCGCCGGACAACTGACGTATTTTCGTGTGTACTCCGGCACCCTCAAGACTGGGACGGCTGTGTACAACATCACGAGGGGCTCGAAGGAGCGGATCGGGCGGCTGTTGAAAATGCACGCCAACAAGCGTGAGGACATTGACATGGTCTTCGCGGGCGACATTGTGGCTGCCGTTGGCCTCAAGGGAGCCACCACGGGCGACACGCTGTGCGACGAAAAGCATCCCGTGCTGCTGGAGGTGATGAAATTTCCAGAGCCGGTGATCGCCATGGCGATTGAGCCAAAGACCAAGCAGGATCAGGAGAAGCTCGGGTTCTCGCTCCAAAAGCTGACCCAGGAAGATCCATCATTTCGGGTCCGCACCGATGAGGAGACCGGCCAAACGATTATCTCCGGCATGGGCGAGCTGCACTTGGAGATCATCGTGGACCGGCTCCTGCGGGAATTTAAGGTTGAGGCGAATGTCGGTAAGCCGGAAGTGGCCTTTCGCGAAACGATCCGGAGGATGGCCGAGGCGGAGGCGAAATATATCAAGCAGACCGGCGGGCGTGGTCAGTACGGCCATGTCGTGCTGACCGTCCAGCCGAGCGAGCCGGGTGCCGGGTTCCAGTTCGTGAACAAAATCGTCGGGGGGGTCATCCCGAAGGAGTACATCCCGGCCGTCGAGAAGGGTGTCAAGGAGCGGATGGAGACCGGGGTGCTGGCAGGATATCCCCTCCGCGATATCTGCGTCGCGTTGATTGACGGGTCCTATCACGAGGTGGATTCCAACGAGATGGCCTTCAAGATTGCCGGCTCGATCGCGTTTCAGGATGGGTGTCGGAAGGCCGATCCCATTCTGCTTGAACCGATTATGAAGGTGGAGGTCCTCGTGCCTCAGGAGTACATGGGGGATGTGATCGGAAACCTTAATGGACGGAGGGGCAAGATCCAGGGCATCAAGGTGCGGGCCGGTTCACAGGCCGTCGAGGCGGCCGTCCCGTTGAGCGAGATGTTCGGCTATGCGACGGATCTGCGCTCGCGGACGCAGGGCCGCGCCACCTACAGTATGGAATTTGACCGATACGAACCGGTTCCCAAGCAGATCGCCGAGGAGATCATCGCCAAGAATCGAGGGGAGTGAATGCGTGAAGCGCTGAGTCGTCGCAGAGTGGAGTGGCCGGGCTGACTCCCGTGCTCGCACACCGCGCACCTACCCGCAAGGCGGGTACCCGGAAGGTGCCGGGGGACCTGTTGCTCCTAAGTTGCAACGGGTCGATGACGCGCGCAATAGGAGTCAGCCCAGTCACTCCGGGTATAGATCAAGACAGGATGGTCGAGCCGAGCTGGCTCAAGCTCTTTGAGGAGGAGGAAGTCATGGGGAAGGCGAAATTTGAGCGGCGCAAGCCCCACGTGAACATTGGGACGA
>CAYJUP010000125.1:0-6376 GCA_964373365.1 uncultured Nitrospiraceae bacterium
GTTCACGAACCCCTTTGTCTCATCGTCCGCGAACCGCTTGGCCAGCTCGATTGCCTCATTCAGCGTCACCTTCGCCGGCACGTCCGGAATCCAGAGCAGCTCGCAGATCGCCGCACGCAGGATGTTTCGGTCCACGATCGGCATTCGGCTGACCGTCCAGTTGCTGGCGTAGGCGCCGATCAGGGCATCGAGCTCGTCGCGGTGCGTCATCACGCCCTCGACCAGCCGCTCCGCGAACAGCCGGACATCGGGCGCAGTCGGACGCTGAGCCCAGAACTCCTCCAGCCAGTGATCGGTCGTGCCGTGGATATCCCACTGGAAGAGAATCTGCAACGCGCGCTCGCGAGATTGGTGTCTGGTGCCCATGGTTAAGACACTCGCAAGGGTTGGATCATCTCTTCCGCTTGGTTCGATTGCGACCAATTCTTCTGCTTGTCGATTTGTCGATTGTTCCTTGCAACTGCTTCATCAGATTCGCCATCTCGATGGCCGTCCGGGCGGCTTCCGCTCCCTTATTGCGCTCGGGCGCTCCGGCCCGTTCCAGAGCCTGCTCCACGGTCTCCGTCGTCAGCACGCCGAAGATCACCGGCAGGTCCGATTCCCAGGCGGCCTGGGCGATTCCGCGACTGGCTTCTGCGCTGATGTATTCGAAGTGGGACGTTTCGCCGCGAATGACAGCGCCCAAGCAGATGACTGCATCGAAACGGCCGGATCGGGCCATGCGGCGAGCCACAAGCGGGATCTCAAAGGCGCCGGGCACCCGCGTCACCTCAATTGCCTCGTCGCTTGCCCCGGCTTTGGTCAACACCTCCACTGCTCCGGCCAGCAAGCGGCTGGTGACAAACTCGTTGTACTTGCTGACCACGATTCCGAATCGGAAGGCCCTCGCATCAAGCTGTCCTTCAAGCGTTTTCATGCAGGCGCTTTCATCCCGCTCGCTCGCAAGCCGCAGAAATCGCCGCGCGGGCGGCTGTCCGGAATTCGATGAATGTGTGGAAACGACAATGGAAGAGGGTACCGCTAGTACACACCGTGGCACATCCCCTGAAGGGTGGCGAATGCAACGTCGGACATCTTGTTCGGCAGCCTGTCAGACTTTGTTGAGGATGTGCCCAAGCTTGGTCTTTTTCGTGCGCAGATAGCGCACGTTCGCCTCGCGCGGCGGGATCTCGATGGGGACTCGCTCCACCACTTTGAGCCCGTAGCCCTCGATGCCGACGATCTTGCGAGGGTTATTGGTGATCAGGCGGATATTGCGGAGGCCGAGGTTCACCAGAATCTGGGCGCCGATTCCGTAATCGCGAAGGTCCGCCTTGAATCCCAGTTGCAGGTTGGCCTCTACGGTATCGCTTCCATCATCCTGCAGCTTGTAGGCTTTGATCTTGTTCAGCAGACCGATGCCGCGCCCTTCCTGATTGAGGTACAGCAAGACGCCCCGCCCTTCTTTATGGATGATCTCCATCGCGTTGTGGAGCTGATCGCGGCAGTCGCAGCGCAGCGAGCCGAATACATCGGCGGTCAGGCAGCCAGAGTGCACCCTCACCAGCGTGGGCGATCCGTCGATCCGCCCTTTGACCAGGGCAATATGCGTGCCGTTATCCACTTCGTTTTCGAAGACCACCGCTTCGAACTCGCCGAAAATCGTCGGGAGCTTGGCGCTCGCCACCCGTTTGATAAACGTTTCCCGGCGCATCCGGTATTCGATCAACGCCTTGATCGTGACCATCTTCAGTCGATGCCGTTTGGCAAACTCCGTCAATTCAGGCACCCGCGCCATGGTCCCGTCGTCGTTCATGATCTCGCACAGCACCCCGGCCGGGTAGAGACCCGCCAGCCTGGCCAGATCCACCGAGCCCTCGGTCTGGCCGGCACGTTTGAGCACCCCTCCTTTCTGCGCTTTGAGCGGAAAGATGTGGCCGGGCCGTGCTAAATCCGCCGGTTTGCATTTGGGGTCGATGGCGGTTCGAATCGTGGTCGCCCGGTCGGCTGCGGAAATGCCGGTGGTAATGTCCCGGCGCGCGTCGATCGACACCGTGAACGCGGTTCCAAACGCGGCCGTATTTTCAGGCGCCTGGGGAGGCAACTGCAGCTCTGCCACACGCTCCGGCGTCAACGCCAAGCAAATCAGCCCTCGCCCGTGCTTGGCCATAAAATTGATCGCCTGGGGGTTCACTTTCTCGGCCGCCATCACAAGGTCGCCCTCGTTCTCCCGGTCTTCATCGTCCACCAGGATCACAAACTGCCCCTTTTTGATGTCTTTAATGGCGTGTTCTATGGAATCAAAGGTTGGCGCCATAAGTATTGAAAATATAAAACTTTTTCAACTTGCTGTCAATGAAGAAAACGGCCAACGTCGCTGAGCCGATTGTCATTACGGCGACTCCGTCGTATGGCCAGCGCTACGCTCAGACAGGCCGCCATGCACACAAGGGCGAACAGCAGAAACCCGCTCCCATACGTTCCCGTCACATCCTTGAGGAAGCCGAGCCAGGATGGGAGCAGGAATCCCCCAAAGCCGCCGGCCGCCCCTATCAACCCCGACGCCGTACCGATTTGCTTCTGAAACCGATCGGACACTACCTGGAACACGACGCCGTTCCCGAATCCCATCGCGGCGACCGCCATGATCATGAGCAGAGCCGCCCAGGTCAGGTGCGGCAGTTGACCGATCGCTCCGGTCAACACGGCGATCCCCAGAAACACAACTCCCAGCACCTTCAAGCCGCCGAGGCGGTCGGCCATGTAGCCTCCGACCGGCCTGGTCAGACTGCCGGCCAGCCCGCACGCGGCGGTCAGGGTCCCTGCCGTCACGACGTCCAGCCTGTATTGATCATGGAAAAAGATCGGCAGAAAACTGCAGAATCCGACAAACCCGCCGAAGGTCACTGCGTACACAAAGCACAGCCAATATGCGGACGGCAATCGGAGCATGTCCGCCATCGTGCCCCACCACTGCGGCCGGCGTTCCTGCCGGGAGACCCCGGTACCACCACGAGCCAGCGCCGCAAACAGCGCGGTGGTCAGGAGAACCGGACCAAGCATCAAGCCAAAGACTCCATGCCATCCCACAAGTTGCCCTAACCGCGGCGAAAAAAAAAGGCAGCCAGCACCGTCCCGCTGTTGGCCGACGCCGCCACCCCCATGGCCAAGCCCTGGTGGGCCGGAGGATACGCGCGGCTGGCCAAAGGCAGCGCCACCGCGAAGCTCGCGCCCGCGACACCCAGGAACAGGCCGACGCCAAGCACCTGCAGATAGGTGGTTGCACCAAGCCAGCCCCAGAGCAAGGCAAGGAACTCGCAAAGCAGCAATGCCAGGCCTGTCGGTTTCGCTCCGAATCTATCGCTGCACGGCCCGACTACGACACGGAGGAGCGCCCCGCCCAGCAGCGGCACCGCCACCAACAATCCTTTTTGCGTCGCCGTCAGCCCAAACTCTTGCGCGATGAGCACACCCAACGCCCCGATCAACAACCAGACCATGAAGCTGACTTCAAAGTGCAGCCACGCCCCGACCAGTGAGGGCCAGTGCCCGCTCCGCAACGCTCCGAGGGCTGCTCGCATCATCGTACCTGGTTCACGCATCGTGCTGCGCGACGCGCTACTATAGTGTACGCGATAGGACACCGCAAGGCTGGACGGAAACTTGGTTCTTGCCGCCGGTTCCGTTTATAATCACCTGATACGCGTTCGCCGGCATTCGCAACATTCGGCAAACACAAGAGCGGACAGGACATCGCATGGCCGACAAACAGCAAGACTCTGTCCAACACTATCAGGAGACGACCGACCTGGAGAACCTGAGGATCGAGCCGGACACCGAGAAGGGACTCCCTCACCGCATAGCTTCTTTCGAACCCGGCGCGCGCGAGCCCTCGGACCTCTCCACGGCGATCGTCCCGACCACCACCCTGCAGCGCTATCTGGCCGAGGTGCGGCGCTACCCCTTCCTCTCGAAAGAAGAAGAACTGCGACTCTTTGATGAATACCGGACTCAAGGCAGCCGTGAAGCGGCCGTCAAACTGATCTTGGCAAATCTCAGGGTCTCGCTGGCGATTGCCTCCGAATACCGCCACACCGGCGCCGATCAGATGGACCTCATCCAGGAAGGCAATGTGGGGCTGATGCAGGCGATCAAGAAGTTCGACCCGACGAAGAACGTTCGATTTTACGCGTATGCCGCGTGGTGGGCGCGCGCCTACATTCTGCGCTACCTGCTCAACACGTTCCGCCTCGTCAAGGTGGGCACCACGCAGGACCAGCGCAAGCTCTTCTACAATCTCCGAAAGGAGAAGGCCAAGCTGGAACGCCAGGGCTTTCTGCCCGACACCAAACTGTTGGCGGATCGGCTGAACGTCCGCGAGCGTGACGTGATCGAGATGGACCAGCGGCTTGGAAGCTGGGAACTTTCCCTCGATCAGCCGCTCAGTCAGGACACGGACGGCACCCTGCTTGATATCCTGCCGGCTCAAGGGATGCCGGCTGATGAACAGCTTGCGGACAGCGAACTCCGGTCACTCTTCCGAGACAAGTTGGCCAGCTTTAGCAAGACCCTGAGCGAGCGGGATGAGGACATCCTCCGCAATCGCATCCTTTCCGAGACACCGTTAACGCTCGATGACCTTGGCCAGAAGTATCGCATTACCAAAGAACGTACCCGCCAACTTGAAGCCCGCATCATCAAACGGCTGCGTGACTACCTCAAAAAGGAAATCAAGGACTTTGACCGCCTGCGTACGTGACCGCCTGAGGATTCACAATCAAGTTGTTTTTCAAGCAGTTCCGACTAATATGCTGTGGGGACAAGGGTGAAAAAAATCTGGATGAGGCTCTTGACTTGCCTGCCAGAAGGGCTATCTGTCGCCTGTTTACTGCGGTCAATCGCATAACCCAGCGTCTTAGCTTCAGAAGGTTCCGAAACAGTTTATAGGACCATGGGGTTACGGACCGGCACGAGGACTCTCATCATTCTTCAGTAAGGAGGTATTGAGTTATGGCCACGGAGACCAAGGAGAAGAAATCCGCAGGCGCCAGCGTCGGCAAGGGCTTCCAGCCGCTGGGCGATCGGGTGTTTGTCACGTATACGGAGGAAATGGACCGCACGGCTGGCGGCATTTATGTCCCGGACTCCGCCAAGGAAAAGCCGCAGCGCGGCATAGTCCGAGGGATTGGCAAGGACGTCAAGAATATCAAGGTCGGCGCCCAGATCCTCTTTGATAAGTACTCGGGGAGCAAGCTGCGAATCGACGATGAAGAATGCCTGATCCTCAAGGAAGAAGACGTCCTGGGGGTATTCACGCAATAAGCGATCTGACTCTCACCACACGACATTACGACACAACGATTTTCAAGGGAGGAACACGATGTCAGCAAAGCAGATCTTGTACAGTGATGCGGCGAGAGCCGCGATTCTGAGAGGCGTGAATCAGCTCGCCAATGCGGTGAAAGCCACGCTTGGCCCAAAGGGTCGCAATGCGATCCTCGACAAGAAGTACGGCGCGCCCACCATCACCAAGGACGGCGTGACCGTCGCCAAGGAAGTGGAGCTGAAGAACCCGTACGAAAATATGGGAGCGCAGTTGGTTCGCGAAGTCGCGAGCAAGACGAGCGATGTGGCTGGCGACGGAACCACCACCGCGACGGTGCTCGCGCAGGCCATCTTCCGTGAAGGCGCGAAGAATATTACGGCCGGCGGCAACCCGATGGAGATCAAGCGCGGGATCGATCAAGCGGTTGAGAAGGTGATCCATGAACTCAAGAAGCTGAGCAAACCCTGCCATGCGAAGAAAGAGATTTCCCAGATCGGAACGATTTCCGCCAACTGTGATTCCACGATCGGCGATCTCATTGCCGAGGCAATGGACAAGGTCGGGAAAGACGGCGTCATCACGGTCGAGGAAGCTAAGTCCATGACCACCTCGCTGGACGTGGTCGAGGGCATGCAATTCGACCGCGGGTACATCTCTCCGTACTTCGTCACGAACGCTGAGCGGATGGAAGTGGCCGTCGAAGAGCCGTTCCTGCTCATCAACGAAAAAAAGATCAGCGGCATGAAGGATCTGCTCCCCCTCTTGGAGCAGGTGGCCAAAATGGGCAAACCGCTCGTGATCGTCGCCGAGGAGGTGGAAGGCGAGGCGCTGGCCACGTTGGTGGTGAACAAGCTGCGGGGCACCCTCAACGTCGCCGCGGTGAAGGCGCCCGGATTCGGCGATCGACGGAAGGCCATGCTCGAGGATATCGCGATTCTGACCGGCGGCCAGGTGATCTCGGAGGAGCTGGGCTTGAAGTTGGAGAACATCAAGCTCACGGACCTCGGGCGCGCCAAGCGGGTCACGATCGACAAGGACAACACCACCATTGTGGAAGGGTACGGCGATCCG
>CAYJUP010000126.1:0-6376 GCA_964373365.1 uncultured Nitrospiraceae bacterium
TCTGCATTCTCCTTTAACTTGGCAGGTTCATACTTTAGAGTGTGTGACAATAGACAGTCCATCTCTTCATCCGTCAAAACCTGCTCAGATGATGAGAATGTCCCACACTTTTTCAACTCTTCCTTAGTAGAAATAGAATCGGCAACTTGACTGTTTCCGCTACTCCGCTGACCTAGAGTACCTCGATAGCTCCATGCTATCGCAATGTGGTTGCGGTCATAGGTGAAGATTCTGTGATGCTCCCACGAAGAAACTGAAGAAGACCCATATCCAGTGTGCGCATAGAAATGGTGCCAGGCATGACTATTGACTTATTGAACTGAAGAAGCAGCAGTTGTCTCAGACGTCAAGCAGAGAAAAATCGCCGCCTCAGGATGGCCTCGACGATCGCCAATCGCGTGCGCAGGCCGGCCGTGTCACCATATTCCCTTGCCGCTAGAACCGACGCTCGTAGTCTTGATGACTGCCGATCCAAAACCAGGTGACCGTGTCCCCTTCCAGAATCCCCAGGGCCCGATAGCCCAGCGTGATCCGCACCGACCAGATCCGCTCTTCTTGATCGACGCACTTAAAATGCAAGGAAGGGTAAAAGGGAGACTCTCGCCAGAGCAGGAAGGCTTTACGAGCAGCCTGTTTGACCGATTCCGGTAGGAGTTGGTAGGCCTTCCAAAAACTTGGCAGAGTTTGCGAGGTCAAAGCTTCTCGTAGTCCATGGGAGTGGCTTTCCCTGCGGCCGCCTCCTCTCGCGCCTGACGCGCGGCCGCATGCAATTTCCTCCTGCTACTCAGGAGCGCATCCCATCGGGCTTCGTCCTGGGCTTCTAACACCAACTGACGCAGGGCTTCCACGACCTGCGCCTGGGCCTCCTCCGGAAGGCTTTCCAACAGCTTGATGGCGGTTTCGGTGGCTTTACTCATGCCCTGCCTCCTTCGCCGTCTACTTTACCAGAGGTCCCGGTGAACTTCTAGAGCTACACGGAATGAGGGTCTTGCAATCATACATCGCGCGCCCCAATTAGGGCACTCACCGTCGTGTCATTCGCTTCGCCAGATCAATCAGCACACCCTCGCGCAGTCCGAGGTCGCTGACCAAACAATCCCTGTACCCCAGCGTCTCCATGACTGTCCGAAGAATGAGGACACCGGCGACGATCACGTCTTCACGAAATCGGGGACAGATTTATTTTCCACCCTGTGACCGCGCTGGATAACATGGTGCGGCCAGTCGGCCTACACCAGGCGAGCCTGCCGAGCGATGCCGCGCGGAATGTCTGAGGCTCACCAAGCAAGTCAAGAAAATATATCTGTCCCCATTTCCCCCTCCAATGTTAGATTGGAAGGCCTGACGCTGCCGGGAATTCTCTGTCTAGGACTGAAGAGATAGCATGTCGACCTTGCGGGAGGTTATTGATTTTGCTCAGAGCAAATTCGGAAATAACAACGGCGTACCAAGCCTTCCTGAGGGTCGCCCTCCCCTCCCTCCGTGGTTGGAAGGCCGCATTGAGAGCGCTGCGCGGATCGAAGAAGGTGACAGCCCCGTCATTGAGGGTAGTCCTGACGGCACGACAGAACAGGAAGAGCCACGCGAGGGTGCCTCTCTTGAGGAGCTCTTCGCCTACTACCTGCCATTTCATTTCTACCAGGCCGGTTGGGGCATCTACATTCGCGCTTATGGCATAGACGGTCTCGCTCGTCTCCTGACTAGCCGGAGGCCGCTCACTCCAGGCGCGGTCTCCTTCGCTTTCCGCCTTCTCCTAGAGCATGAGCGCCTGCATTTCCTCGCAGAGGTGGCTGCGGCAAAGCTTGAAGTGGCGCTCCGTCAGTCGTCGTATAAGGAATACTTCCCCAAAGTCAAGGCAGCTCTCCACGAGGAGGCCGTCGCAAACGCATGGGCACTTTCGTCCTGCAAGCGGGGTGTCGACGCTTCGTTACTGCAGGCGGCCTCGTCGTGGATGAAGACCCAAGGACCAGGCTACTGCGACTTCCGGGAATGGCAGGGATCGCAGCTTCGAATCGGGTATCGCAGAGCCGCAGAGTCCATGTCAAATGTAGTGCCATCTTTGGTTGTGGGGCAAACCTCAAACACAACGTTCATGAAGGTTGGAGACGACGTTCTCACGACTATGGTAGCGCGGCAACCGTCTTCCGTTCCTCCGATACCCCATACTCCAGGTTGGCCGGGAGAGTTTCTGTTCGAGGAGCGTCGCAGGATGCACCCACCGATTTACCTGGTTGTGGACATCCCGGTTCCCTTGCTCCGCGTCGTCAGGCCGTTTCCGAAGCAGTTTGGTCTCCAGGTGCTTGTCCACACCAACGACCATAAACCTCCACACATCCATATCAACGTGTTAAAAGGGGGGCGTGAGACCCGCTACGAGTAGCCCGCACTGCGCCCCCTGCGAGGCGACAAGCCGCTTTCGAGATCTGATGAGAAAAGCCTCCGTACTTACGTGGACGACTGGAGGGACAAGATCGATAAAAAGGTAAAGAGCGTGCAGTGGCAATAAGAGTTATGGGGGGCAGGCTTTGATATCTTGAGAATCCCCCCGTGTCAAGTGTTCAAGTGGCCTAACCACTCTTAACTGCCCGCATCGAGCGAGCACAGCTCTATCGTGCGCGTTCAATGAAGGTTTTCTTCACTCCTCACCGCGAGGATGTGGTGGGTGCGCTTGACTGCGCGCGTCCAACGAGCACCGCCCACTTTATAAGAAATCTAAATGATCTTGCGTGCGCGGTGCGCGAGCACGAAGCGCGCCCAGCTCAGCCTCGCGCCAGCTATTCACCGCTCTGTGATTCGCCTCGCCAGGTCAATCAGCACACCTTCGCGCAGGCCCAAGTCGCTGACCAGACATTCGGTAAAGTTCAAGCATTCCATCACACCGCGAAGGATCAGCACGCCGGCCACGATGATGTCCTCTCGACCAGGCTCAAGGCCCGGCAGCCCTTTGCGTTGCGCTTTCGTCCGGCGCAGGATCTCATGTTCAAGCTCGCGGATCGTATCGATCCCAAGCCGATAGTTATGAATGCGCGCCCCCTCGTACGTCGCAAGCCGCAGGGCCATCGCCGCGAGTGTGGTAATGGTCCCGGCCGTGCCAACAAACGTGGTGCCCTTGAGATCGCCGAGGTGAGCGGACGCGCCTTCTGTGCCCTTCTTGATCAAGTCGCTTGCGGCCCGGAGCTCTTCAGGGATCGGCGGGTCGTGCACCAGCACCCGCTCTGTTAGCCGGATGACCCCCAGCTCGATGGATCGGACCACAGGGGAACAGCCTGGGCGATCCAGGATAAACTCCGTACTGCCGCCGCCGATGTCCAATCCCAGGATGGCTGTGACTCCGGCAGGCAGTCCGGACCGGATGCCCAGCATGGTCCGTCGCGCTTCTTCTTCCCCGGAGATCACCTCCACGTCGAACCCGGCCTCGCGTTTCACCCTCGCGAGAAATTCGTCCCGGTTGGCGGCGTCACGGACGGCGCTGGTTGCGACTGCTGCCTCCCCATCGACCTGATACGTCTCGATCACCGTGCGCCAGTCCTTCAGCGTCTCGATGACCCGCGACACGGCGGCGGGGAGCAGCGTCCGGTTGCGCTCCAACCCCTCGCCGAGCCGCAGGACCCGCCGCTCCGAACACAGCTCGGTCAGGCGGCGCTCGGCGGTCACCTTGGCGATCAGTAGCCGCAAGGTCAAGGTGCCGATGTCCACGCCGGCCAGCACCTTCACAGAATCTCGTGACATATCATGTGCCGTGGTCAGTCGCTACTCCGCGTTTCGTCCATCTCTCGAATCAGCTTCGCGCGTTCAGCCTTGAGCGCCAGCACCTGCTCCGCTCCTCGGGCAATCTCCAGGTCGTCCAGGACATGCTCGGCCGTTTCACCGCGCTCGTGCAGCGCGACAGCCCGCTCGCCGATGTCCCCGCAGAGGTCCTTAATGCGTTCGTCCAACCTGCGTATGTCGAGGCGCAGTTGCAGCCGTTCCGCTTCTTCCATCGCGCGGCCGGCGGCCTTCGCAGCTCCGTATCGCAACGTTGCCCATCCGGCCTTCAACTCATGCTTCATGCGTTGCAATCTACCCATTGTATCTCCTGAAGGCTAGAAGCGATGGGCTCTAGGCGATAGGCAAGAGAAATCCTTCATTGCCTTTCCCAGAGCCTCTTGCCACGTGCCTCGAGCCAAAGTTAACTCACCGACCCCAAATCCAGCTTCGTCTGCCATTTCCGCAGCATGGCGGCCCGCAAGGCCTCATGGCTCGGCTGGGCAAGGTGTGGATCGGCCTTGACCAGCGCAAATGCCTCCTGCCTGGCCTGCTCGAGCATCGCTGCATCGCGCACCAGATTCGCGGCGCGAAACTCCGGCATCCCCCACTGCCGCACGCCGAAGAACTCGCCGGGCCCTCGAATGCGCAGGTCTTCCTCCGCGATGACAAACCCGTCCGCGGTGCGCACCAGGGCTTCCAGGCGTTGCCGCGCCTGTGAAGAAGGGGTCGCGGGGGAGTGAGGACTGGGTAAACGGGGTAAGGTAGTCACGGAGGATTCCACCAGTACCCCGCTATCCCGTCTACCCCGTTCCTTTATCCCGTTATTCCTTCTGCCTGACATGAGAAGAAGGCAAAAGGACTGCTGCGCGCCGCGGCCCACGCGGCCTCGCAACTGATGCAGTTGGGCCAGGCCGAAGCGTTCCGCGTGCTCCACCAGCATCGCGGTGGCGTTTGGGACGTCCACTCCCACCTCGATCACGGTGGTGGCCACGAGAATCGGAATCTCCCCTGCCTTGAACGCCGCCATCGTGCGCTCCTTCTCCTCCGTCTTCATGCGACCATGGAGCAACCCGACGCGGACCGACCGGAATTCCTGAGCCTGCAGCCGCTCAGCCGCCTGGATAGCCGCCTGCAGGTCCACCTTCTCGGACTCCTCCACGAGGGGATACACGATGTAGCCCTGTCGGCCGGCCTTGATCTCGTCCTGGAGCAGTTGGTAGGCCCGGCGCCGCTGGGACTCGCTGAAGAGCCAGGTCCGGATCGGCGTGCGGCCCGGCGGCAGCGCGTCAATGACCGACACATCCAAATCGCCATACACCGTCATGGCCAGCGTGCGTGGAATCGGCGTAGCGGTCAGCACTAAGACATCCGGATGATAGCCTTTCTCCAGCAGGGTTTTCCGTTGAAGGACCCCGAACTTGTGCTGCTCGTCAATCACCGCGAGGCCGAGTTTGGCGAACCGCACCCCTTTCTGGATCAGGGCGTGCGTGCCGATGACGACGTGGGCCTCCCCTGTCTCGATCTGCTTCAGGACAGCCGCTCGCGGCTTCGGGCTTCTCCCACTCTTCAGCAACACCACCTGCAACCCAAGAGCATGGATGAGCTGTCTGAGATTGAGATAATGTTGCTCCGCCAGGATCTCGGTCGGAACCATCAGCGCCGCCTGATACCCCGACCCGCACGCGATGAGCATGGCGTAGAGGGCCACGATTGTTTTCCCGCAGCCCACGTCGCCTTGGATCAACCGATTCATCGGGCGGGGCGCCGCCATATCGCGCTGGATCTCGGACAGCACGCGCTCCTGTGCGGCGGTCAATCGGAACGGCAGGAGCCCTCGCAGTTGATTGATCAACGGCGTGCCGGTCTTGAATCGAATCCCCTTGATTTCTTCCTTGACTGATCGCTGGCGTGTAGCCAGCGCGAGCTGAAGCAGGAAGAACTCCTCGAAGGCAAGCCGGCGGTGAGCCGGAGTGGTCCCGCGGTCGAGCGCCTCGCGGTTTGCCTGTGAGCCGGGGAAATGCGCTTCGGCGATAGCGGTCTGAATCGTTGGGAGCTGGTGCCGGGTTCGTACGGCATCAGGCAGCACCTCGATCAGCCCATCTAGGTACTGGTCCAGCAGACCTTTGAGGATGACGCGGATCTGCCGGGACGTCAGCCCTCGTGTCTCGTGGTAGATAGGGATGATGCGACCGACGTGGAGGAGCGTCTCGTCCTCTTCGCCAAGGACCTCGTACTGGGGGGCGTCCATCCGAAGGTCGGTCCACCCTTTCCGGCCCACCGACACGACGCCGCTCATCATCACGCGCGCGCCGGGCTTCAGCAGCTTCTCCAGATAGGGCTGGTTGAAGTACACGCTGCGAAGTGCCCCAGTGGCGTCCTCCACGGTCACATCCAAGACGGTCATGCGGCGACGAGGGGTTCGTTTCAGGTCGCTGCGCTGCACCGTGCCACAGATCGTCGCTCGCGAACCGGGGGAAAGCTGACCGATGGGGGTGACGACCGATCGGTCTTCATAGCGCCAGGGCAGGAACCACAGCGCCTCTTCCACCGTCCGGACGCCGAGCCTCTCAAACAACGCCGCCCGCTTTGGCCCCACGCCCCTCGCAAACTGGATCGGAATATTCCACAG
>CAYJUP010000127.1:0-4540 GCA_964373365.1 uncultured Nitrospiraceae bacterium
TATTGCTGAGTGACAGGCGGCGCGGCACCTGCCTGGTTCAGATAGTCTCTCACTCGATTCTCGGTCCCGCCGGTCTCCAGATAGCGCTGGTACGCCTCAATCGATTTCTTCTGATTCTTCAGATCCTGGGCGTAGAGATCCCCCAACGAGAGATAGACGTCGGTATACGTCGGGTTCACGGCCAGGGCTTGCAGCAGAGCCCGCTCCGACTCCCCGAACTTCCCCTTCCGCTGGAGCACAAGCCCCAACGTATAATGCGAGTCCGGATTGGTCGGGGCGTACTTCACCGCCAGTTCGGCTGCGACCAAGGCTTGATCTAGATTGGGCAGCATCTCCAGGTACAGATAGCTCTTCAGCACGTAGGCATCGCCGTACGCGGGGTTGTACTCGAGCGCCCTGTCCAGCCGCTCCAGGGCCTCTTGCACGGAGCGCTGCTGTTGTAAAATCGAGTACGCCTGGTCGTACTCTTCCTTCGCCGCAGTCATCCGTTCGGCGTCGGTCTTGGGCTGGAGCCTCGCCTTGAACGAACTCCTTTTCCCCTCAACCAACACCGTATCGCCATCGCCATCCAGCCGAGCGAATTGAGGATGCTGCACCCCGCCGGTCGACTCCGCCACCTGCTGCTTCACATACGCGCCCAGTTCGCTGGCCATGACCCATCCGTTCTTGTCCGCATCCGCAGCTCCCTTCAAGCCGGTCAGGAGCGCCTGCACGAAGACCCCGCGCCCGCCTTTCTGGACTACCGCCTCGCCCTTGCTCGCTGCCGTCAACACCTGAACTGCCCGCCTGTCGGTTTCATCCTCCGGAGACAGTCGCCCTTCAAGAGACAGTTGTTGGGGAGGCGTGATATCCCATCCGGTGACGCCGACATCGAGAAAAAAAAGGACGTGTTTGGACATCACCCGCCGCGAGAACTCCTTCAAATGATCCATCGTGACCGCCTTGGACGCATTCGCAACCTGCGCATCCCAGGGCACCAGGTACCCGAGCTCTTTTGAACGCATGTCCTGCGTGGTCCCGGCATGCCCCGCAAAGAAAATGACCACCCGGTCCTGGCGCCCCACTTTGCGCGGTAAATAGTCGGTAAGGATCGAGTCCAAGCGCCGGAAACTGGCGTCCTTGTCATAGACTTCCAGTACTTCGTCGAATTTCAGCTCGCGCAGAGCTTCGGCCACCGCCTTGGCGTCAGCAATCGCTCCAGTCAGCTTTGGAGCAACCAGATAGTTATTGATGCCGATCACGACGCCCCAGGACTTGTAGTACAACCCTTCCGGCCGACCGATCTGTCCGGACGCCGTCGACGCAGCCGTCAGGACAAGCGCCAAGACCATCACTCGGATGTCCCACCGTGCAAGTCTTCTCATCGTTGCATTATCTCGATCCATGATCTCTGCAGGTTAGAGCCGATTCGTCACGCTTCATCAGGGGCAGAGTTCTTCAGTGCGCGTATTGCATGCTACTCTTCACATCTTTTTGCTGTCAAGAACGCTCCGGCTCTTCGTTTCCTCACCAGGGTGTGGCCAGGACTCAACGCAAACTTCGCCGGAGCGGCGAGGCCAAGACCCGGCCGCCTCACCGGCTCATCACCAGCACCCGTTGCACCAAGACTGGCAACGGGTACCCGACGAAGCCTTGCGGGTGCTGGAGGCGCGGAAGCGTTGAGTCCAGCCACCCCCACATCACCGCCCTTGAACATATCGGGCCGCTTGATCATAATGAGCCGCACATGGCGACAGAGTTGGAGGGTTGTTCGCAGAGGTGGTGTCGGTGAGGAGCGTGTCTATGAAGACGATAGACGAGAAGATTGACAGCTTGTTCCGGGTGGACAAGGTCGTACACCCTACCCCTGAGACCAAGGCCCGTTCGTACATCCAGGATTACGAAACCGAATACCGTCGGTCCATCGCCGACCCGGAAGCCTTCTGGGACAAGGTGGCCAAGGAGCTCGACTGGTTCACCCCCTGGCAGCGCGTGCTGGAGTGGAACTACCCCTGGGCGAAGTGGTTCGTGGGCGCCACCTGCAATATTGCCTACAATTGCTTGGACCGACACGTCAAGACCTGGCGCAAGAACAAAGTGGCCGTGATTTGGGTCGGGGAACACGGAGAAGAGCGAATCTTTACCTATGGGGAACTGTTCCGGCAGGTGAACCGGTGCGCGAACGCGCTGAAAGCGCTCGGCTTGCGCAAGGGCGATCGCGTTTCGATCTACTTGCCCAAGATCCCCGAGCAGATCGTCGCGATGCTGGCCTGCGCCCGTATCGGGGTGATTCACAGCGTCGTGTACTCAGGGTTCAGTGCGCCGGCGCTGGAAAGCCGCATCCAGGACGCGGAGTCGCGGGTCGTCATCACGGCAGACGTCGGCTACGATCGGGGGAAGTCCCTCAATCTCAAAAGTGTCGTGGACCAGGCGGTCGCCAACTGCGGCACGGTCCAGACGGTGGTGGTGGTTCGGCGGGAGAAACCCGGTATCCCGCTGTCAGCCCCCAAGGAGATCGATTGGAATGACTGGCTGGAAGGCGAAAAGGCGGTCTGCGAGGCCGAACCGCTGGACGCCGAAGCGCCGCTCTATATCCTCTATACCTCAGGCACCACCGGTAAACCCAAAGGGGTCGTGCACGTGCACGGCGGCTACATGGTCGGCACCTACATCACCACCAAGTACGTCTTCGATCTGAAAGAGGATGACGTGTACTTTTGCGTGGCCGATCCGGGGTGGGTCACAGGCCATAGCTACATCGTCTACGGCCCGCTCCTGAACGGGGCGACAATTCTGACCGCCGAAGGAAAGCCCGACTATCCGAATCCCGGCCGATGGTGGCAGCTCATCGAGCGGTACAGCGTATCCATCTTCTATACGACGCCGACCGCGATTCGACTGCTGATGAAATACGGAGAGGAATGGCCGAAGAAATATGACCTCTCGACCTTACGGGTGCTCGGCACCGTCGGCGAACCGATCAACCCGGCGGCCTGGGAATGGTATCACCGCGTCACGGGAGGTACCCGACCGATCATGGACACCTGGTGGCAGACCGAGACCGGCATGATTCTGATCACCCCGCTGCCTTCCGTGCCGCTGAAACCCGGCTCGGCGACCCGACCGTTCCTGGGCATTGAGGCGGACGTCGTGGATCGTCAGGGCAATAGCCTGCCGGCGAATGCCGGCGGCTTCGCCGTGATCAAGAAACCCTGGCCCGCCATGATGCGCACGATCTACAAGGACCCGGACCGGTACAAGGTCTACTGGAACATCATCCCCAACTGCTACACCGCTGGCGACGTCTGCCGCAAGGACTCGGATGGTTACATGTGGTTCATGGGACGGGCAGATGACGTGATCAAAGTGGCAGGCAACCGCATCGGCACCGCCGAAGTGGAAAGCGCGCTGGTGACTCACCCGGCCGTGGCCGAGGCCGCAGTGATTGGGAAACCCCACAAGACCGCCGGCGAGGCGATCAAGGCCTTCGTGATCTTGAAGCAGGGGAATCAGCAAAGCCCCGACCTGATCCAGTCGATGAAGGACCAGGTGCTCAAAGAGCTGGGCAAGATCGCGGTGCCGCAGGAGATCGAAGTGGTGTCGTCGCTCCCCAAGACCCGATCCGGCAAGATCATGCGGCGGGTGCTGAAGGCGAAGGAACTGGGCCAGGACCCGGGCGATATTTCGACGCTGGAGGAGTAACCGTGGGTTCGAGGCCGTGGCCCGCCCCTCTTGCTCTTGTTTCACATTTGTATTACATTGTCTGACATGAAAAACGTGGTGACGATCCGCCTCGATGACGAGCTCGAACGCATGCTGGCCAAGCTTTGTCGCCGTTCCAAGAGAAAACGCAGTGAGGTCGTCCGTGATGCCCTGCGTCGCCAACTGGCCATACTGATGTTCGAGCAGCTTCGCCAAAAGACGATGCCGTTCGCAGAGGCACGCGGGTATCTGACAGACGAGGATGTTTTTAAAGCGGTGTCGTGAAGGTTTTCCTCGACACCAATGTCCTCGTCAGCGGCTTTGCGAGTCGTGGGCTCTGCGCGGATGTCATCAGGCTGGTTCTGGCTGAACATGAGCTCGTCATCGGCGAAGTCGTGTTGGATGAGCTCGAACGAGCTCTAAGCCGGAAAATCAAGCTGCCTCCTCCCGTCATCAGCGAGATCCTTGCTTTTCTGGAGAGTCAAACGCTCCAGCCGAGGCCGAAAACCGCCCCTAAAGTCCGACTTCGTGATGAAGACGATCTATGGGTGCTCGCCTCGGCATTGGCAGCGAAGGCCGATGTGCTTGTGACGGGAGACCAGGACCTCTTGGAGGCCCGCGGAGAGGTCTCTGGCCTGGTGATTACAGACCCACGAGGGTTCTGGAATTTGGCGACGAAGCGGCCAAAGTAAGCACACGCTGTCCTTACCACTCCCCAAGACCCGCTCCGGCAAGATCATGCGGCGGGTGCTGAAAGCCAAGGAGCTCGGCCAGAACCCGGGCGATATCTCGACGCTGGAAGAATAGGCAATAGGCTATAGCCTCTCGCCTATTGCCCATGGCCTGTTTAGATCAACCC
>CAYJUP010000127.1:4550-6355 GCA_964373365.1 uncultured Nitrospiraceae bacterium
GGGACTGTCCCAACCGCGGACTGTCCCCCTTCCCGCGCCTCGTGAAATAGCAAAAGGTTTTCAGTTATCAGTTAGCAGTAGGTAGTTCTAAGAACTGACCACTGATGACTGAAAACTGAGAACTTTTTAAATCAGCCCGCGTTTCTGAAGATAGTCGCGGTCGATGACCGGGGTTGGTTTGGAAGGGTGGAAACTCCTGGAACACCAAACCTTCACGCCGCTCGGTGGGTTTTCGGTCCTGCTTCGAGCACAATTTCTAGGTGCCCCCCGCAGGCTTGGACGATCTTTTGAAGAGTTCTGATCTCATAACGGTCGTAGTCGGCATTTTCATACCGGCTGATCGCAGAGGCAGTGGTGCCGACCTTCTTGGCGACTTGTGCCTGGGTCAGTCCTGCCTTGAGACGCAATTGCATCAATTGCTCACCAATTGCCAGCTTCTGTGACTCTTCCTCAAACTTCCTCCGAAATTGTGGATTGGAGAGTTTGTTGTTGAGCCAACTCTTAGTTTGTTTAGTCTTTGCGGCCTTCATAACTTGATCCTCTCTTCAAAGTCCCGCTTATAGTCTTCTGCACGCTCGATTTCTCTTTTTGGCGTCTTGTCGCCTCTCTTCCTGAATCCGTGGGTCAGGATCAGCCTCTTTCCAACGAAGAAAAAACAGAGCACCCGACCATCATCTACTTTGAACTCAAAAATCTGATCCGTCTCGGTGAGGTGCTTAAACTTTCTCTCGTTCCAAATTTTCCCAGTGTCTCCCATTCGGCTAAAGAGGGCTGCGAACTTGTGTTGCATCGGAATAGGAAGCTGCTCCAGCCATTCCTCTGCAGGCGCTTCACCGCTTGGCGTGACATAGAATTCAAGGCGGAGCACTTGGCCATCGTGGACCAGCCGTGTCAATTCTTGTTTCGATGACCATCCCACAGAATGAGCGCCTTAATATAGCATATACGCTAATACACCACAAGTATGGTACGTCACCAGGGCCGGCTCTTGCGAGCTTGCATCACAGTGAGATGTGCGTATCTCAAGAACGAGGCTGGGTACACGGTCTCGCTGGTGGGCAAGGAGAATCAGATCAGCCCGCGCTTCTGCAGATAGTCCCGGTCAATGACCGGCGTGGGGTTGGCTGGCAGATGGCCGCGCTCCTGGAGCAGGCGTTCGACGTATTTGCCGATCAGATCGGATTCGAGGTTCACGGTATCGCCCGGGTTTTTGAGACCCAGCGTCGTCATCTTGGCAGTATGCGGGATCACCGCAACACTGAAGGTCCGGTCGGTCACCTCATTCATGGTCATGCTGATCCCATCCAGGGTAATCGAACCCTTGTGGACGCAATAGCGCAGGACCTCCTGGGGGGCCTCGATCGTCAAGACGATCGCGTTCCCTTCCTGCTTCCGGGTCCGGATCGAGCCCACCGCGTCCACATGACCGGCCACCAAGTGGCCGCCAATCCGCTCATTCACCCGCATCGCGCGCTCAAGATTCACCGGTGCCCCGGCTGTCAACTCCCCGAGCGTCGTGACCGACAACGTTTCCGGGGACACGTCCACCCCGAACTCCCGATCCCCGACCGAGACGACGGTCAGGCAGGCGCCGTTCACGCTGATGCTGGCGCCCACCGAAAGATCGTCCAAAATCGCTGAAGCCAGGATACGCAGCGTGGTCCCCGCCAGAGTCCTCTCCAGCGTCTTGACCACTCCCATTTCTTCGACGATGCCGGTAAACATTGCAGGATGTTGAAAAAGACCTCCAGCTTCGTTCTCGCGTCTCGTCCAGCCTCCGACGTACCTAGAGACAGTACGCCTCG
>CAYJUP010000128.1:0-1277 GCA_964373365.1 uncultured Nitrospiraceae bacterium
GGACCCTTCGACCAAGCTCAGGGCAGGCTTCGCCGGAGGACAGAGAATCACCTTGCCGGAAGACTCGTGAATAATCCCTGCCAGCGGGGTGGCTGGACCTGCATCGCGAATCGCGCAAATTCACCCGTTGCAACGAGGAGCAACGGGTACCCGGCCCCGCACTTGCCGAGTTTCGTCTTTCCTGCCTCGGATGGAATGGATGAGCACGGAGGCTTCCGCCACGGCGACAGCGGGGAGATGAACAGTAGAAAGGCCGCCGTATGCGACGGCATTTCGACGCTGCGTCGAAGCTTCAGAGGAGCATACGGCCAACAGTAAGACCACTGCAGCTATGAGACATCAACGCATCATGGCGAAGCCGGAGCTGCTCGCCATTCGCCATCCGAGGCCTCCTTCGCCTGAGCAGGGCAGGGCCAGCCATCCCGCCTATTCAGTGGTAGCTTTCGGAGTCGGTGGGAAACTTGCCCTGCTCGACTTCTTCCTTGTAGCGGCGAAGCGCTTGGAGCGCGTCGGCTTTGAGGTGGGCGTACGGCTTCACGAACTTCGGCACGAACTCATCGAACAGGCCCAGTAGGTCATAGAGCACCAGCACCTGCCCGTCGCAGTGCGGCCCGGCGCCAATCCCGATAGTGGGGATCGTCAGCGTCTCGGTGATCGCCTTGGCTAAATTGGCCGGGATCGCTTCTAACACGATCGCGAACGCGCCGGCGGCTTCCAGCGCCTTGGCATCTGCGATCAGCGTCTCGGCCTTGTCGCGCTCCTTCCCCTGCACCTTGTACCCGCCATACCGATGGACGGACTGGGGCGTCATGCCGAGATGGCCCATCACCGGAATCCCGAAGCGGGTCATCGCCTCCACCCGATCCACCACCGCGGCACCCCCCTCCAGCTTGACCGCCGCGGCCCCCACCTGGAGAAACCGCCCGGCGTTCCGGACCGCCTCGTCCACACTGACCTGATACGACAGGAAGGGCATGTCGGCGATCACCAGCGCGCGCTGCGCCGCGCCCGCCACCAGCTTCGTGTGGTAGAGCATGTCCTCCATCGTGACCGAGAGAGTGTCTTTCTTCCCCTGGACGACGACCCCAAGCGAGTCCCCGACCAGGATCGCCTCGATCCCCGCCTCCTCGATGATCCGCGTGAACAATGCGTCGTACGCGGTGACGAGGATCAGCCTCTTGCGCTCGCGTTTGCGTCGTTGGAATTCAGGAATTGTCATTATCTTCACTTCCTCTCCACGGGGCGGCTTGGATGCTTCTAACTGCGCGCGTCATCAC
>CAYJUP010000128.1:1377-6326 GCA_964373365.1 uncultured Nitrospiraceae bacterium
CTTGGTGAGAATTTCCGGGAGGCGATCGATCGCCTTGATCGCCATGATATGCACGCCGTCACAGTGCGACCGCACCGCCTTGATCGTGCGCACCGCGATCTCCACCCCGACCTCCAGCTCCCGCTGCGGGCCGGCGGCCCGCAGCTCCGCGATCATTTCGTCCGGCACCGAGATGCCGGGCAGGTTCGCGTTCAGGAACTCAGCCATCTTGGCGGAACGCAGCAGCAGAATGCCGGCCAGCACCTTCACCTTGAACTGGCGCACCGCCCGCATGAAGGTCACGAACTGGTCCGGATGGTAGATGGCTTGGGTTTGAAAAAACTGGGCCCCCGCGTTCACCTTGGTCTCGAACTTCACCAGCATCGGGCCGACCGGGTCCGCTTCGGGGGTCACCGCCGCGCCGATCAGAAAGTCTGTCACGCCGTCGAGCTTATTGCCGGCCAGATCCCTGCCGTTGTTCAGCCCCTGGATCAACTGCATGATCTGCACTGAATCCAAATCATACACCGGTTTCGCGTCCTTGTGGTCCCCCACGGTCGGGTAATCGCCGGTGAGGCAGAGGATGTTTCGGACGCCCAGCAGGTGGGCCCCCAGCAGGTCTGACTGGATGGCTAGCCGGTTCCGGTCCCGGCAGGTGATCTGCATGACCGGGTCGTGTCCCATCTCGTAGAGCAGCCGGCAGACCGGGAGCGACCCCGCCCGCATCACCGCCGCGGTGTTATCGGTGACGTTGACGGCATGGACGCGCCCCAGCAGACTTTTGGCGCTGGCCAGGAGCTTCTCCAGATTGGTGCCCTTGGGAGGGTTGTACTCGACCGTGACGGCGAAGCCGCCCCGATCCAACACTTCCTTCAGACGTCTCGGCGGGCTGCTCATACATTCACAGAATGGTGAATGGTTGATGGTGAATGGGTAATGAGTTCCGGATCGCCTCCGTCATCAACCATCGACCATCCTCCATTAGCCATTAACCATTTGCTCAGTTATACCACGCCCGCCGCGCGCTTGGCCGCTTCCAGCGTGTTGTCCAGCAGCATCGCGATCGTCATGGGCCCCACGCCGCCCGGCACCGGCGAAATCCAGCCCGCTCGCTCGCTGACCGGCCCGAAGTCCACATCGCCGACGAACGTCCCGTCCGCCATCCTGTTCACGCCCACATCCACCACCACCGCGCCTTCCCGCACCATGTCGGCGGTCACGAACTTGGCCTTCCCGATGGCGACCACCAGGATCTCCGCCTCCCGGCAGACCGCCGGCAGGTCACGGGTCTTGGAGTGGCAGACGGTCACGGTCGCGTTGCGGTGCATCAACAGGAGGGCGGCCGGCTTCCCCACGATGTTGCTCCGGCCCAGCACCACCGCCCGTTTGCCTTCGATCGCCACGCCAGTGGACTCGATCATCGTGATGACGCCCCTTGGCGTGCATGGGGTAAACATCGCCGTCCCTTCCACGAGACGGCCCATATTGTACGGGTGGAAGCCGTCCGCATCCTTCAGCGGGGACACCGCGTCCAGGATCACCTTGCTGTCGATCTGCTTGGGCAGCGGGAGCTGGACCAGGATGCCGTGGACCTTGGGGTCCGCGTTCACTTTCTCGATCAAGGTCAGCAGCTCGGCCTGGGTCGTGCTGGCCGCAAGCTTGTGCTCATCCACGTAGATGCCGGCCGCGTCGCAGGCCTTCTGCTTGTTCTTCACGTACAGCTTCGAGGCCGGATCGTCCCCGACCAGAATCGCCGCCAACCCGGGCCGAATCCCGGACTTCGCATGCAGTTCGACCACATCCTTGGCGATGCGCTCCCGGATGCCCTGCGCTAACGCCTTGCCGTCAATCACTCGTGCCGCCACGTATCCCTCCACCGAGCATCGTGGAAAGTTGAAAAACGCTGCACAATAGCAGGGCATTTGAATCGAAGTCAACGCCCAGACTCCTGGCTTCCTTGACACATCTTCGAATCGTCCGTTACCATGCGTTCATCACCATTTGATACCAGAAGGCCTCCCGCGGGACTCCGGCCTACGCCCGGCGCGAGCAGCCGGTGAAAGCTCCAATCTCCATGGACCTCCTTATATCCTCCTCCACATGTTCTCAAGTGTGGTTGCAGTTCAGGGTGCTTGCCGCCTCGTTGAGCCTATTCGTCCTGCTGGGACCCGCCGCCGCAGAGGCCCTCCAAATCACCGGCCTCCAGACGCCCCAGAGCTTCCTGGCCGACCCCTCCGGGGAGCAGTATTTCATTTCAAACGTCAACGGCGATCCGGCAGCCAAGGACAACAACGGCTTCATCACGAAGCTTGACCAGGCCGGCAAGGTGGTGAAGCTCCAGTTCATCCGTGGCGGAGATGGCGACACCATCCTGCACGCGCCCAAGGGCATGGCGATCGTCAACCAGGTTCTGTACGCGGCCGATCTGGATGCGCTCCGCGGCTTCGACACGACCACCGGCCAGCCGGTGGTCACGGTCTCGCTCGCTCGTTTCGAGAGCGCGGCGCTGGCGGACGTCGCCCATGACGGGCATGGGGTGCTCTACGCCTCGGACCCAGAAACCAACACGATCTACCGGATTGACACCGCCCGCGAACATGCCGTATCGGTGCTGGTGCGAGACGCCTCGCTGGCCGGACCCCGGGGCCTGGCGCTGCATCCCAAGACGGGACGCCTGATCGTGGTGAGCTGGAACAAGGGCAAGATTCTGGAGGTGAGCGACGATGGGGTTATCACCGAGATCGTCTCGAATTCATTTTTCTCATCTCGATTCAGTAATCTTGACGGCGTGGACTTCGACCAGTGGGGCAACATGTATGTCTCGGATTTCACAACGGGGAAGATCTGGCGGATGAGGCCGGACCACAAGTTCGACGTGATCGCCGAGTTCCTCCCGTCTCCCGCCGACATCGGAGTGGACCGCAAGAAACACCTGATCCTGGTCCCCTATCATTATGGTAACGCCGCCGAGATGAACGGGCTGGAATCGCCCATTAAGTCGGACACGAAGACACGTACCTTTGCCGACTACGGCTTTAGCTTCCCGAAGCAAGGACAGGAAAGCAAATGAGCAAATGCGTGTACTGCCGCCAGCGCAAAGGCAAGCGAGCGTGCCCTGCCTTGGGCGGTCTGATCTGCAGCCAGTGCTGCGGCGAGCATCGGATGGTCCGGATCGCCTGCCCCTCCGACTGCGTCTATCTGGACTCCAACAGCGAGTACCAGCAGAAGCGGGTCGGCGATCGGTTCTCGCAAGATCGGAGGGACTTCTACAAGGAGCTGTTCGAGCTGGGGGGAGAGAAGGCGGCCGGGCTGTTCAACCTGATTGAAGTAGTCACGTTCAGCTACTTCCACAATCGGCGGGACGCGCAGGACGGGGAAGTCATTACCGCGATTCAGACCCTCCGTCGGACCCTGAGCCCGCTGCACATCCCCGCGGCGCCTCCGCAGGCTTTTGCGGAACTCCTGAAGAAAGAGTATGAGGCGTTCACGAAGCAGCAGGGGCAGCCGCCCCAACAGGCGCAACACGCGATCGATCAGCAGATGGCCACAGACGTATTGGACCGGGCGCTCAAATTTGTGTCCGGGTTTTCAGGCGCCGGCTTGCAGTCACACCGCTTCCTGACCGGCCTGATCGGCTATATTCGAACGCATCACCCACAGGTCGCCGAGCAACTGGCCAAACAAGGAGAGGAAGGCGGCCGGATTGTGCTGCCCGGCCAGTTCACGCCCGGCAAGGTGGAGCCCGCCGCCCACGCGCATCCCGGCCCCCCCCGCGAGCACCATCACCCCGGCCACAGACACTAACGCTGAACGTGGAACGATGAACGCTGAATGACGGAGACGCAAGGCGCCATCCGTCATTCGTGAAGACATCGTTGGCAAAAGTCCTCGCGGAGCGGCTGACACGGAGCCACGCTCTCCTCTCTTCCCCTTTGCCGAAATGTTCAAGACTGGCAGCTCCTCTCCTGCTTTTTTCAGCCACCTCCGGCAAACGAGCTGTCCAGATCGATGGCCTCGAATCCAGGTCGGACAAGCGCTCGTGCGTCAGGGAAGACTTTCTCCACGCCCCTGCGGAGCCGGTCCAGACGCACCATCAGATCGAGCACCTCATCGTCCGGAGCGCGCAGGCGCTTGCGTACCACGCCCCAGGCAGCAATTGAACGGTCTATGCCGATCAGGACGATCTTGGCTTGAGCAACCGAGTCACCGGGGAGGTCGTCCACGATTTCAGTTTGGTTCTCTGAGTCGCTTCGAATCGCTCTGAGGAGTTTGATGTAGATCTGGTGTTGATACCAACGGATAACTTCCAGTGCCTCTTGCAAACTGACGCCGCTCCCAAGACGGCTGGCATTCTCACCTTCTGTTATCCCACTATCGAACCACTCCTCAACCATCTTCGCGTAGCGCTTGGCTAGAAGACTGCACTCGTGATTCCGCGCTTCTTCCGTACGCTTCTCTTCCTCGGCTAGCTCCTCGCAGGTGACCGAATCCAGATCAACGCCCAGCTCCTCCGCTCGCTTCCGTAAGAGATCAGCCGCCAACTGCAGACTTTCGGCCAGGTGATGCCAAAACGCGGCGTTCTGTATGTCGAACGAATCTCGGTCGGCACACAGCTCATTCGTCACCGCAAAGGTCAAGCAGCGGGACGTGACCGGGCACCGTTCACACCACCGATCACAGGAGTTGTAGATACCCGGGATGAACCGACCGCTTTCCGCAAGCTTCACGAGGTCGTCCTTATCCATGATGCCGACCAGCTTTCCTTTTCATGGCTCACTACGCCTGTCAGGTGAAGCACCGACCCGATAGGGTTCCTGGAACCTCTTCCCTGCCATGATTCAGATTGATGCCGTCTGGTGGTAGCACGTCCCCGATGATGCGCCTGTACTTGTCGAGCCCGTGCGCCTGCACAGCCACATCTTTGCCAAAAGCCAGCGTGGACGCGGCCTGTTTTGCCCGATTACCGAACC
>CAYJUP010000129.1:0-6320 GCA_964373365.1 uncultured Nitrospiraceae bacterium
GGCTGCGTGAGGAAGTTTTGGAGCTTGCGCGCGCGGGCGTACAGAGTGCGGTCGGTCTGTGACAACTCGTCGATGCCGATCACGGCGACAATGCGCCGCAGCTCTTCGTACTTCTGCTGCACCCGCAGCGACTCTTGGGCCATCTCGAAGTGATGCGGCCCGACGATATCCGAGTCCAGGTTGGACGAGGAGGAGGTGAGCGGATCGACCGCCGGGTACAACCCCAGCTGGATCCGCTCGCGCGAGAGCACCATGATGCTCTCCAGAAACCCGTAGAGTGCGACGACCGCCGGATCGGTCAGATCGTCCGCCGGCACGTAGACCGCTTCCAGCGAGGTGATCGAACCGCCGCCACCCTCCTGGGAGGAGCGGATCCGCTCGTGGAACTCGCTCGCCTCGGTAGCCAGGGTCGGCTGGTACCCGGTCTCCGACGGCACCCGGCCGAGGAGAGTGGAAATTTCCGCCCCGGCTTGCAGAAACCGGAAGACGTTATCCACAAACAGCAGGACGTCCTTGTTTTCCCGCTGGATCGCCTCAGCCAAGGTCACCCCGGTCATCGCCACGCCGAACCTGGCTCCGGGCGGCTCGTTCATCTGGCCGAAGACCAGCTGGACCTTCTCCAGCACCTCATGGTGGGAGAGCTCATGGTAGAGCTCATTGCCCTCGCGGATACGCTCTCCGGCGCCGATGAAGACGCAGGCGCCGTGGTGTTCCTTCACCATGTTGTGGATGAGCTCCAGGGTCAAAATGCTCTTGCCCAACGCGGCCCCGCCGAGGATGCCGTTCTTGCTGCCTTTGACCATCGGGAAGAGCAAGTCGATGATTTTGACCCCGGTCTCCAGCAGCTCCGGGACGTCGCGCCGCGCGCGGCTGGGCATCTTGCCTCCCGGCAGCGGCCGGCGGATCGGACGCATCTCGGTAGCTGTAATCGGGCCTTTGCGGTCGATGGGTTGGCCCAGGACGTTGATGATCCGGCCGAAGAGCGCATTACCGGTCGGAATGGTGACTGCCGCCCCGGTCGGACGCGCGGGCGCACTCCGGCGGACGTTGAGGGTCGACGTCAGCGCGATGCACCGGGCCACATTGCCCGGCAAATGCTCGGCCACCTCCATCACCAGCGGCTGGCCGGACGCGGTGGCGGATTCGATGACGTCATAGACGTTGGGCACCTCTCGCGAGGAGGCGAACTTCACGTCCACCACAGGCCCCTGCACCGCGATGATCCGACCGGAGGTTCCGTTGGCGCGCGCCTGATCGATGGGCATCACAGTTCACCGCGTTCGCTGCTAAAGAGCGACTTGGCCGCGAAGAGCTCGCGGATATTGCGGTCGATCGCTTCCCGCCGTTCGCGGAAGTACCGCAGCCGCAGGGTCTGTCCCCGTCGCCCTAACTCTTGCGAGCTGCCCTCTAGGTGCGCGGCGCGCGCCGACAACTCCGCCAGACGGCTGAGGCCGAACACCTCGTAGAGCTTCTGGCTCAACCACATCCAGACCAGGTACTCCACCACATCGGTGATCGAAGATTCCAGCATCACCGGCCCGCTGCGCACGCCGCGTGGGACCGAGGAGCCCTCAAACCACGCCGTGCAGGGCAGCGCTTGCACCACCTCAACACGCTGCACGGAAAATGAGAGCGCGTGCGGATAGACGATCGACAGCGTCCCGAGCCGTCCGGAGAGCGCGCGGTTGAGCGCGTCATCGCGCACACGGCCAGCCAGCGCGCGCCGGCCGCTGTCCTGGATGCCGGGGAATGCCTGGGAAGCGTATCCTTGCTCCCGCAGCAACGCCGCGCCCCGGTCCCCGATGACGAACAGCTCGCCCGGATCCCGGCGGTACTCCTGCAGGGCAGCGGCCACCACTTGTTGGTTCAATCCACCCAGCAAACCGGTATCGGAGGTCACCACGATCACGCCGGAAGGCCCTTCGCCCTGGGTGAACGGATGCGCGAGCTGCTCCAGCGTAAATGTGCCGGCAATCGTCTCAAGCGCCGTGAAGACCGGCGGGTTGACCGACATCGCCCGTTCCAGTGATTGAAACTGGGACGCCGCAATCGACTTGAGCGCATCCAGCAGACCGCCGAGGCGTCCGTTGAACTGAATCTCCTGCTTGAGTTTCGTCAGGGTGGCCATCGCGCCTACGCTCCTCTGGCCCCTTCGCCCATGAGCTGCTGGAGGAAGCGCTGCAAGCACTCATCCACGGTCCGCTTCATCTCCGCGCTGAGCGTTTTGCTGCGGCGCAGCTCCTCGACGAGCTGGGGAGCCGCTTGCCGCACGACCCCGCCGAACTCCTGCTTAAAGCGTTTCATCTGCGCGCTCGAGAGCTCATCCAACACCCCGCGGCGCAGGACGTAGAGCTGCAGGATCTGATCCTCCACCGCCACCGGCTCATGCTTGTTTTGGACCAGCAAACCGGTGATGGCTTCTCCGCGCTTCAAGCGCGCTTCGGCCTCGCCGGAGAGGTTCGTGCGCAACTGCGTCATCTGCAGCAACTCCTGGTACTGGACATACTCCAGGCGCAGTTTGCCGCTGAGCTCTTTCATGGCCGGCCATTGGGCTTTGCTGCCGATACGCGACACGGAGAGCCCGAAATCGATCGCCGGCTTGATCCCCTTGTTGAACAGCGTGGTGCTCAGGTAGATCTGTCCGTCGGTCATGGAGACGAGGTTGCTGGGCACAAAGCCCGTGAGATCACCCTGCAAGATGTCGCAAATCGGCAGGAAGGTCATCGAGCCGCCGCCGAGCGTCTTGTCCAGGTAGCCGGCCCGCTCCAGCAGCTGCGAGTGGATGTAGAAAATGTCTCCGGGGTACGCCTCGCGTCCCGGGGCCCGCTCCAACAGCAGCGACAGCTGGCGGTAGATCCAGGCGTGCTTGGTCAAATCATCGAACACCACCAGCACATCGCGCCCGTTGCGCATGAAGAACTCCCCGAACGTGCAGGCGGCGTACGGCGAGAGGAACTGCTCCCCCACTGGTGTTGAGGCGGGGGCGCTGACGATGATCGTGTTAGCCATGGCTCCCCGCGCCTCGATGAGCGAGGCGAACTTCACCAGGCTGGAGTAGGACTTGCCGGTGCAGCAGTAGATGCATACCGTCCCTTTGTCTTGCTGATTGAGGATCGCGTCAATGGCCAGCGTGGTCTTGCCGGTCATCCGATCGCCGATGATCAGCTGGCGTTGGCCCTTGGCGATCGGGATGACTGCATCGAGGATCCGGGTGCCGGTTTCCATCGTCAGGCTGACCGGCACGCGTTCCATGACGCCCGGAGCTTCGCCAAACACAGGATAGCGCTCGGTCGATGCGATGGGACCTCGCCCGTCCATCGGCTCGCCCAAGCTGTTGACCACCCGACCCAGGAAGGCGTCCCCGACCGGGACGCGAAATTCTTCCCCGCGGTTGTACACCTCATCGCCGGCCCGAATGCGGCCCTTGCCTCCGAAGACGAGCACCTGGACTTCGTGCTCGGAAAATCCCATCACCATGCCGCGGGCCCCGTTGGCGAACTCCACCATCTGGCCGTTCAGGCAGGAGGGCAACCCGGTGACCCGGACGATCAGCTCCCGGACCGATTTGACCGTCCCCACCTCCCGCAGCTCAAACGCGGGGGCTTGCGGATGTTCGACGTCAGGTTGCGTTTTGAGCATGGCGTGCCGCCTGCTGGATTCTGGAGGCCACACTGCCGTCCATCACCAGATTCCCGATGGTGATCGTCAGCCCTGCCACCAAACCAGGATCCACCGCTTCTGTCAGAGGGATCTCGCGCCCCATCTTGCTCTTGAGCCGTGTGCGGATCAACGATTGCTGCTCTGCAGTCAACGGAAACGCCGAGACCACCTGTACTTCCTGCACCGTCTCCTGGGTATCGAGGGGCTTGAGCTCCATGAAGCCGTTACGAATCAGCTCATCCAACCAGCGCGTGTGGATCTCCTGGCGCAGCTGCTTGGGCAACACTTCATAAATCAGCTCGCAGGCGCGCTCGATCGCCCGATGTTCTGTCCGTTCATGAAGTTCCCGCAGCAAGGCGTCGCGGCTCTCCATTCCCTGCTGGACGATCTTCTCGCTTTCCCGGCGAGCATCGTCCAACAGTTTGGTCCGGGACGACTCCGCGTCCTGGCGCGCCCGCTGGATGAGCTGCTCCGATTCGGTCTTGGCTCGGGTCACCTGCTCCTGGTATTGCACTTCCGCAGCCCCCAGCCGTTCCTTCAACTCCTCATGGCGCCTGGAGTACTCGGCGCTAAGGCCCTGGAGCCGGCCGGTCGCTTCGGTGAGGTGGCGGCTGAGCACCAGTCGCAGGATCGTCACCAGCCCGACAAAGATGACGAGCTGCAACAACACGAAAGGCCAGAATGACATGAGATGTTCTCGCTTAGCCTGATGAAAACAGCTGCCACACGACTAAGAACGCCACGATCGCCACCGCCTCGGCGAAAATCAGCGTAATCGTCATCGCGGTCATGATCTTCGGCGCCGCCGAGGGGTTGCGCCCCAGCGCCCCGATGCTGGAAAACCCGGTCGCCGCCATCACGAGCGACGGCCCGAGGATGCACATCACAAAGATGATCGTCAACGCGATATTGCGGCTCATCGTTAGGTGTCAGGTGATAGGTGTTGGGTGTCAGGGTGGCGACGATCTTGCGATCGCTCCACTGCTGCCGCTAATCCCCACAACATTTTTCCGCACTCCTCGTACCGTGTCACGAGCGCTTGATGCTGGGTCTCGTCGAGATACCCCTTCTCGCGCGCCACGTCCACATGATGCCTCGTCTCCTGTACCTCCCCAATGGCTCGGCTGATGCCTTCCAGGTAGATCTTCGTATGCTTGTTGTTCCAACCTTCAGCGAGATTAGCTGGTGCCGCGTTACTTGACCGTCTCACTTGAGAACCCAACTCATACCGTTCGTACTTCGGGAAGTGCATGGTCAGTTCGTTCACTTCAAGGTGTAGTTGAAATAACTTCTGATAAACTTCCAAATCTCTAAAGCTTTTAATTCGCTTTCGTTCCATTCCCCTCTCACCTATCACCTGTCACCTATCACCTGCTACTCGTTCAGTTCCACGACTGCGGTCACCACGTCATCCGCAACCCGGACGACGCCCCGCTTGATCGCCACCGAACGGCCATCGATGACCACCGGCCCGGCGATGAGCTTCGTGATGAGGGGACGATGGAATGGCAACACCTCAAAGGTCCCCTGCTCGCCTGGAAACATCAGGCTCTTGGCGTTGCCCTCAAACACCACGCGGTCCGGTGTCGTCACCAGGGCGCGCACCTCGATCGCTTTGGCCGGCGGCATCGCTCACCTCACGATAACGTTGCTTGATGATGCTCACTGGTTATACGGCGTTGCATAAAACCACTTAATACCAAGCATACATGATAAAAACCACAGACGTCCAGCCACCCAGCACACGGGCTTGTTCGGGTGGCACGCTCAGACGCTTCTGTGGCGGGACGGGTGGCTCAGAACGCTTCGGCTCGGCTCAACCCCGCTTCAGTGTCTCCTGTTCGTTTGGCATTCCTTCCCCATTAGGACTCCCGGGGGATGACTCAGCAGAGAACTCGACTGCGCTTTTGACACGCCGCTGCCAGGTGAAGAAAAACTGCCCGGCCAACAACCCCATGAAGATCACGATCATGAAGATGACCAGCCAGGTCGTGGTGGTGGACGGAGCGTCCGATTTCAGCGGCGATTCCTCCAGCATCTCGGGCACCGGAGGCCCGCCGGCGAACGTCAGCAGCTTCTCCATCCGCGCCAGGTCATCCTTGATATCTTTGAGCGCCAGGAGGTGGCGTCGGTAGGAGCCGATGCGCTGCTTGCGCCCGATCGTCTCATCCGCTTCCGCCTTGCGGATCTCCTCCAGGCGGGCAAAGATGGAATCCCCCAGCTGCTTGGCCGAGTCGAAGTACTCGCTGCTCTGCAGGCGCTGCAGCAGGAGGTTCATGTGCGCCTTGAGCCCCTCCAAATCCCCCTCTGGAACGAACCAGACATCGCGCACCAGCACCTCGAACACGCGGGTCTGCTTGGGGGCCAGCGTCACCTGCGGTTTGAAGACATAGTACAGCGAACGCTCGTCGTCGTACTCAACCGACAGGTCCCCGTGCTCCAGGATATCCTTCGGGGTCAACTCCTGGGGCAGGTCAATCCGCACCGGCACCGTCTTGGATTTTTCAGCGGACGGATTGACCGCGACCACCCGCATCGTGACCGGTTCACGCTCCACCGCAGCCGCCCACGCAGGCGTCGTCGCACTGCACCACAACAGGGCAACAGCCCAGAGCCCAGAGCCCAGAGCCCCGAGCACTCGATTACTGATAGATGACGTG
>CAYJUP010000130.1:0-6230 GCA_964373365.1 uncultured Nitrospiraceae bacterium
TCATGCTGAGCCAGATGTAATAGTTGCTGGCCAGGAAGATCAGCCCGACCATGGCCCCTTGCATCTCGAAAAACATCGAGAGCTGGTCGGCCATCATGTACGGGCAGATCGAGGCGTCGTAATCACAGAGCTCGAACGCCAGCAAGTAGCCCATGAACGGCAGGAACAGCAGCGCCCCCACCCCGATCAGGTTGCCCACGAAACCCATCCAGTCATAATAGGAACGCTCCTCCTCGGTCTTGGCGCCCATGTACATATACGCGGCGATCAGACCCGCGATGAATCCGCCGAACGTCACATTCCCCACCAGCCGGTGCAGGTTCAGCGGCATCCAGGTATAGTTGTAGACCTTTTCCCATAGGGTCGCGGTCTGAATGAAATCCGCCAGTGAAATCCCTTCCAGCGCCTTGGACGGTGAGTTCTTGAACGAGGTGGGTCCATCGATCTCGAACAGCGTGACCGTCCCGATGAGGTTCAACACCACGCCGAGCGCAATATGGCGTCCCTTTTTCTCGCCCTTCCATACGTCCCAGGTATAGAAATACAAGTACAGAACGATCGTCTCCGCGATGAACAGGAGGGGGTAGATGACCGCGAAGATCAGGAAAAAGTGGTTGATCAACCACGTGGTGAACTGGGGATAGGTGGCCAACAGCACGAAGATGAACAACCCGCCGGTCAGCGCGGTCATGCTGTAGAGGATCACCGTGACCTTGGTGACCTCCTTGGCCAGCCGGTCGTATCGGGGGTCTTGTTTTCTATACCCCAGCCACTCCGAGATGACCACGAAGATCGGGGCACCCAGGATAAATGCGGCAAACAGAATGTGGAGCTGGGCGACGATCCAGACGGCCGTCCGGTTCCCGGTGTAGGGAAACTGGGCGGGCGGCGCGGTCGGGACCTGGGCATAGGCCGCAGTTCCGAACGCCGCCAGCAGACCGAGCATCAACAAGAGACCGCGCTGCCAAGTTCGCCACGTCGGCATGGTTCGCCGCCCCTGGATGGCCATGTCTAGCTTTTCCCCGATGAAGTCTTCGCGGGTTTGGCAGGGGCGGACGCTGGGGCTTTACCAGCCGGCGCTTTAGCAGGCGCTGGGGTCCCGCCTGCACGGGTGGCAGAGCCTACCGGCACCCATTCATTCTTGGCTACATCGTATTCCATCCCCTTCAGCCCGAAGGTATGCTCATAGGCCATCACCTTCCACCGGTCCTCTTCGGGCAGTTTGCTCTTCCAGGGCTTCATCTTGGTGTTGGGCACGCCTTCCGAGACGCGCCAAAACCAGACCGCGTCCGAATAGAGCTTCATGCGTTCGGTATTCCGGAAGTCCCGTGCGCCGGCCTTCACCGGCTTCCCGTCTTTCCCGTGACAGCTCGCGCAGTTCACGTCAATGTTCGTGGCGCCGATGAAGATCTGGCGGCCCTCCTCAATGATCTTGTCATCCGCCCACCATCCCGCCGGCATGTGCTTGTCCGCATATTCCGCCGGAGGCGGCGGCGGCGCTACGATCGGCCCCTCGCCTCCCTCACCGCACCCTGCGACCGTCACGCTCACCCCCGCCAGACTGATGAAGAGAGCCGTCTTGACCCACGCCATGCGCTTCATATTGATTCCACCTGCCCCTTTCTCCCGAACCACCCTTGCCATGAACCTGCTGGCTGCTGCCTGTCCGATAATCCGTGACTGAGACGGGACCTGACAAAAAAGACGCCTTCGCTCCGGCCCCCGCCTCGAGCAAAAGCGCCACCTGCCCAGATCGTCCGGATACTACGCGGCGGTCAGCCCCCGCATCACCTTCCCCTGTTCCGATTCGGCGAACCGTTCGGACGACCGCCGGACCATGTCTGACTGAAGCTATTTGCGCTGTCCTTTGCCTCCCCTCCGAGACCGCTGCCGGTTGCGGATCAATCGTGCACCCGCGAACGCCGCCACCGCGGCAAGACCGATCCCGGCACCATAATACATCCACTCAGGTCCTCCGGCTGAGGCCTCGCATCCTGACCCGAAACTGACCGTGACCCGGCGTTCCGTACGAACATCCTTGGGATCGAACTGAACGGTCACCCGCTGTTCCTGATCGAGAGCGGTCACCACGATCGGATCGCCTCGATTATCATTGTGCAGATGGAGTGTTGCCTTGTAGCGCCCGCGGCTGTCCGTGTACCCGGTCGCATGGACGGACACCCGCACGTCTTTCGCGATCACCTGGGTGTCTGGAACCGGCCGACCGTCGGGCCCACAAACATGGCCCTCAACGATAAACCGGTGGTCCACCTCATGCATCGCCAGCGCGGTGGGGGGGAAGAAGATAACCGATCCGAGCCCCGTCACACAGAGGCTCGCTACCGCCACGAAATTAAGAGTGCTCGTTCCGCCCCTCGGTCCGTGACGCATGTGCCTTGGCGTGCGTGTCGCCGCGTCCCGTTTCCGCACTGCTGAGCGGCGCCTCAACTCCTTCGAAACTCTCACAGAAACACGGCACACCAAGCCTTGGGCGCGACCTTTCTAGCATAGGCGATAACCTTCTGTCAATAATTGAATGGCCACTCCTGACAGGGCCATGCCCCAATACTTACAATGGATTTCTGCTGTCTGCACGGCTTCATTCGAGACCGTCCTCCACGGGGGCGCAAGCCAAGATGAGCGCGCAGAGAGAGTGAATGGGAAAGAGCCTACGAGAGCGGAGAAGATGCGAAGATAGTCTCAGAGGTGACCACGTGCCTTGGCGGCCGCGGCGACCCCCTCAGCTTCGGCTCGACGCTGCGACGCTTTCTTGGCCACCCACGCCTCCCACGATTTTCCGGAGGCGGTATCGTTCCCGGTAAAGGCAATCGTGACGACCTCCGCGTACGGAACCTCGCGCACCCCGGACTCCCCTTTGGGGAACAGCTGGAGGAAGGGCCGTGAGCCGGATGGATTCCGGTTGAAGATATAGCCTTCGATCGTCACCCCGGATTGAAGCCGCAGTGTGACGTCGCCCCGGTAATCGAACGCCAGATCCACCGCCTCGGCCAGTTCGGCCGGCGTCGTCGGGCGAAACACGCGTCCCTCGAGCGATCCGGCTTCCGGTGTGTGGTACTTGGCATCGGTCATGGCTTCGAATGCGAGGCGCGGCGGGCGTGACAGGGAGCGCCGGCGTTACCGGGTATTCGGCATCAACGTCGTTTTGACGGTGCGGCCGAAGCCGGACCAGGAGCCGAACGTATCTTGGACGGCCGAGGCCTCGTACCCGCAGTGCACCATGCAGTCGGCGCATTTCTCGTTCCGTCCGGTGCCGTAATGGTCCCACTCCGTGTCGTTCAGCAACTCCTGGAAGGTCTTGGCATAGCCTTCCTGCAACAGGTAACAGGGCTTCTGCCAGCCGAAGAGATTGTAAGTCGGGTTCCCCCAGGGCGTGCACTGGTACTCGCGCTTGCCCATCAGGAACTCCAGAAAGAGGGGGGATTGGTTGAAACGCCACGTGCGCTTGCGATTGCTCAGAATCCGGGCGAACAGATCGCGAGTCCGGTTCCGCTTGAGGAAGTTCTTCTGATCCGGAGCCTTCTGGTAACTGTACCCGGGGGAAATCATCATCCCTTCGACCCCGAGCGTCATCATCTCGTCGAAAAACGAGCGCACGCGCGCCGGGCTGGCGTCATCGAACAGCGTCGTGTTCGTCGTGACCCGGAATCCTCGTTTCAGCGCCGCCCGAACGGCCTTGACCGCCACATCGTAGACCCCGTCCCGGCAGACCGCCAGGTCATGCTCTTCCCGGAGGCCGTCCATGTGGATGCTGAAGGTCAGGTATTTGGACGGCGTATACTCGTACAGTTTCCGCTCAAGGAGGATGGCGTTGGTGCAGAGATAGACATACTTCTTGCGCGCGACCAGGCCCCGCACGATCTCGGGCATTTCCGGGTGAATGAGCGGCTCTCCGCCCGGAATGCTCACCATCGGCGCGCCGCATTCTTCGGCCGCGGCCCAGCACTGTTCCGGCGTCAAACGCTTGTCCAGCACATGGTCAGGGTATTGGATCTTGCCGCACCCTGCGCAGGCCAAGTTGCAACGAAACAGCGGCTCGAGCATGAGCACGAGTGGATAGCGCTTCACGCCCTTTATCTTTTGGGTGAGGACGTACTTCGCGACCGTCACCATCTGGGAAACCGGAACAGCCATCCCTCTTTCTTTCCCTTTTATAAACAACGGCGGCCGCTGGCCGCCGGGTCACGCATCGCACCTACGGTTCGATCGGGGGGGATTCTAACACCCTGGCAATCGAAGCGTCAACTGAGATTCTCGATGCGAGTCAGAGGAAACCAGCGATCATTGTGGAATGCGCGTTACGACTCGACCCTGACCCCTTTCCAGAAGGCCACATAGCCGGCAACGTGCTGGGCCGCCTCTTTCGGACTCGGGTAATACCAGGCGGCATCCTTGTTGACCTGCCCATTCACCACAATATCGTAGTAACTCGCCTCGCCCTTCCACGAGCAGACGGTGTGAGTCGCGCTTTCTTTAAGGTACTGGCGTCTGATTGAATCCGGCGGAAAGTAGTGATTGCCCTCTACAGATTCGCACCGATTGCTTTCGGCCAGCACCGCCCCATTCCACGTTGCCTTCGGCATAGCAACCTCCTTCGCAAGAGATCCCCTATCAAAGACAGACGGGGATTATACAGCAGATCACGACTTGCGTGGATGCGCCGCTATGGTAATCTCCTCCGGCTGATGAGCTGGGCAGTCTAGTCCTTAAGCCAGTGTCGGGCCTGAGCTGTGCTGCGGAGGAGCTCTTGCGACTTCTGAGGCGGCCCATTTCCCGGTTGGCCTGCGTTGGTGGGCTCCTGCTGCGCGGAAGCCTCACAGCCTGGATCGTGACGGGTATCGTTTTGTTGATCCCCCTTCCAGACCTGCGGGGCTTCGACTGGACCCCTTCTGACAAGGAGATCCAAAAGTACCGGCAAAGCTGGAATCCCCTCAGCAACGGGCCCGTAATGATTCCCGGCGTGGACATCCAACCGAAGGGCCAGTGGCTGCTCCACCCCTACCTCTTCACCCAAATCAGCGAGCGCCAGTTCGGCAACGACCTTCGTTTTGCGTCCGGTCGGGAGCGGTCCAGCTCTGGCCACCTCTACTCCTTGCAACCCCTGATCGGCATGGCGTACGGCCTCACCGACCACATCGAAGTGGGCGCAAGTACCACGCTCTCTGCGTTCTGGAACCGGAACGCCGATCGGGCCAATGCGGGCGCGGGCGGGCGGGTGTTTACAAATACCGGAATGGGCGATACGTCCGTGGCCTTCAAGTATCGACCGATTATCCAGGATCCGGACGGGTGGCGGCCGTCGCTGACCTTCTGGAACCAACTCGTCCTGCCCACCAGCCAATGGATCACCGGCACAGAGAAACCGCCAGGGGGATTTGCTCCGCTGGGGCGCTTGCCAGCGGCACGGTTTGGATCGCTAACCTGGACCGAAGGCGCGATGCTGAGGAAAATTCTGCAGCCGTTTCGCTTCAACGCCGCCGTCTTCTACTCGTATCACTTCCCGGGCCAGCAGGGGAATGAGTCCACCTACCCCTCCGACATCATCAACACGCGGCTGGTGATGGAGCATTTTCTGAACGACGACTATGGCTTCGCCTACAACCTTGAGTTCGTCGGCCTCCACGGGCTGCCCTGGCGCGCCGACGGGCGCGCGATCAACCGCGGCTTCGCCCACGGCTTCAACATCATCGGCATCGAACCGGTCATCCAGTTCAAACTGGGGCGAGAGAGCCACTGGGTGGGAGCAGTGGGGGCGTTGTTCACGATCGCTGGGCAGAACGCCCATGACGGCATTTATCCGAATTTCTCGATCTATTATTATTGGAGCGAGACCGGCAAGGTGATCATGCGATGATCCAGGACTAGCTGGAGGCGCCGGGCGGGTTCGAACCGCCGCATCGCAGTTTTGCAGACTGCTCCCTTAGCCACTTGGGTACGGCGCCATGGCGGGCATTATAACGAGCGAGCTCCCCCAAACACAATAATCGCCTCTGGTGGAAGGGATGCGCACGGAGGGTGTCGCCATGGCGCAAGTTGCCTGTCACTGGCTATGAGGGTGCTGCGACGCCTTCTGATGGTCCGATTAAGGCGACGCAGCCAGCAGTGCAACCTTAAGTAGGGGTCGAGAATCAACGCATCACGGCGAACCCGGAGCTGCCCGCCCTTCGTCAGCCGAGGCCACTGCTACAGGTCCACTAGCAAAGATGTAGGCG
>CAYJUP010000131.1:0-6198 GCA_964373365.1 uncultured Nitrospiraceae bacterium
TCGCCACAATCGGCCTGCACGGCGTGGGCAAGCGCGTGGGCGAGCATGTCGCCCCTTACTACGAGCTGCACCTCGGCGGCCAGGTGAACGGGGCGGCCAAGATCGGCCAGATGACGGTGAAGCTGCCGGCCAAGAGAGTGCCGGCCGCCATCTCGCACTTACTTGATGTCTATCGCCGCGACCGACAGACCGGGGAAAGCCTCCTGGCCTTCATCAACCGAACCGGCAAGGCCAAACTGAAGGAAGAGCTGATCCCTTACACAATCATGCCGACCTTCGAGGAGGATTCCACCTTTTATTATGACTGGGAAGGCGACGAAGAGTTCATCACGGAGGACTTGGGGCCCGGCGAATGCGCCGGCGGCGCCCTGGAGATGATCGACAACCGCATCCTGGAAGCGGAACAGGAACTGTACCAGGCCCGCCTCCTGGCGGAGAAGCACCAGTATTCGGTCTCGGTGAACAAGTCCTACCGCGCCGTGCTGGCGGCGGCGAAGGCCTTGCTGGTCATCGAAGGGATTGATCCCGCGACGGACGCCGACACCTTTGCGGAGTTCGAGCGGCGGCTGGCGGAGAGAGGCTTCGTCCCAACGTCCTACCGCAATTTGAGCGCGCAGATCGGTGACTTGGGTCCGAAAGACACGACCCCGGAATTCGCCCACGCGAAGATCGCCTTTACACGCGGATTCGTGGAGTCCTGCAAGGCCGCCACGGAACAAATCGGAAAAGACCTGAAGCTGAGCCAAGCGGGTCAGATTGAAGGGAAGACCGAAGGCGCCGACAAGCCGGCGGCCGCTACCCCAGATACTCAGAAGAGTGTCCAAACAGAAGCTCAGCCGGCCGCCACAGTGTCCGGCTCTCTCGTCGGAGCAACGGCCAGCGCTGCGGTCTTCGATCTCCGGGGCGTGATGTGCCCGCTCAACTACGTCAAGACCAAGCTGAAGCTGGAGATGATGGACGCCGGCGAGCGACTGGAAGTCTGGCTGGACGCGGGCGATCCGATCAAGAACGTGCCGATGAGTCTTCGCAATGACGGCCATAAGATTCTGGCGGAGGAACCGCTGGAACCGGACGCGAAGCATTTCAAAGTGCTCGTCGAAAAAGTCGAGAGCTGATGGTCAATGGCTGATGGCTAATGGACGATGAAGACCGGACCAGGAACAAAGGAGCAACCAAATCTCCATGGACTATCAACCATCAACCATTAACCAATCTTCGGGAAGGCCTTCCGACGGCGAGCTGAAGGCGCTCAGCGACTCCTTCGAATCCAAGCAGCCGCAGGACGTGTTGGCCTATGCCCTGGAGCGGTACTTCCCCAGCATCGTGTTGGCCTGCAGTTTCGGCGCCGAGGATGTCGCGCTGGTGGACATGATTCAGCGGATCAACCCTCGGGCCCCGCTCTTCTACCTGGATACGGACTTTCTGTTCAAGGAGACCTACGAGATGCGGGATCGCATCGTGGCCAAATACGGGCTGCTCCCCAGCCAGGTGATCCAGATCAAATCGTTGCTCACGCCCGACGAGCAGGCGGCCCGGTACGGCGAAGCCCTCTGGTCGCGCAATCCGGACCAGTGCTGCCAATTGCGGAAGGTGGATCCCCTGGCCCGCGCGTTGAACGGATTCGCCGCGTGGATCACCGGCTTCAGGCGGGATCAAGTTCTCACCCGTGCCAATGCCGGGTTGGTGGAATGGGACAAGAAGTTCCAGTTGATCAAGTTCAACCCGCTGGCCAAGTGGACCCAGGCGGACGTGTGGACCTACATCCGGACGAACGAGGTCCCGTACAACGCGCTCCATGACCGCAACTATCCCAGCATCGGGTGCACCCATTGCACTGCGCCGGTGCTGCCCGGGGAAGATCCCCGGGCAGGCCGGTGGAAGAATTTCGAAAAAACCGAGTGCGGGCTGCATAAGTGAGGCGTTATTCGGTAAACGTGAACCGTTACACGCGACGTCCTCATTCAGGGAGGATGTGCGCGATTCACGGTGAACGAATACCAGTGAACGATTCATCACCGGAGGAAGAACGGTGAAGAAACTCGCTGTGATCGTGACGCGAGGCACGTACAACAACCTGCTCCAGGCCTGTGAGCTGGTCCGCATCGCCGCGGCGGCCGGCACGCAGGTGAGCGTGCTGTTCCGGGACGAAGCGGCAGCCAAACTGACGAACCAAAAAGTGAAGGAGCTCACGTTTTCGGAGGCGTACCGGGGTCGCGAGGCCAAAGTCAGGGAGATGCTTCGTGAACGCAAGCAGCACGATCTGCCCACGATTCTCCGCGAGATCAAGGACAAGGGCGACGTGAAATTTTCCATTTGCCGAGACTCGATCGAGTACTTCGATCTCGGGGTGGACCAGTTGATCCCTGAATTGGACGAAGTGCAACGGGCCGAGGCCTTTTGGAGGGAAGAGGTCGCGCAGGCCGACCAGGTGGTGACGTTCTAGCTGATAGCTGATGGCTAATAGCTAATGGCAATGCAAGAGTTCATCGCCAAGATCGGCAAAGGCCAGAAAGTCTGGAAGGACCTCACCTGGGAAGAGGCCAAGGAGGCGATGCGGCTGCTCATCGAGGGTCGGGCCACGCCTGTCCAGATCGGCGGGTTCCTGCTTGCGATGCGCATCAAAATGGAATCGGTCGCCGAACTGGCCGCCTTCACGGCCGCGGCCCGCGAGTACGTCCCCGTACTGAAAATACCACGGCACCTACAAATAGTGGACCTGCCGACGTATGCCGGGAAGCAGGACACGTTCCATGCGTCGGTCGGCGCCGCCATCGTGGCGGCGGCCGGTGGCGCGACAATCCTCATGCATGGGTACGAGGGGGTCCCGGACCGGCCGGGAACGGCGGCGGTGCTGGCCAAACTTGGCATCCCGACCGACCTTGAGCCCAAGCGGGTGGCCGATGAGGTGGCGACCAAAGGGTTCGCGTACCTCGACATCGCCCTCTATCACCCGCCGATCGCTCGTTTCCTGGAGCTCAGGCGGGAACTCGGCGTCCGGAACTTCTTTCACCCGGTCGCCAAGTTGCTGAACCCAGCCCGCGCCCGATCTCAAGTGATCGGGCTCACGCATCCGGCCTATTTCGAGAAGATCGCCGAGGCTGTCACAATGCTGGGCTGCCACCGCGCCCTGGTCCTGCGCGGGGTGGAAGGCGATCCCGAACTCTCGATCGCGGCCCTCACCAAACTGCTGGAGCTCAGCGAAGAGCGCGTCATTCCGCTGACGCTCCAACCGAAAGACGTCGGCTTGCCGCTCGGCACGTTCCGGGAGATGGCCGGCTTCCCTCTCACGCAGGTGGACCAGGAGGCCGCCCTGATCAGACGCATCCTGCGCAACGAGGTTCGTGGCGGCCAGCGCGACTGGGTCATCCTGAACGCGGCCATGCTGCTCTATGCGGCCGGGAAATCCCTCTCGATTTCGGCCGGCGTCCCGCTGGCTCAGCAGGCCCTCGAGTGTGGGGCCGCGGCCCGCAAACTCGACGACTTGGTCGCCTCGACAGAGCCGGCCGGTGCCATCCATGCTGCCGGCAGCCGTTTGAACAAAGGGAGTGAGGGCTCGACCACGTGAACTACTTGCGTCAGATCGAGGACCAGAGCGTCTACATCCTTCGGGAGGCCTATCGGCACTTCGACAACCTCGCCATGCTCTGGTCCATGGGCAAGGACTCGACGGCGCTGTTGTGGCTCGCGCGCAAGGCCTTCTTCGGCCATGTGCCGTTTCCACTGCTCCACGTCGACACCAGCTATAAGATCCCTGCCATGATCGAGTACCGGGACCGGCTGGCCCGCGAGTGGCGCTTGAACCTGGTGGTCGGCCAGAACAAGGAGGCATTGGCCGCGGGGATGAACCATACGCTGGGGCGGGTGGCCTGTTGCACGGCCCTCAAGACCAACGCGCTCAAGCAACTGGTGGAGGAAAAGGGGTATACCGGCATCATCCTCGGCGTCCGGGCGGACGAGGAAGGCACGCGAGCCAAGGAACGGTACTTTTCGCCGCGCGACAAGAACAGCGAATGGGACTTCCGGGACCAGCCGCCGGAACTCTGGGACCAGTTCAAAATCGCGTTTCCGGAGGGCACGCACATTCGGATCCATCCGCTGTTGGACTGGACCGAAATTAATATCTGGGAATACATCAAGCAGGAAAACATCCCGTTCATTGATCTCTACCTCGATCGGGGGGACGGCACGCGGTACCGAAGCCTGGGGTGCGCCCCTTGCACTTTCCCGATCAAATCCTCCGCGCGAAGCGTCGACGACATCATCGAGGAGCTACGGCGCACCACCGTCGCCGAGCGGTCCGGCCGCGCCCAGGACGAGGGAAGAGGCATGGAGCTGCTCCGCAAAGATGGATATATGTAACGCGATGGCAACGACCCTCACCAAGCCCACGGAACATTTAAATATCGTGGTCGTCGGCCACGTGGACCACGGCAAGTCCACTCTCCTCGGTCGGCTCTATGCCGACACCGGCTCGCTCCTGGAAGGCAAGCTGGAAAAGGTCCAGGCCATCTGCCGCCAGCAGGGGAAGGAGTTCGAATACGCGTTCCTCTTCGATACCTTCCTGGAAGAGCAAGAACAGGGCATCACGATCGACACGGCCCGCACGTTCTTCACCTGGAACACCCGGCAGTACATCATCATCGACGCGCCCGGGCACAAGGAATTTCTCAAGAACATGATCTCCGGCGCCGCGCGCGCCGAGGCCGCTCTGCTGCTGATCGACGCGCTGGAAGGCGTGAAGGAGCAGTCGAAGAAGCATGGGCACCTGTTGTCGCTGCTAGGCGTCAAGCAGGTGGTGGTGGTCGTGAACAAGATGGACCTGGTCGAGTATCGCCAGGACGTGTTTGAGGGCATCGAAAAAGAATACCGGGAGTTTCTGGCCCAGTTAAAGGTGGTGCCGGAGCGCGTCGTGCCGGTCAGCGCGAAACACGGCGAGAACCTCGTGACGCGCAGCAAGCGCATGGCCTGGTACCGCGGCCCGACCGTCCTCGAGACGCTCGGGTTATTCAAGAAAGAGGCCGCCCGCGCCGAGCAGCCGCTCCGGCTCCCTGTCCAGGATGTGTACAAATTCGACGCGCGCCGGATCGTGGCCGGCCGGGTGACGGCAGGAGGTCTGAAGGTGGGGGATCGGTTGGTCTTCTCGCCCTCCAACAAGACCGCCAACATCAAGTCGGTGGAGGCCTTCAACGTCGAGCCGCCTCCGACCGCGGCCCAGGCCAGGCATTCCGTTGGGATCACGCTGGACGAGCCGATCTTCGTCGAACGCGGCGAGATCGCCTCTCACCAGGATGCGGTGCCGCTCGTCTCCACCGCCTTCCGGGCTAACGTGTTCTGGCTAGGCCGGCGGCCGCTGGAGCGCAGTCGCAAGTACGTGCTCCGGCTAGCGACCCGACAGGTGGACTGCGAGGTGGCGGCCATCCATCGGATCGTGGACGCCGCGGATTTGGATCAGCGGCAGGGCGGAAACGCCGTCGGAAAAAACGAAGTGGCCGACCTGACGCTGCGGACCAAGTTCCCGCTCGCCTTTGATCTCTATGCTGAGTTCGAGGCGACCGGGCGGTTCGTCATCGTGGACGACTATGACATCTCCGGCGGCGGGATCATTACGGAACTGGTCCACGACGAGCAGGAGTTCCTGCGCGACGAGGCCCGACGGCGCGATTTCGCCTGGGTCAAGGGGGAAGTGGCCTCGGAGGAACGCGCGCAGCATTTCGGGCACCGGGCCGCCATCGTTCTGGTCACCGGCGCCGCGCACACCGGCAAATCCTTTCTGGCCCGGAAGCTGGAGGCGCTTCTGGTGGCCGAGGGACGCCACGCCTATCTGTTGGATTCGGAAAATCTGCGGCGCGGCCTCGACGCCGACCTTTCACAGTCCGAGAAGGCTGACTCGGCGGAGATGGTCCGCCGCTACGGAGAGGTGGCCCGCCTGCTGATCGACACAGGCCTGATCGTGGTCTCCACGACCAACCCCTTCGGGCTTCCTCATCACCAGGTGGTCCAGTTGATCCGGACGCTGGTGCATCCGGCTCCGGTCATTGCGGTGCACATGAGCAAGGCCGAGGAGGAACCGCCGCCCAGCACCGATCTGCACTTTGCCGGGCCGAAGGACTTCGATGCGGCGGCCGGCCAGATCATTGAAGAACTCAAGCGCAAGGGCGTGCTGGCGCATGCGATCGGGGGGAAACCGACGTTCCAGTA
>CAYJUP010000132.1:0-6136 GCA_964373365.1 uncultured Nitrospiraceae bacterium
CGATCCACAGCCCGCCGAGGCCGGTGTGCTCTGCGATCCGGTCGCCGTACTGGGAAAGCTTCGTCCCGGCCACGACGATCACGACCGCGCTCAGCAGGAAAAGCATCCAGGGCATAAGCGGCCTTACCGATCTCGTTTCACCATATCGCCGAATCCACACACTTCATCACGCGAACCAACTAAATGTGCTGTGGCGCCGCGGAACCGGCGCCTTTTTTCACCTCGCTACGCCAGCGCCAGATCACGTAAATCGGCGGGATCACAAAGAGCGTCAGAATCATGGCTGAGAACACCCCGCCGACTTGCGGAGCGGCGATCCGCTTCATGACATCGGCACCGGTGCCGGTTGCCATCATCACGGGAATCAATCCGATGACGTCCACGAACCCGATCATGGCCATCGGCCGGATGCGTTCCACCGCGCCAAGGTGAACCGTCTGGATAAGATCTTCGAGTGTCTTCAGTCCACCTGCCGCCTTCCGCCGCTGACAGGCTTCATCGAGATAGGCCAGCATGACCGCGCTGGTCTCCGCGGCCGTTCCGACGACGGTAATGAGCCCGACCCACACCGCAATGCTCATGTTGTAGCCCAGCACGGACAAGTACCACATTGCGCCAACAAGCGAGAGCGGCACGCCGACCATCACCATGAAAGTTTTCGCGACCGATTGGAACGCGAAATAGAAGATCACGAAAATGATGATGAGCGTCAACGGCACGACGAGCTTCAGTCGCTCTTTCGCCCGCTCCATGAACTCATATTGACCGGACCAGACAATCGTATAGCCCGGCGGCAGTGCGACTTTTGCTGCCACAACCCTTTTGAGATCCTCCACGTATCCGCCGACATCACGCCCCGTCATGTCCAGGAAGACGTAGCCCGCGAGCATGCCGTTTTCGTCCCGGATCATGGGTGGTCCGTTGACGAATCGGAGCGTGGCAAGCTGGGCCAGCGGGACCTGCGCCCCGGTCGGCGTCTCTACCAGGATTCGTTGGAGCTTCTGAGGATCATCCCGAAGCTCCCGCAAGTACCGCACGTTGATCGGATAGCGCTCGCGGCCCTCGATCGTGGTGGCGATATTTTCACCGCCGATGGCCGTTTCGATGATCTTTCCGACATCCATCAGCTTGAGCCCGTAGCGCGCGATCTCATCCCGGTTGATATCAAAATCCAGAAAGTAGCCACTGGAGACCCGTTCGGCATAGACGCTCCGTGTGCCGGGGACCTCCTTGAGGACCATTTCCAGGTGTTTCCCGATTTCTTCGATTTGTTTGAGGTCCGATCCGAAAATCTTGATCCCAACTGGAGTCCGAATGCCCGTCGTCAGCATGTCGATCCGGTTCCTGATCGGCATCGTCCAAGCGTTCGTCACACCAGGGAACTGCAGCGCCCGATCCATCTCATCAATCAATCCCTCGTAGCTCAGACCTGGCCGCCACTGGTCCTTCGATTTCAGCGACACCACCACTTCCATCATGCTGAACGGCGCCGGGTCAGTGGAGGTCTCCGCCCGTCCTGCTTTGCCGAAGACTTGTTCCACCTCGGGGAATGATTTCAGTTTGCGATCCATCATCTGGAGCAGTCGACTGGCCTCCGTGACTGAGAGCCCGGGCAGGGTCGTGGGCATATAGAGGATCGTGCCTTCATACAGAGGCGGCATGAACTCAGAGCCCATACGCTGGTACACGGGAACGATACTGAGCATGAGTCCAATGGCCAGGACTACCACGGTTCCGCGATGCAGCAGCGTCCATTTCAACAGAGGTGCATAGAGGCGCTGGAGGCTCCTGCTCACTGGGTGCCGTTGTTCCGGGAAAATCCGCCCGCGAATGAAGGTCGGCAGGCAGGCGGGCACCAGGGTAATGGCCAGCACCGCACACATGGCGATCGCGAGGTTATTCGTCCAGGCCAGCGGCTTGAACATGCGACCTTCCTGGGCTTCGAGGGCAAAGATCGGGATAAACGAAATGGCAATGACGAGGACGGAGGCAAAAATAGGCGGACCGACTTCCTTGGCGGAATCGATCAAGACTTGGAGCCGATCGCCTTTCCTCCCATCCCGTTCCCACTCTTCCAAGCGCTTGTGGGCGTTGTCCACCATCACGATCGACGCATCCACCATGTCGCCGATCGCCACGATGATGCCGCCCAGCGACATGATGTTGATGCCGACCTCCATCAGGTACAGGGGAATGAACGCGATCAGCACCGCAATCGGTAGGGTGAGGATGGGCACGATCGCGGAGCGAACATGGAGCAAAAAGGCGATGATGAGCTCGGCGGTGATGATATGTTCTTCCAGGTTGCTTTCGTTGGCCGTGGCGATCGATTCGTGGATCAAGTCGCTCCGGTCATAGACCGTGACGACCTTCACGCCTTTCGGCATGGACGGTTCAATCTCCTTCAGCTTCGCCTTGACTCGTTCGATCACATTGAGGGCGTTCTCGCCGAACCGCATAATCACAATGCCGCCGGCGACCTCACCTTGTCCGTCCAGTTCAACCAGTCCTCGCCGCATGTCCGGGCCGAGCCGGACCGTCGCCACGTCACGCAATAGAATCGGTGTGCCGTTCTCGTTGACTGCCACTGCGATCTTCTCAATGTCCTCGACTTTCTTGATGTAGCCGCGGCCACGGACCACGTATTCGATCCCCGAAAACTCAACCACGCGGCCACCTACGTCGTTGTTGCTCTGTCGAATCGTTTCCACAATGGAGGGAATGGACAGGCGATAGGCCAATACTTTGGTCGGATCGAGATTCACTTGGTACTGCCGGACAAAGCCGCCGATGCTGGCGACTTCCGCCACTCCTTCCACGGCTCGCAGCCAGTACCGCAAATACCAATCCTGGAAGCTGCGCAGGGCGGCAAGATCATGCTGGCCGGATTCATCAATGAGGGCGTATTGAAACACCCAGCCGACGCCGGTCGCGTCTGGGCCGAGCTGCGGGGTGACCCCTTCCGGCATGCGTCCAGAGAGTTGGCTCAACCGTTCGAGGATGCGCGACCTGGCCCAGTAAATGTCCGTGCCATCCTTGAAGAGAATGTAGACATAGGAATAGCCAAAGTCCGAGAAACCACGGACAACTGTGACTTTGGGCGCGGACAGGAGTGCCGTGACGATCGGATAGGTGATTTGATCTTCAACGAGATCGGGCGAGCGTCCCGGCCAGGTGGTGTAGACGATGACTTGCGTGTCGGAAATATCCGGAAGGGCATCGATCGGTGTCTGCCACACCGCCCAGAGCCCGACCGCTGAGAATGAAAAGACCAGCAGAAAGACAATGAAGCGATTTCTCGCGCTGAATTCGATGATGCGTTCAACCATGACTTACCTGCGCGATGTGCGTGAAACGCGCGACAAGCGAGACGCGCAAGAGAACGGATTGGCCATTCCGGCGGATTCGTGCATTTCGCGCTTTTCCCGCCCTTCTCGCCCGTCTCGCGTTATTTCATTCCCGGCATTCCACCCATACTCTCCACGACCGACTTCAGCCGGCTTTCACTGTCGATCAGGAAATTGGCGGAGGTGACCACGTGGTCTTTCTCCTGCAGGCCGTCCAGGACCTCGTAGTAGTTCTCGGTCTTCACCCCGGTCTTGATCAGGCGCGGCTCCAGGCGGCCGCCCCCGTGATGCAGGAACACGAGTTGTTTCTGGCCTGACTCGATCACCGCCTCCTGCGGGACCGCCAAACGGGTGCCCAGGTTCACGGTCAGCTCCACGTTGGCATACATGTCCGGCTTGAGCTTCTCATCGGGGTTGTCCAGCTCAACGCGCACCTTCGCGGTGCGGGTCTTGGGGTCCAGCGTGGGATAGACGAATCCGACGTGACCGGTCAGCACCGTCCCCGGTTCGTAGGAGAGGGTCACCGCGGCAGTCTGGCCCTTCTTCACGAAGGCCAGCTCGTACTCGTAGATTTCGGCCAAGATCCAGATGTGGGACAGATCGGCGATCGTGTAAAGCTCTTCTCCTGGGTCCACGTGGGCTCCCGCCAGCGCTTCCTTCTTAAGAACAGTACCGGTGATGGGAGAATGCATTGGAAGGGTCTTCAAGACCTTCCCGGTCTTTTCCAGCTCGCGGATATGGTCTTCGGTGATATCCCAGAGTTGAAACCGCCGTCGGGTGGCCTCAAGCAGATCCTTGGACCCGCGGGAGACTTCCGGAAATTCGCTCTCACCGAGTTGCTTCCGGCTCTGCAAGGCCAGGAGATACTCTTCCTGGGTCGCCACCAGGTCCGGGCTATAAATGGTGAACAGAATCTGCCCTTTCTTGACGTGATCGCCCGTTGCACTGACCAAGAGCTGCTCGATCCAGCCATGGAATTTGATCGTGACCTTGGCCAAGCGCCGCTCATCCACCGCCACTCGGCCGACTGTGCGGATGACCTTCTCCAGAGGACGACGCGCCACCTCCTCGTATTTCACGCCGATCGTTTGCAGTCGCTCCGGCGGAATCGTCACTATACCCGGCGGTTCAGGACTGAGTTCTGAGGACTGAGGTTTGAGGCTCGGCCCTGAGTCCTCAGTCCTCGGTCCTGGATGGGATTCCATGCCGGGCATTCCGGCCATTGAGTCCTGCCTCGAGTCGGCCGGCGGAAGGACCGCCGGCCGGCTCACCAGCCAGAGGGCCACGGCGAGACCGATGACGACGAACAAGGCCAGACTGACCATGGTCCGGCGTATCATGGCGTTGGTTTCCTTTCCTCCAACTTAGCGGCCAAGGGACCGCCTGTGACCGCCTCCAGCCTCGCGACCGATTTCTCGTGCGCGACCATCTCGCCGTGCAACTCTAACTGGCTTTCCTGCAAGGTCAGCAGGCTGTTCAACAGCGTGAGGAAATCCACCTTCCCAACCCCGTACACTGCCTGCGCCGCCTGCAGGGCGAGCGTCGCCTGTGGAATGATGGCGTCCCTGAGAATCGTGATGAGTCGCTCCGCTCGCTGGGCCTGCACGAAGCCGTCCTTGACCTGGAATAACAGGTCCTGCCGGGTCGCGGTGAGATCTTCACGCGCGCCTGCCAGGCCGGCCAGCGCCTCGTTGACGCCCTGGCGCTGTTTGGTCTCATAGAACAGCGGAATTTTGATCCCCAGCATCACTTGATACCCATTGTCGTTGATGCGGTCGTTTCGAAGTCCGAGGGCATTCACGTCGAAATCAGGGTAATACTGGCGCTTGGCCAGCGCCACCGTCTGCTCTGAACGATCCACGCTCTTGGCCGTGGCCAGCAGGGCCGGCGAGAAGACTTCGGCCCGCCGGCTCAATTCCTGGAGCGGGATGGTCATGATGGTGGTCTGAATCTCTTCGGGCGTCCCGAGTGGCCCGGCCGGCGGCCGATTCAGCAGACGATTGATCGCCGCGTGCAGGCTTTCCTTCTGCTGGTCCAGCACGGCCAGCCGATCGAGCACCCGCGAGACTTCCACTTGCGCGCGAAAGACGTCCTGCTGGGCCGCCTGTCCGACGCTGTAACGGGCTGTCGCCGTCTTCTCAAATTGCATCAAGAGCGTCTTGTTCTTTTCCACGATTCCAATGCTCTTGTGGATAAAGTGCAGATCGAAGTAGATCTGCTTCAGGGCCGCGACCAAGCGAAGCTGCGTGGCGAGGTATTCCTGTTCGATCCTCTCAGCCTCACGTTGGGCCACTTCCCCCTTGAGCTTCAGCTTGCCGGGGAACGGGATTTCTTGGCCGAACCCATACATGGCACCCTGGAGTGGATCCGTCATGGGCATGCGCTGGTACCCGAACTGGAGCTTCGGGTCCGGAAGCGTTTGGACCTGCGGAACCACGGCCTTGGCTGCTTCCCAGCGCGCGCGGGCTGCCTTGATCTCTGGATTCCGCGTGCTCAGCTCCTCGATAAGGCCCGTTAAGGAAAGCCGAACCTCATCTGCCGCCAGAACAGACGGAGCAACTAAGGCAGTCAGAGATAGACTCGCTGCGGCCACCATCGTTGTACGAAGCCAATAGAACGTGTTCATGGTGCACCTCTTTCAAAAAAGCCGATAGCAAATGGCTGATAGCTGATGGCACGGAAACATGAAGAGACCGAGTAGCGACCAGCCAACAGCCCGTGCAGTATTTGCTACGAGCTATCAGCTATTCGCTATTCGCTCTGGTTGCTGTGAATCAGATGCGGAACGT
>CAYJUP010000133.1:0-6050 GCA_964373365.1 uncultured Nitrospiraceae bacterium
ACGATGTCCATCCGCCGCATCGACACGTAGTTCAGCAGATTCCCGGACCAGGGATAAGACAACCCGCAGGTCCCCAGGGAGCTGGGGTTCGCGCTGGGGTCCGGCTGGAATTTATTACTTCCGTAGGTGTAACACTCTAACTGATCAAACAACCCGAAGTAGATCTTGGCAGGGTCGAAGGCGGCTGGATAGGCCACCTCGTTCATGCTGCCGGAGTTATCCAGCAAGAGCAGGATGTTTGGCGGGACAGCATTGGAAACAAACAGGGGGGTGGCGGTGTAGTCCGCCATGGCCTGGGCGTTGACCTCGATCGGCCACAACAGCATTCCCGTCAGCAAGAGCGCAAGCAGTGGGGGTATCGCTACAGAATGACGTTTCATGGTCACCTTGATCCAGCGTCTCAAGGACGCTGCTTCTACCCGCTCTTTGAAGGGCACCCTCTGTCTGATTCCATTGCCCGGCGCCCTGGGCGCTAGTAAGCTTCTGCCTGGATTGTTCTAACTGTAGCTCTTGTAGCTCTGGCTTGTATAAAGACTTCATTTGGAAACGGAGCGGCCTGTATAAGTTTTTCATAAGGTTCACCGGCAGCCACCTGACCTCTGAGTTCCAGAGCTTTCTACGGGACCCGCCATCACCACCGTCCGAATTGCAGAGCTGGGAAACAGCCGGGACACGTAGACAGAAACGGCGACGGGTCTACAGGAATATTGAGATGAGGTGGTGAGAGGGCTGGGCCAGAAGCGATGGCTAGTTACTCGGCTCTTCCACTGTGTCAGCGCAAAATCGGTAGCCGACCCCCGGATCAGTCAGAATGAAGCACGGATGTTCTGGATCCTTTTCGAGCTTTTTCCTTAGCTGGCCCATAAACACCCGCAGATATTGAACCTTATCGTGGTAGCCAGGCCCCCACACAGTGGTCAGCAACATTCGGTGCGTGAGTGGTTTCCCGGCATATTGGATCATATACTTGAGAATATCGTACTCGGTCGGAGTCAATTTGACGTGCTGGCCGCTCAGTCGCACCTCGCGGCGATCCAGGTTGACCGAGAGGTCGCCGCGAGCGAAGATAGGCTCCGCACCGTGCGCACCGGCCGCTCTCCGCATCACGGCTCTGGCCCTGGCCAGTAATTCGTCCACGCCGAAAGGCTTGGTCATATAGTCATCCGCCCCCAGCTCCAGAGCTTGCACCTTCGACTGCTCGTCGTCAATTCCCGAGAGAACGATGATAGGGACAGCTGATTGCTCTCGGACACGACGAATCAGCTCCAGACCGTCCATGCCGGGCATCACTAAATCAATTACAAACACATCGGGTGGTCTATGCACAATGGCTTGTAAGGTCTCGGCCCCGCTTTCGGCGGCTATGACTTCGTAGCCTCGCTCCTCCAGCTTGACCTGTAACAACCGGCGGATCGCTGGCTCATCATCTACCACGCAAATGCGGGCGCCCTTGTTCATAATTTCTTGCTCGACCGACGTATCTGGTTCAACAAAACTGGTTCAACAAAACTGGGGGACCATCGAGGGGTCATAAAGAAAAGATTAGCACATTATACTCTTCATGAAATCAATAGGTTTGAAGGGAGAACGGCCGAGCCCCTGTTGACTCGGTCAGACCTTTGACCGGTCAAGGCCGGTTGGGGCAACCGGTATGCCCAGCGACCGAAGCATGGCTAGTCTTTGAAATTACAAGGGATTTCGATGGCAGGCGAGTTCATGGACCGAACAGCAAATGGGGTGATCGGTCAAAAATCGTTCGCATTGCCCATTGTTGTACGGGATCCAAGCAGTACGACAAGGGTCAAGGCCTAACCTGGAAGGCCAGATAATTAGAACATGAACGCATCGAGGAAGGGCTGGTGCTCCCTGGGCAGATCAGCAGTCTGCTGGGATCGGATCAGCCCGGCGATGATACCGCGGTGCTTGAGGTGCAGGCCCGACTCCACAAACGCCGTACGATATTGCGCCCACCGCAGGGATTCGTCGCCGGCGATGCGCTGCCGCTCTTCAGGACTCATCGCCTGAAGCGTCGCCGTCAGGTGGGCGATCGCCTTCTCGACGCTATGGTAGGGGGGCGCCAGTTTCAGGCGGGCGTAGAAGGTTTCCAAGTGGCGCCGGAACTCGTCGTGGAGGAACTGCATGGCATCCGCGTGGCTGTGCGATGCTCCCATCGGGATGAGGATACGGCGTGGATCGCCAGGAAGGCAAGCGACGCTGATGATTGACCCGTCACCCAGCCTACGTTATCCTGCCGGCACCCTTCAGATCGTGCGGACTCAAGGAGATCCTCCCCGCGTACGGAAGATGAATCGTTTCCGCAGGCCCACTCTCTAAGGAGGCTGGACGAGAGAGGACTATGATCCGACGCTACGTCACCTTCATCGTGCGTTACCGGCTGGCGGTGATTCTAGCCGCGCTGGTGCTCTCCACCTTCTTCGCCAGCAAGATCGGCAACCTGCGGGTCGTGGTGGACCCCAACGACAACCTCCCGCAGGAACATCCCTACGTCATCGCCAGCAACGAGATTGAGCGGGTCTTCGGGGGTCGCAACATCGTCGTGATCGGCGTCGAAAGCGCCTCCGGCGACATCTTTCAGCCGGCGATCTTGGAGAAGCTGCAGCGGATCACCGACGGCGTGCTGGAAATCCCCGGCGTGATCCGCAGCAACGTCATCAGCCTAGCCGCCCGTAAAGCGAAAGACATCGTCGGGACCGAGGAAGGCATGCTGGTCCGCCAGCTCATGGAGACGGTCCCGCGCACGCCCGAGGACATCGCCCGCTTACGGAAGGCCGTGTATGCCAACCCCATCTATGTGAACTCTATCGTGTCCAAAGACGGGCGGATGGCGCTGGTGATCGCGGACTTCAAATCTGGTAAGGACTTTCGGGGATATACGCCGATCAAAGAGCAGATCGAAGCGGTGGTGGAGCGGGAGCGCGACGCCAGCGTCCGGATTTATCTCGGCGGCCTCTCCTTCAATCTCGCCTGGCTTGAGCTCTATTCCCAACGCATGCAGTACCTCTTCTTCATCTCCCTGGCCATCATCATGGCGGTCTTGTACCTCTCGTTCCGATCGTTCCAGGGCATGCTGATCCCGGTGGTCACCGCGCTGATGAGTGTGGCCTGGGGACTGGGCTTGATGGGTCTCATGAACGTACCCATCGACACCTTCAACGCGACGACCCCGATCCTGATTATGGCGGTCGCCGCCGGCCATTCGGTGCAGATCCTGAAGCGTTACTACGAAGAGTATGGAAAGCTACACGACAGCTCCGCGGCGGTCATTGAATCGCTCACAAAAATCGGACCGGTCATGCTCACGGCCGGCAGCATCGCCGTGGCGAGCTTCCTCTCGCTCACCGCGTTTCCCACCTTGACCATCCGTGTCTTCGGCATCTTCACCGCCACCGGCATCCTCTCCGCCGTCATTCTGGAAATGACCTTCATCCCGGCCTTCCGCTCCTTGATCCCGGCGCCCAAGCGCTACGAGACGGAGCGCGAACGGATCAAGGACTGGCTGGATTATGTGACCAACGGGATCACGTGGCTCATCGTCGCGAAGCGGTGGGGACGCCTCTTCGGGACCCTGGCCGTGGTGCTGGCGCTCCTGCTGGGCGGCATTCACGTGCTGGTCGTGGACAACAGCCTAAAGGGGAATTTCTCGGAAGACAGCGTCGTGCGGCGGGACGACGTCCCGTTGAATGCCGGCATGGGCGGCACAAACACGCTGTACCTGCTGATCGAGGGGCCTGAGCCAGACTCCATCAAGAATCCGGCGGCGCTCAAGGCCATGGACGCGGTCCAGGCCTACCTGCAGACGAACTACCAGCTTGTCGGCAAGACTCAGTCGCTCGCGGATTTCATGAAAAAGATGAACAAGTCCATGCACGCCGATGACCCGGCGTTCGACCGGCTGCCCGACACCCGCGAGCTGAATGCTCAGTACCTCCTGCTCTACTCGATGTCAGGCGATCCGGGTGATTTCGACACCTACGTGGACTACGAGTACAAATCGGCGGTGATCTGGGCCTATCTGAAAACCGACAGCACCGCCTACATCGAACAGATCATCGCAGACCTGCGCCCTTTCGTCTCGCAGCAATTCCCGCCCGAGTACAAGATCAGCATCGGCGGCGGCATGGCGCAAGGCGCCGCCCTGAACGAGGTGATGGTGCAGGGCAAGCTGCTGAACATCGGGATGATCGCCACGAGCATCTACCTGATCTCTTCGCTCGTCCTCCGCTCCGCCTTGGCTGGCCTGCTCGTTCTGATCCCGCTCAGCCTGGCGGTGCTCGCCAACTTCGGGGTCATGGGGCTGACCGGCATCCGGCTGGATATCGGCACCGCCGCGGTGTCCGCCATGGCGGTGGGTGTGGGCGCCGACTATGCCATCTATCTCATTTATCGGCTGCGCGAGGAGATGCAGACGCACGGCGAGTGCGATGAGGCGCTGCGTGCCACCCTGGCAACCGCGGGGAAAGCGGTCATCTACGTGGCAATGGGGGTGGGGCTGGGCTACTCGGTGCTGATGTTGACCGGCTTCGGGATGCACACGAGGCTGGGGTTCTTGGTGGCGGTGTCCATGGTCGTCAGCAGCGCGGCGGCCGTCACCCTCCTACCGGCTACCCTGTGCCTTACGAGGCCTCGTTTCGCCTTCGGCAACGACAGAGCCTCGACCGCCCCGGCCATGGAGCGCACACCCCCCGGTGCGCCGGCCTAAACACCCAAATCCGAGAATGAGGGAGGAAACAGCATGAGACGTGTGTTGAGCGTGTTCGCAGCAGGAATGCTGGCGATCGGTCTGGGGTTTTCGTCCGTACCGGCGGCGGAATTGTCGGCTCGCGACATCATGGAAAAAAACTTCCACGTGACCAAAGTGAAGCACCTGGCCAACGACAGCACGATGACCTTGATCAACGACAAGGGCCAGCAACGGGTGCGCAAGACCCATAGCGTGAACCTGCTGCAGCCGAACGGCATCGACAGCAAGCTCATGATCAGGTTTTTGTTCCCGGGCGACGTGGAGGGGACCGGCTACCTGCAAGTCCAGCACTACGACGGCGAGGACGATATGTGGATTTATCTGCCGGCCTTGAAGAAGGTCCGCCGCCTGGTGGCCAACAACAAGAAAGACAGTTTCGTGGGCTCGGACTTCTCCTACGGCGACATCCTGCTGCCGGTCGTGGACACCTACAAGTATACCCTCCTCAAGAGCGAGACTCTCGACGGCGAGGATTGCTGGGTGATCGAATCGGTTCCGGCTTCCGAGCAAATCAAGAAAGATTACGGCTACGCCAAGAAGACCCTCTGGATTCGCAAGAGCAACTTCATGGAGAAAAAGGTCGAGTACTTCGATGCCGCCGGTCGGCCCCTCAAGACCATGCTGGTCCCGGAGGTGCAAGAAGTGGATCCCGTTAACCACAAGTGGTGGGCGATGAAGCGGGAGGTGAAGAATCACCAGACCGGCCACAGCACGCTGCTCACCTTCGAGGCCCTGGATCCCAAGCAAGCGGTCGGCGAGGACTTTTTTACTACCCGCTATCTGGAACGGGAAAAATAACCCACCTCTCAGAATGCTGAATGATGAATGCGGAGTGCTGAATGAGCGACTCTCCCCGCGTCATCGTTCATCGTTCAGCATTCATCGTTTTCGTCAGCAGCTTGATCGGTGCCTGGCTCCTGGTCCTGCCGGCCCAGTCGCTTCCGGCTGAGAGCGCGCCCGAGCCGATCGCCGACACACCGGCGCCGTCACTGCGGCCAGCCTGGCTGGAGAAGGCGGGGCTGGGCGGCTTCATTCGGACCGACTACTATTCCGCCTCCAAGCGGCTCGACAACACCCACAGCCTCCCCGGCCTCACGTTCCAACCCAAGATGTTGCCCAAGTTCGGCTCGTGGGGCGACGCCAAGATCGAAGGACGGCTCACGGATCAGGACCTCCGGCGAGAAGGCGGCGTGCAGGGCCGCTTGCTGGAAGCGTACGCGAACCTCTACTTCGGCTCGGTGGACCTGCGGATCGGCAAGCAGAACATCGTCTGGGGCCGGGCCGACGC
>CAYJUP010000134.1:0-5997 GCA_964373365.1 uncultured Nitrospiraceae bacterium
CTGCCCGAAGGCACGCTCCCAGGATGTGAAGAAGGTGGTGGAGATCCTGAAAAAGAAGGGAGCGCCGGAGCATCTGGAGCATCGGACGGTCTTCCGGCCCTGGGGCTCCTATACGGTACTGGAGGAAGGGCCCGGCTACAAGGTCAAGCGGGTGACGGTCAATCCCGGTGGAAGGCTCTCGCTGCAGCTTCACCACCAGCGCAGCGAGCACTGGGTCGTCATTGCAGGGACGGCGCGGGTGACCTGCGGGCGCCGTGTCTTTGACCTGAGGGTGGGGCAGAGCACCGGCATTCCCAAAGAGACCCGTCACCGGCTGGAGAACCCCGGCTCCGATACGCTGCATATCATTGAAGTCCAGAACGGCCCGTACCTCGGCGAGGACGACATTGTCCGGTTTCAGGATGACTACGGTAGAGACGTTAAACGTTAAACGTGAAACGTTAATCGTGGGGAGAACAGGTCTCCAGATTGGCACAAAAAGTCCACACACTGCTGTTCAAACCTTCGAGGATCTTGATGTGTGGAAAGTCTGTCGAGATTTGAGGATGCGGATGGCCGACCTGGCACGATCATTACCGAAGACGGAGCAGTTTCGGTTAGGCGATCAGGTTGTGCGGGCCTCACGATCTGTCACGGCAAACCTGGCTGAGGGCTATGGGCGATTCCATTATACTGAGAATATTCAATTCGCGAGACAAGCCAGAGGCTCCCTGTACGAGGTCCTGGACCATCTCACCGTTGCCCGCGACGAGAAATTCGTAACGGAAGAAACGTTCAAAGCGGCTCGCGAGGACTTGCTGAGAGCGGTTTCCATCCTAAACGGCTTCATCCGATACTTGTCAAAGGCGAAAGCTTCCTCCAGCGGTTCACGTTTAACGAATAACGATTAACGTTTAACGAGACCATGGCTCTGTTCCGCGAGTATGACATCAGGGGAATTGTTGGCGAGGAGTTGACCGAAGAGGTCACCGAGCGGATCGGGCGGGCCTTCGCCACGCTGGGCAGAGAAAAGGGCATGAAGACGGTCAGCGTGGGGCGGGATGGTCGGCCCAGCTCTCCGGCGTTGCGCGACAGGCTGATTCGTGGCCTGACGACAGGAGGGTTGAACGTGCTCGATATCGGAGTCTGTCCGACGCCGGTGCTGTATTTCTCCCTGTTCCAACTGCCTGTGGATGGCGGAGTGATGATCACCGGTAGCCACAATGCATCCGAATACAACGGTCTCAAGCTGTGCGTGGGCAAAGAGGCGCTTCACGGGGAAGAGATTCAGCATGTCAGGAAGGTCATGGAGGTCGGCCGTTTCTCCTCCGGGTCAGGGACGGTGTCATCCAGACCGATGATCCCGGATTATCTGGCCTATCTCAAGAACAGCTTCGCCTCTGTGCGGGCCGACCGTTTGCACGTCGTGATTGACTGCGGGAACGGCGCCGCCGCGCTCGTGGCCAAAGAGGCTGTGGAGGGGTTGGGGTGCCGGGTCACCGGCCTGTATTGCGAATTGGACGGCCGCTTCCCCAACCATCATCCTGATCCAACGGTGGTGGAGAATCTCCAGGACCTGATTAAGACCGTCAAGAAGACGGGCGCGGATGTGGGAATCGGATATGACGGCGACGCGGATCGGATCGGGGCGGTGGACGAGAAGGGGAATATCCTCTGGGGCGATAGCCTGATGGTGGTGTATTCCCGGGACATTCTGGCGAGCCGGCCTGGGAGTACGATCATCTCGGAAGTGAAGGCCTCACAGGGCCTCTATGATGACATCCAGCGGCACGGGGGTTGCCCGATCATGTGGAAGACCGGCCATTCGCTCATTAAGGCCAAGATGAAGGCCGAGAAGGCCGTGCTGGCCGGGGAGATGTCTGGCCACATGTTTTTCGCGGACCGGTATTTCGGCTACGATGACGCGATCTATGCTTCCTGCCGACTGATCGAGATCCTGGCCAAGACCGGGAAGCCGCTCTCCTCCCTGATCGCGGATCTGCCGGTCACATCGGTCACGCCCGAGATTCGCGTGGACTGTCCGGACACGATCAAATTTGACCTGGTCAAGCGCGTGCAAGCGCGGTTTGTGGAGCGCGCCAAAGCTCGCCCCGTTCGCCGCGATGCGAGTCCCACGATTCGCGAGGTGATCACGATTGACGGTGTCCGGGTGGTCTTTGATGACGGATGGGGGTTGATCAGGGCCTCCAATACCCAACCCGCGCTCGTGCTCAGGTTTGAGGCCTCATCTCCAGAACGCCTGGCGGCAATCCGGACCCTGATCGAATCCGAGCTGGAAGAGTCGCGGCGCACGTTGGCCCACTGACCGGTGCCGCGCCACGTCCCAGGTCTGCCCCGCCTTCACTGGTCCGTCCTCGTTGTTCTTCTCGCCTCGCTCCTTTTCCCCAGCGCGCGTGCCCATCCCACATCCGTCCCGTCTCTTTCGGTCGCCCGACCCTTTACCGCGGGCGAACGCCTCGCCTACACAATCTCGTGGCTGAAAATCCGTGCCGGGTCCGCCGTGATGGAGGTGACGGAGTCTCTCCCGATCCAAGGCCGTCCTACCCTCAGGCTGCTGATCACCGCCAAATCCAGCTCTTTCGTCTCGACATTCTTCCCGGTGGACAATAGGGTGGAATCCGCCATTGACACGGGGACACTTTTGCCGCAACGAATGGTTTTCCATAGGCGCGAGGGGAAGAGGAAGAATGACTTCGACGTCACATTTCACCATGCGAAAGGGACGGCCACGGCCATCAAGGACGGGGTGGCCGATACGCTTCCCGTCCCGCCGGGGACGCAGGATGCGATCTCCTGTCTCTATTATCTCCGCAGCCTGCCGGCGCTTCAGCCGGGATCGTCCTTGACGATGAATGTCCACCACGACAAGAAGAATTATCGACTGGAGGTGCGGGTCGAAGCGGTTGAGACGCTGAAGGGACCATGGGGCGAGGTGGAGACGCTGAGGGTCTTGGCCATTATGCCGTTTCAGGGGATTTTCCTGAACGAGGGGAATATCCGCGTGTGGTTGACGAACGATGCCCGCCGCGTGCCGGTGATGATGAAAGCGAAAGTGGTCATCGGTTCCATCGTGGCCAGGCTTGTTGATGGGTTTGGAAGGCCGGCGGCGCGGTGATCCTCTCCCCGAACTAATCAGCGCGAGTTGGATTGCTCAGCTGTACGAAAACCGATATAATCAACCCGCGAATAATACCGTCAAAGGACAGTTCTACTGAAGGAACCACCCGTGGGACCGTTTCCGGTCACGCTAACCCGATACATCATCGAGAAACAGGCCGCCCATCCGGGCGCGACCGGTGAGTTCTCCGCCCTCATGACCCAGATCGGCCTGGTCGGGAAGTTGATCGCCCAGGATCTTCGCCGAGCCGGTTTGATCAATGTCCTGGGAGTAACCGGGGAGACCAATATCCAGGGAGAAGCCGTCAAGAAACTGGACGAGCTTGCCAACGAGACGTTCATCAAGGTGTTCCAATATAGCGGGCTGGTGTGCGCGCTGGCCTCAGAGGAGATGGACAAGCCGGTCCACCTTCCCGAGAACTGGCCGCACGGCAAATATATGCTGTTGTTCGATCCGCTGGATGGGTCCTCGAATACCGACGTCAATATGCCCCTTGGCACCATCTTTTCTGTCCTCCGATATGATGGGAAAGGCGGGATGCCCTCCGAACCGGAATTAATCCGTCGGGGGACTCAGCAGGTGGCGGCCGGCTATATCATGTACGGGTCGAGCACCATGCTGGTCTTCACCGCCGGTCAGGGGGTCCATGGATTCACGCTGGACCCCGGTGTCGGCGAATACGTGCTCTCACACGAGGGTATTCGGATCCCGCCCATCGGTAAGGTGTACGCTGTGAATGAGGGGAACTATCACAAGTGGCCGGCCGGCATTCGTCAGTTCGTGGATTATCTGAAGGGGCATGACAAGGCAACGGGACGGCCGTACAGCTCCCGGTATTCGGGCTGTATGGTGGCGGATGTCCATCGTATTCTCCTCGGAGGCGGGATCTATCTATATCCCGGCGAAACGGATAAACCGGAGGGGAAGCTGCGCCTTCTGTATGAGGCGAACCCCCTGGCGATGGTGGTGGAAAAGGCGGGAGGTCGAGCCAGCACCGGGACCATGCGAATTTTAGAGGTCGAGCCCAAGGGCCTGCATCAGCGCGTCCCGCTGATCATCGGCAGCCGTGAAGAGGTGAGCCTGGCGGAGGAGTTCGTCCAAGGACGGAGATGACGTTCGGCCCGTTGAGTCCGTTAGGTCAGTTAGTTCCGTAACGGACAAAACAGACTCAACAGACAAAACGTCTTTTTGGAGGTTCGACGATGAACGATCGTATCCGAGAGATCCTGAGCTGGTACGGAAGCGACAACGCAGGCACGCGAACGAATCTGGCCCGTCTCCTCGGGCACGGCCGGCTCGCCGGAACCGGTCGGCTGGTGATCCTGCCGGTTGACCAGGGTTTTGAACACGGCCCGGCGCGGAGCTTCGCGCCCAATCCTCCGGCCTATAACCCGCTCTACCACTTCGGGCTGGCCATCGAGGCCGGGTGCAACGCCTATGCGGCACCGCTCGGGTTTATGGAGGCTGGCGCCAGCCAGTACGCGGGCGCGATCCCGCTGATCCTCAAGCTGAACAATCATGATGTGCTGCACGAGGACAAGGACCCGCTTCCGGCGGTGACCGGGAGTGTGAAGGAGGCGCTGCGGCTGGGGTGTACAGCCGTCGGGTTCACGATTTATCCGGGGTCGGTGCATTGCGGCCGGATGTACGAGCAACTCCGTGAGATCGCCGAGGAGGCCAAAGACGGGGGGCTGGCGGTTGTCGTATGGTCCTACCCCCGCGGCTCTTCACTGAGTAAGGAAGGAGAGACTGCGATTGATGTGGTCGCCTATGCCGCCCAGATTGCCGCGCAGCTTGGGGCCCACGTCATCAAGGTGAAGCTGCCGACAGCCCACCTGGAACAGGCCGCGGCCAAAAAGGTGTACGAGTCCGAGCAGATCCCTATCAAAACGCTTTCCGAGCGGGTGCGGCACGTGGTCCAGAGTGCGTTCGCGGGGCGGCGGATCGTGATCTTTTCGGGAGGCGCCAAGAGCGACGACAAGAACGTGTTCGAAGAAGCCCGCGCGATTCGCGACGGGGGTGGGTTCGGGTCCATCATCGGGCGAAACTCCTTTCAGCGCCCCAAGGCGGAAGCCGTCAAGTTCCTACAGACGGTTATGGGCATCTACGCCGGAGAGATACCGTAACATTCATAGCTGTTAGCTAGGAGCTATTAGCTGTTAGCTTTTGGAAGAGGGTAACGTGAGCGAAATGGAGTCCAACAGACCAAAACGTCGCCGGGTGTTGTCATTGTTGGTGAGCGGTTTTCTGGTGGGTGTCGGGATCCTGATCGGGATCATCGTGGCATCGGACTTGGGGTGGTTGCCGTTCGGGCACGCGGTTCCGGAACCGCCGGGACCAAAGGAAGTGCCGGCGATGGCGCCTGCTCCTGCGGCCATCGGGGGGGACCGTAATTTTGTCTCAATCGCCAAAGCAGTCAGGCCGGCGGTGGTCAATATCTTTACCACACGGACCGGGAAAGGCGCGGAAGGTCCGCACGGGATGCCGTTCGATGACCCCTTCTTCCGCAGGTTTTTTGGAGAGGAGTTCTTCCGGCGATTCGAGGCGCCGCGTGAGCGGAAAGAGCGGAGTTTGGGCTCGGGGGTGATCGTGGACCCGAAGGGGTTGATCGTCACCAACAATCACGTGGTGAGTAAAGCGGACGAGATCAAGGTGTTCCTCTCGGACAAGCGCGAGTTCAAGGCCAAGCTGATCGGCACCGATGCCAAGACCGACCTCGCCGTGCTGAGGATCGAAACCGAGGATCTGCCCACGATTCCCTGGGCGGATTCGGATAAGTTGGAAGTGGGGGAATTCGTCCTGGCCGTGGGGAACCCGTTCGGCCTCAACCAGACGGTCACGATGGGGATCGTCAGCGCCGTGGGGCGGGCCAGTATGGG
>CAYJUP010000135.1:0-5996 GCA_964373365.1 uncultured Nitrospiraceae bacterium
CCTCCTCGCGGAAGAAACCGCGCTCCTTGGCTGCCACCAACGGCATGTGGTCGGGATTCACGAACCATTCGAGCGCGAGCGTGACCAGGGGACGGTGCGGGGATCGTTTGGCACGAGGCGTGAGCGTGGACCGTCTTGCGCGGCGGGGTCGCTTGGGCATGCGGAGTTACGTCTTCCCCAGCCGATTGATGCCATCGAGGGCCGCGGTGCGGTAGCACTCGGCGAGGGTGGGGTAGTTGAAGACGTTGTGGACGAAGAAGTCCACCTTCCCGCCGTAGGTCAGGACCGCCTGGCCGATGTGGATCAGCTCGGTGGCGCCTTCGCCGATGATGTGGACGCCGAGCAGTTCCAGCGTGTCCCGATGAAAGATGAGCTTCAGGAGCCCCTCGAGGTCGCCGAAAATCTGGCCCCGCGCAATTTCCTTGTAGAAGGCCCGTCCCACTTCGTAGGGGAGTCCCGCGGCGGTCAGTTCTTCCTCGTTCTTGCCCACCGTCGAGATCTCCGGAATCGTGTAGATCCCATAGGGCATGAGCTTGGGCAGCGTGGACTGCGCGACTTTGAACGCGTGGCAGGAGGCGAGACGGCCCTGCTCCATGGAGGTCGAGGCCAGGCTCGGGAAGCCGATCACGTCACCGGCCGCATAGATGTGGGGGACATCGGTCTGATAGTACTCGTTCACCTTGAGCTGGCCCTGTTTGTCCGTGGTGAGGCCGACAGCGCCCAGATTCAACTCATCGGTATTGGCGATCCGTCCCATGGCGTACAGCAGTATGTCCGAGACGACGGTCTTGCCGCTCTTGAGTGAGGTGACCACGCGGCCTCGCGCATCAAGTGAGACCCCGGCAATCTCCTCCCCTAGCCTCATCAAGACGCCGTTGGTCCGCATGTGGTAGATCAGAGCCTGGACGACCTCTTGGTCCACGAACCGCAAGAGTTCCGTACGCCGTTCCACCAGCGTAACCTTGATGCCGAAGGGAGCGAACATCGAGGCATACTCGCAGCCGATGATCCCGCCGCCCATCACGGTCATGGTCTTGGGGATGTTTTCGGTGAAGAGGATAGAGTCCGAATCGCAGATCGTCAGATCGTTGAAGGGAATACCTTCATCCCGGCGCGGGCGCGACCCCGTGGCGATCACGATGAAGGGGGCTTGCAGCGTGCCCACGTGGCCGTGCTGCCTGACGACGTTGAGTGTGTGCGGATCCGCGAAGGACGCGGTCCCGTGGATAATTTCGACATCGTTCCGATCAAGCTGGTTGGTGATCACCGCCAGTTCATTTTTAATGACCTGGTCCTTCCGGGCCATCAAGTCCCGGAGGGTCAAGTTCTTGTTCAAGGAGTAGGACATGCTCGTGAATGCGCGGAGCTTGAACCCGTGCAGGTGATAGATGGCGTCCTTGAGGGTTTTGCTGGGGAGCGTCCCGGTGTTGACGGACGAGCCACCCACCACGGGCTCCTTCTCGATGATGGCCACGCGCTTGCGGAGCTTGGCCGCCTGGATGGCGGCCTTCTGGCCGGCGGGGCCGCTCCCGATCACCAGCAAATCATACTGTGCCATTCTTCTTCCTTCTGAAGGAGGTCGAGGTTGAGGCTCAGGTTGAGGGGTCAAGAGTTCCTGAACCTCAACCTTACCCTTAGCCTCAGCCTAGCCGGAGGCGAGCAGTGCTCGCGCGGCGCGGAATGCGGCATCCATATCCGGCAACTGGGCCAGCTCGGGAGTGATCTGCAGGTACCGGATCACGTTCCCCTTGTCCACGACCATGACCGTGCGGGCCAGGAAGTGCAGGTCTTTCACCAGCAGGCCATGCGTCTTGCCGAACTCCCCGCCACGGAAATCGGAGAGGAAGGTCACGTTGCCGATCATGGCTTCCTTGGCAAAGCGGCCCTGGGCAAACGGCGTGTCCACGCTCACCGTGATCAACTCCACCATTTTGTCCAGCCCGTTGTTCTTTTCGCTGAGGTGATGCGTCTGCTGCTCGCAGACCGTGGTATCGACGGAGGGGACGACGCTGATGATTCGTACCTTGCCCCTGGTGTCCGCGATGTTCATCAGGGACAGGTCTCCCTTCGCCAGCTTCACATCTCGCAGAGGGTCGCCCACTTTGATGCCCGGTCCGGCCAGCGCCAAGGGGGAGCCTTTAAAGGTCACGGTATTGCCGTCGCCGGCAACGGCGCTCCCGCTGGCGACCGGTAGATTTTTATACAAGAAACCCGAATCGGCCATGCGGCCCATGCCCTCGCATCCGCTCATTCCGACCACGCCAACCAGTGCAAGCAGGCCGACCAGTACACATACTGTCGGCAGAAAGTGTTTCATGGCTTCCTCCTTCAGATCAGATGGTTTCCGCGATCCGCGTACGCTGCTGCTATATACGGGCTGTGTTCGCGCGGTGTCAAGGGCGCACGGCCCGACGATTCACCCGTTGCAGCCAGAAAGCAACGGGTACCCGGCCGGTTCTTCATCGCAAGAATTTTAACAGGATCGGGTTCACGGTCTCCGGCCGCTCCCACTGGGGGATGTGCCCGGCTTCGGGGATCAGCGCGAACGTCGAATTGGGCAGAACCGCATGTAGGTCCTGCCCCACTTTCGGCGGGAACAGGCGATCCTCGGCGCCCCACACGATGAGCGTCGGGGAACGGATCTCGGCGAGATGCTTGGCAAAACCCTCTTCCCAGAGCAGCAGGTTTCTCATGAGTGCCAGTAAGGGGGGAATCGTGCCGGGACGCTTCCGGTTGCGGTACGCGCGCTCGATCACCGCCGGGGTCAGGAGGTCCGGGTCGTGCACGATCTCGCTCAGCACGGTCCGGGTAAGTCCGCGTCCGGCGAACCAGTTTCCCAGGTTCACGATCCAGACCGGGATGCGCGAGTCGACGGCACGCCTGAACATGGGACTGGCCAGCTTCTCACGCACTCCGTCCGGCAGCCCGCTGATCAGGACCAGGCGGTCCACTCGTTCCGGATGCGCGAGCGCCATGCCGATCACCAGTCCGCCCCCCATCGAGTTGCCGACCAATGTCGCCCGCGGGATCCCGAGCGCCTCCATGAATCCGCGGAAAAACTCCACCAACTCGGCCGGCGTGTAAGCCAGGTCGGGCTTGTCGGACAACCCCGACCCGAGGAGGTCCGGAGTGATGACGCGGTGGGCAGCGGAGAGGGCGGCCTGCTGGTATTCCCACTGCCACATGGATCCGCCGAAGCCGTGCACCAGAACGACCGGAGGGCCCTGGCCTACGTCGAGGTAGGCGATGCGATGCCCCTGCACCAGGACGGTCCTGACCGGCAGGCGCTGCATCGAGTCGAACCATGGCGGGATCTCAGAGGGAGTCGCGCACGCGTTCAGGAGAAGGGGCATGAGCAGCAGAATGGCCGGCACTGACGACGGCGCGAGCGAAGCGGGTCGTGGCTGTGGCACGACCTACTCCAATTGCACCAGAGTCTCATCGGTCTTCACGTCGTCCCCTTCATTGACATAGAGGGCGACCACCGTGCCGTTGATCGGGGCCGTCAGCCGGCTCTCCATCTTCATCGCCTCGATGATCAAGACTGGATCGCCGAGCTTGACCGCGTCCCCCTTCGACACCAGCACCTTGACCACGCGGCCCGGCATTGGAGACGCCACATCGCCGGGCTTGGTGGGTTTCGGGCGTTTGGGGACGGTTCCGGTTCTGGTCTCGGGTGGTTCGGGGACCCCCGCCAGCACTTCCTGAAGCGGCTCCAGGTACACTTCCTCCAGTTTCTCGTTGACTCGAATGTAGTAGGGCTTGCGTCCTTCGCTCTTCCGGCCGGAGCCCGACACCCGGATGTGATACGACTCTCCATGCAGGGTGAGATTGAACTCGATCGGCGCGAGGTGCAGTTCGTGGGCCACCGCCGGTCCTTTCTCCGGGGGAGGCTCGAGCAGCTCGGGTTTGAGCTCGCCGCGCTCCCGTTCATCGAAGAACTCGCCGGCTACCGCTGGGAACAGTGCGAAGGAGAGCAGGTCCTCGATCGCGGAGACCTTTCCGGCCAGCTCCTTTTTGGCGCCCTCGAGTTCTGGCTCCAGACGATCCGCCGGCCTGCTTTTGATCGGCTCTTCGTCCCCGATCGCCCGGGCCATGACCTCGGGGTTCAGCGGACCCGGCGCTCTTCCGTACAAGCCGAGGAAGTAGTTCTTGGTCTCGTTGGTGATGACCTTGTACCGTTCGCCGGTCATCACGTTCAGGGTGGCTTGGGTGCCGACGATCTGGCTGCTGGGCGTCACGAGCGGGGGATAGCCCATATCCTTCCGGACGCGCGGGACCTCCTCCAGCACCTGCTTCATCTTGTCCAAGGCGTTCTGCTCGGCCAACTGCGCAGCCAGGTTGGAGAACATGCCGCCAGGAATCTGGGTGGTGAGAATCTCGGCGTCCACCCCCGTGAAATCGCTCTCGAACTGGTGGTATTTCCGCCGGACCGCTCGGAAATGGTCGGCGATCGGCGTGAACTGCGACAGCGCCAGTTTCGTATCGTACGGGGTGTTCTGCAGCGCCGCCACCAGCGTCTCGGTCGGCGGGTGGGACGTCCCGCCGGACAACGGTGAGATCGCGGTGTCCAGCATATCAAGCCCCCCCAGCACCGCCATCAAGGCCGACATGGAAGCCATCCCGGAAGTGTAGTGGGTGTGCAAATGGATCGGGACCCGAACCGCCGCCTTCAGCCGTTTGACCAGCGTGTAGGCGTCGAGCGGAGCCAGCAGGCCCGCCATATCCTTGATGCAGAAGGTGTCGGTTCCCAGATCTTCCAACTGCCTGGCCAGCGTGATGAAGCGATCCAGACTGTGGACGGGGCTGAGGGTGTAGCAGATCGCGGCCTCGACGTGCTTACCGCACGCTTTGACCTCTCGCATCGCCCGTTCCATGTTCCGCACGTCGTTGAGGGCGTCAAAGATCCGGAACACGTCGATGCCGTTGGTCGCCGCGCGTTCAATGAATCGCTCCAGCACATCGTCGGCGTAGTGCCGGTAGCCCACGATGTTCTGGCCGCGCAAGAGCATCTGCAGCCTGGTGTTCGGCATGGCTGCGCGCAGGGCCCGCAGACGTTCCCAGGGATCCTCCTTCAGGAAGCGCAGGCAGGTGTCGAACGTCGCGCCGCCCCACACCTCCAGCGACCAGTAACCCACGGCGTCGAGTTTCTGCGCGATGGGCAGCATGTCCTCGGTCCGCATCCGCGTCGCCAGCAGCGACTGGTGACCGTCGCGGAGCACCACGTCCGTGATCAGCAGCCGTTTCGGCGGCGCCGGCTCCACTTGCAGTGGCGGCTTCCGCGAGGCGGTCTTCTTTGTGGGCTTACGGGTGGCCATATGACCCAGTTACGAGTGACAAGTGACGCGTGACGGGTAGGAGATGAACGGACTCACAACTCGTCACTCATCACTCGTCACGCCTCACGGTTTGTTACAGTCCTTCATACGCGGCAATGGCCGCCGAAATGGCCACCACCAGGTCCTCAGGCTCGAGGGTCTCGTCGTAATTGAACAGGTCCGGATGTGTCTCCAGAAAGGAGGTGTCGAAGCGACCGGCGCGGAAGTCCGGCTCCTCCATGATCTTCTGCAGGAACGGGATCGTCGTCTTGACCCCACGCAGGACATATTCTTCGAGTGAGCGGTGCATGCGGCTGACCGTTTCATCCCATGTGCGGCCCCGCACGATGAGTTTGGCGAGAAGCCCATCGTAATAGGCAGGGACGGTGTAGTCCTTGTACACGGCGCCGTCAATGCGGACCCCGATGCCGCCCGGGGAGAGATAGGCCGTGATCGTCCCGGTGCACGGCCTGAAGTTGTTTCGCGCGTCCTCGGCATTGATCCGGCATTGGATGGCGTGCCCCTGCAGGGTCACGTCCTCCTGCCGGATTTCAAGCGGCTGGCCGGCCGCGATCGAGATCTGGGACCGCACGATGTCGATCGCGGTGATCTGCTCGGTGACCGTGTGCTCCACCTGGATGCGCGGGTTCATCTCGATGAAGTAATAATGTCCCTCCG
>CAYJUP010000136.1:0-3870 GCA_964373365.1 uncultured Nitrospiraceae bacterium
CGCCTGCCTCCCGGGGAACTGCCTGAGCGCGCCAAGACGTTCCTGCGCCAGGACATACAAGCGCCCTGAACAATGTGCCAGCGTTCGACTGACGTGTGTCTTTTTCCTTTCCGCTTGCGTTGGACAGAAATTGGGCCTAACCTCATGCGATGCGTACGAGTACCCCGTGCGTGGAGCCGTGACGGAACCGGTGCCATCCTCCAGCGGAGGTCAATGGCCCATGACGCCGAAAGCCTGACGGAGGCATAGCAATGGAAACGAGGGTGCTACCTGCACATCTGCAAGAACTAGAGCAGAAGGTCGCCTACGCGGAGCAGGTCAAACTCATCACGAACAAGATCCATGCGGCCCAGGATCTGAATCAAATTCTTCTCGACCTCCATAAAGAAATCCTGAACCTGTTCGACGCCGAGGGATTAACCCTGTACGCCGTCGACACTGAGAAGAAAGAGATTTTCGCTCGGATTCCGCACATCGACACCGTTGAGGAAATCAGAATGCCGATCGGCGAGCAGAGCCTCGCTGGATTCACCGCCAAGTACCTCCGACCGATCAACATCGGCGACGCCTACAACAAGTCGGAACTGTCCGGCATCCATCCCTCCCTGCTCCACGACAGTTCATGGGACAAGAAAACCGGCATCAAGACGAAGCAGGTGCTGACCTACCCCATCGTCGCGGAGAATAAATACCTGATGGGCGTCATCCAGCTGCTCAACAAAAAGAGCGGCGGGCGCTTCACGAAAAAAGAAGAAGACTCGGTCGCTGAAATCGCCAAAGGCCTGGGCATCGCGTTCTATAATTTAAGAAAACTGGCCAAAAAGACCACCAAATTTGACCACCTCGTGGCCAATAACTTAATTACCCAGGCCGAATTAGACAGCGCCATTGCCGAAGCCCGTAAGGGGCCCATGGATCTTGAATCGCTCTTGATCGAGAAGTACAAGGTTCCGAGGGATGAGCTGGGCAAATCCCTGAGCCAGTTCTATAAGTGTCCCCATATGGAGTACAACGAACGACTGCTCCTCGACCCCGATTTGCTGAAGACGCTGAACGTCGACTATTTGAAAAAGAACTTCTGGGCGCCGGTCAAGCGGGATAAGAGCGGGGTCGAGATCCTGATTGACGACCCCAATGACCTGGACAAGGTCCAGGATATTAAGCGGAGTTTCCCCGGCCAAAATCTTCGCTTCGCCGTCGGGCTCCGGCGAGACATCTCGCATCTCCTGCGGGTCGCGACCGGGCAGCCGGACCCCACAACGAAAGGATCCGTGTCGGACATTCTGGGCGAACTGATCAGCGAATCTCAGGCGGAGCAGGCGGAAGAACTCTCCACCGGAGGCGTCGACGAAAACGACAGCGCCATCGTTCGGCTGGCTAACCAGGTCATCGCGGACGCCTACCGCATGGGCTCCTCGGACATCCACATCGAGCCCTATGGCGAGAAGAAGGAGACCATGGTGCGGTTCCGCGTGGACGGGAACTGCTTTGAGTATATGAAGATTCCTCCCAGCTACCGCCGGGCCATCGTCTCCCGCCTCAAAATCATGGCCAGCCTGGACATCGCCGAACGCCGTAAGCCCCAGGACGGCAAGATCAAGTTCAAGATCGGCGACAGGGAGATCGAGCTCCGCGTGGCCACCGTGCCGACCTCCGGGTTGGCCAACGAGGACGTGGTCATGCGTATTCTGTCGGCCACCGAGCCGCTGCCTCTGGAAAAGATGGACTTCTCCGAGCGGAACCTGAGGGAGCTGAAAGCCATCGCTGAGAAGCCGTACGGGATCATCCTCTGCGTCGGCCCGACCGGCTCCGGGAAGACCACCACCTTGCACTCGGTCTTGGGCTATATCAATACGCCGGACATTAAGATCTGGACTGCTGAGGATCCGGTCGAAATTACCCAGTACGGTCTCCGCCAAGTCCAGGTCCATCCCAAGATCGGCTTCACGTTCGCCGTGGCCATGCGCGCGTTTCTTCGGGCCGATCCGGACGTGATCATGGTGGGTGAGATGCGGGACAAGGAGACGGCCGATACGGGCATTGAGGCATCCCTCACAGGGCACTTGGTCTTAACTACCCTCCACACCAACAGCGCGGTCGAGACCGTGACCCGCCTTTTGGACATGGGGTGCGACCCGTTCAGCTTCGCGGATGCCATGTTGGGCGTCCTGGCCCAACGGCTGAGCAGACGGATCTGTAAGAACTGCAAAGAAGAATACCGCGCGACGAAGGAAGAGTACGAAGATCTGGTCTATAGCTACGGAGCTGAACAGTGGCAGAAGATGGGGATCAAGTTCGACAACAATTTCAAGCTTTACCGAGGGAAAGGGTGCGACGCCTGCGCTAAAACTGGCTTCAAGGGCCGGATCGCCCTGCACGAGCTGCTGCTCGGCACGGACCGGATGAAACGGCTCATCCAGTCCAAAACCAAGACCGAGGACATGCTCAAGGTCGCCATAGAAGAGGGGATGACCACGCTGGTGCAAGACGGCATTGCCAAGGTCCTCCAGGGCCACACCACCTACAAAGAGGTCAAAGCCGTCGCCATCAAATAAGGCGAACGGCGCGAGAAGACAATCCTTCCCATAGCCTCTTGCCCTGCGCCCATCGCCCGCCATCCATAACCCCTCCGCCTCGGGCCTCTAGCCCCGATCCAGTTAGAGTCGCTTGCCCAATCGAGCGAATCGCTCGCTGACCAGTACCCCGGTCGGTTTCAATCCCTGTGTGTCGATGGCTTTCTGGACCGCCTTGATCCGGGCACTGAAGTCCGGATGGGTCTTAAAAAAGGCTTTGTCGTCTCCCTTGAGCGCGCGGAGCCGGTTCAAAAGCGCAAGGTAAGCGGTCGGATCATATCCGACACGGGCCGCGAACACATCACCGAGGGCGTCCGCCTGGGTTTCTTTGTCCTGGTCGAGTCCTTCGTCCAGCAACTTCTTGACGGCCGCATCGATCAGCCCCTTGAACGCCTCCGGATTCTGATTGGCATAGGCCAGGCCGGCCTCGGTGACGCCGGCCAATCGTTTCGACCGCTGGATCACTTCCAGGATATGTTTTTGGCTGACGTGGGAGATTTCATGCCCCAAGACAGCGGCCAGCTCCGCTTCGTTCCGAATCTGACTGAGGAGCCCGCGCGTGACGAAGACATAGCCGGCCGGCGCGGCAAAGGCATTGATCGAATCATGGTTGAGGACGGCGAAATGGTAGGCAATGTCGGGCCGGTCGCAGGTCAGGGCGACAGCCCGGCCGACCAGGTTGACATACCGGGTCAGATCCGCCTGCTCGGACACGCCGCCGTAGCGCGCTATGACCTGAAGCGCGATGGCCTGGCCGATGGACTGTTCTTCTTCGTAGCCGATGGGGAGGAGCCCGCTGACCAGGGTGCCCCCACCATGAATCATCCGGGCCAGTTGCTCATTGCCGGACACTCTCGCTGCGCCCTCGGCGACCTGTTGAAGCTCCGCGCAGCCTGCGCCCGCGCCGGTCAGGACGGACGCGATCAGCAGGCTGATGATCCGATCGAAGATTTTATTTTGCATATTCCCCGAGCCCCCCGTCCTTGAGGAAGTCTTCGACTTCCTGGTCGGTCAGCTTATAGGCCGTCATACGATCCACCGCGTCGCGATCCTGCTGGGTCATCCCGACGCGTTTGGCGTACTCTTCTGAGACCTTGTCCAGGCCGCGGGCTCCCGCCGAGGCGGTCACCTCGGACGCCTCTTTCCGCCGCATGCTCTTGCCCAGCTTGGCCAGAAAGTCATCACCGCCGGCCGGCTTGGTGGCGGTCGTCTTGTTGGCGAAGATCCACCCCTTGACGTCGGCGGCGGTCCGAACTTCCAGCCACCCGCCCTCCTTCCTGAGCACCTCCAAGGCCTC
>CAYJUP010000136.1:3970-5974 GCA_964373365.1 uncultured Nitrospiraceae bacterium
AGCTCATAGGTGCGGGGGCCCAGGAGGATGAGGGTGTCATAGAACTTGTTGGCGCCCTCCAGACGGGACGCCAGATTCACGTTGTCGCCCATGACAGTATACTCCATCCGGGCCTGCGACCCCATGTTTCCCACGACGATCGGACCGGAATTAATGCCGATCCGCGCCACAATTTCAGGAAAGCCCTGAGCCTTCCACTCCTCGCGCAGTCGGACGAGCGCCTCCTGGCTCTCCAACGCCGCATAGCAGGCCAGCGTCGCATGGTTAGGGTCGCCGCGGGGCGCGCCGAAAATGGCCATGATCCCGTCCCCCAGATACTTATTCACGTTGCCCCGATACCTGAGAATCACGTCGGTCATGGCCGTGAGATACTGGTTCAGCAACTCGACCAGCGCCTCCGGCTCCAGTTGTTCCGAAATGGTCGTGAAGCCGGCCACGTCCGAGAAGGAGACGGTCAGCTCGTTTCTCGCGCCGCCCAGTTTGATGCCCTGGGGGTTCCGCATGATCTCATCCACCACCTCGGCGGCCATGTATTTGTCGAACACGGCCCGCAGCACGCGGCGCTGCCGGCCTTCCGTGAGATATTCCACGGTCGCGGCGACGGCGTAGGTCAGGGCCAGCCCGCCTTCAGGGAACGCCAGGTCCAGCCAGAGTCCGTGAGAGGTAAAGGCATGCACGGCGAGCCCGTAGTAGCCCACGGCGAGCCCGATGCTGAGGCCGATCTTGGCGGTCTGGCGTTGGAGCAGCATGAACCCCCACGCGGTGCCGAGACACAGGACCAGGGTTGTCGCGGCAAAGAACCAGTAGGGGGCCGGCCGCATATAGTGGCTGTGGAGAATATTGTCCAGGGCCGCCATGTGGATCAGCACGCCCGGCGTGAACGGAGAGAGCGGGGTGACGCGGAGGTCGTAGGTGCCGGCGGCGGTCGTGGTAATGAAAACGATCTTGTCGCGAAACAGCGCCGGATCGAGGAACGGCTTTTTGCCGTTCTGCAGATCTGAGTACGATCTCAGAACGGCGCCCATGGAATACGCGGGGTAGGTGTTCCGCTCCAGCGACCCATGCCAGTCGATCAGCATGTCGCCCTCCGCTGTCAGGGGGATTGTTGCCGGGCCCAAGCCGAGGGTCTGCAGTCCAAGCACTGCCCGATCCGCCTCAAGGACGTAGCGGGTGACAGCCGCAGCGAGCTGCAGAAACGCGCCGTCGGACCAGCGGGCGAGGAGCGGGAGCCGACGTGTGGTGCCGTCAGCGTCAGGAAAGAGATTGATGAACCCAACCCCCCGAGCGGCCTCGGCCAGTGGCGGAATGGGAAGCTTCACACCATGGTAGCGAGCTAACGGCATGACCGCGCGGTCAGACGTGCTGCTCACGCGAATTGTAGCCTTTGCCAGAAGATCAGACGGGGGCACAGAGCCAGGGGCGGTTTCGAGAAGCATCGGTAAAAAGACATTCCCCGCCGCCCGAACCTGCTCGGCAAAGGACTGGTCGAATTCCTCCGCATTTTCGTCCACTTCAAGGAACAGGATGTCGAAAATAATCGCTTTGGCCCCTGCCTCGCGAAGGTACTGCACGGCGAAACCGTGACGATCGCGTGGCCAGGGCCAGCGGCCAAACGCCTCCAGGCTGGCCTCGTCCACCGCCACCAGCACGATGTCCTTGCCGGCCTTGGCCGGGTCGGCATACCGTTGGTAGCGATGATCCAGCGCCTTCAGCTCCGCAATCGCCAGCAGTCCGGATTGGCGTAGCGCCAACGTGATGAGACACACGATGACGCCCACCGCCGCCGCCGTCAGATGCTTCTTGTATTGTTTGGCGACCCTCATCGCCTGGTCTCGCTGATCCGAGTCCCAGAGGGACAACCCAGGTTGTTCTCTGCGGTGGAGCGCCTTCCTTAGCGAAGCCCCTGCCTTGAAGCGGTATGAAAGGATATGATCACGGAGGGGCTATTGCATCCTGAAGCGCATTCAGCTCGTTCTGCAGTTGCTTGGCGTCCACCTCCCGCCC
>CAYJUP010000137.1:0-5874 GCA_964373365.1 uncultured Nitrospiraceae bacterium
CAGTTCTTCGGGGCGGATGTGGCCTCTCTGCTCCCCGCCGAGCCGAAACTCTTATCGCTCGTGACCGATCTCCTAGCCCTCCTCGCCGGCGCGTGGCTGTTCGGCTTCGTCTGGGCTGTCCTCTATACTCGGTGGGTCAAATAAAAGGGTGTCTACCCGAGGCCGGAAAAGAGGACAGGCCGGAAATTGGGACAGGCTGTTTTTCTGAGCGGCGGAGTGTTATGACTTCTGATACTGTCTATACTCGCTAAAAGACCTGGTTCAAAAAGGAGGGGACAGCAACATGCAGAAGGCCACGTTTGGAGCAGGCTGTTTCTGGGGAGTGGAGACCGCGTTTCGGCAAGTGAAGGGCGTGCTCTCGACGGCAGTCGGGTACTCCGGCGGGACGTTCAAAGACCCGACGTATCACGACGTGTGCACGGGGCGAACCGGGCACGCGGAAGTGGTGGAGGTAGAGTACGATCCGTCCAAGGTATCGTACGAGGAGCTCCTGGCAGTGTTCTGGAACATCCACGACCCCACGATGCTGAACCGACAGGGCCCGGACGTGGGCACGCAGTACCGGTCGGCGATCTTTTTCCACAATCCCGAGCAGGAGGTTGCGGCGAAGACGTCAAAGGAGCAGCTTCAGCACTCCGGCCGGTTCAAAAAGCCCATCGTGACGGAGCTCACGCCCACGTCGCCGTTCTACCGCGCGGAAGAATATCACCAGCGGTATCTGGAGAAGCATGGGCAAGCCTCTTGCGGCTTGCACTAAAAGAGGCGCCTAAGCCGGCACGAACTTCAGGGCCGCCGAGTTAATGCAGTACCGCAAGCCGGTGGGCGGTGGGCCGTCCTTAAACACATGCCCTTGATGGCCGCCACACCGCGTGCAATACACTTCAGTCCGAGGCCCGAACAGTTTCCAATCGGTTTTGGTGCCGATGGCCGATTCTGAAATGGGCTTCCAGAAGCTCGGCCACCCCGTGCCGCTGTCAAACTTGTGCTCCGAGGAAAACAGGAGCAGGTCGCATCCGGCGCACAGATAGGTGCCGGCCTTTTTGTTGTCATGGTACTGGTTCGTAAAGGGACGCTCCGTGCCTTCCTGACGTAGGACCTGATATTGCTCGGGGGTCAGCAGCCCCTTCCATTCCGCGTCTGTTTTCGTCACCTCAAACATTTTGCCACCCTCCTTGGCTTCTGCAAGAAAAAGCTCCAGGTTCTTTGCGAGGATGCCGACACCAATCGCCACACCGGCTTTGAGCAGGGTTCTCCGTTCCATGGGCTATTCTCCTCTTGCTGATCCTTCCTCTTCTCAACCATTAGTCTCGGCACCTTTCAGACCATTACATACCAAATCAGGTGGAAAAAGGAACAGGCTCCGGCGTGGAGCGGATAGACATGACTTAGGACCCGCCCCCTTCGATCATCACCGCAATCAGCCGTCGCTGTGTGATACATGTGGACTCTCGCGATCAGTCGTGAGGAGACGCGCGGAGTTCGATCCCGTATCGGGGCGCAGAGATCGCTTCGCTCCGGCAACGGGGACAGCGGCTGGGCCGGGTCAGACGGGTTCGATCACGGAAGACGAAGTCGCAGTCCTGGCAGGCCGAAGGGGCCAGGACGAACCGACGCGTCCGCTCGCGAGCCACCGTCCGGACGATGTGGGCCAGGTGCTCTTCGATCTGCCGTTCCGGCGCCCCGACCAGTTCGGCCAGTTCCCGGGAGGAGCGCAGGGTCCCGGCGATCAACTGCATAATGCGTTGCCTGGTCGTCAGATCCAGAGTCGCCATACGTCACCCATTTTTCTCTTGGGGCCTAACCCCTTCCAAGAGTAGAATCACGCCCACCCGAACCATCGGTCTGGACACATGATATAGGAGCGTCGCCAATGATGGAATGGCTGCAGGATTTCGAAATGATCCTTCCGGTTGCCCTGCACTCCCTGATCCTCCTCGCCGTGGTCCTCGCCTTGCGGCTCATTCTGGTTCGCGCGGTCTTGAGTCGAGAGAGCCTGTCTGTCGAGACCCGACGGCGATGGGCAGTCAGCATCCGCAATGCCTTGGCGCTCGTCTTCATGATCGGGCTGATCTTTATCTGGGCCCATCAGTTAAGCACCTTTGCCGTCTCGCTGGTGGCGATTGCGGTCGCCTTGGTGCTGGCCACCAAGGAACTGATCCTCTGTATCAGCGGTACGGTGCTTCGCATCGGGGTCAATGCCTATTCTATGGGCGATCGGATCTCGATCGGCGGCATACGCGGCAACGTCGTGGATCAAAGCTTATTGGCGACTACGGTCCTGGAGACCGGTCCCGGGCACGTTTCGTCTCAGTACACCGGTCGCGCGGTGGTGTTTCCAAACAGTCTTCTGATGAGTAGTCCGCTCATCAACGAAACGTATATGAAGGAATACATCGTCCATGTCATGACGATCCCGCTGACGAGCAACGATGACTGGCAGATGGCGGAAAAGGTCTTGCTGGAGATCGCAAGGACCGAGTGCGGCCCATTCATAGCTGAGGCTCGTCTCCACATGAAACAATTGGAGGGGAAGAACTGGCTGGACGCTCCGTCGGTGGAGCCACGCGTCTCTCTGCATGTGCCGGAACCTGGGCGTCTGAACCTCCTGTTGCGCATACCAACTCCGGCCCATCGGACGTCTCGCGTGGAGCAAGCGATCCTGCGCCGGTTCCTGCAGGCGTTTAAGTTGGCAGGGAAGCAGTTACGCGACGACAGTTCGTAGGCCGGTGATGCGCGCAGGGCTCTGCGCGACGGCCCGATGCGTAAACGGCGAACCGGTAACACTCCCGAACAGCGATATCAAAACATCCGAGGCTGGCTACTCGTTGTGGCACTCGGCGTGGTCATTTTCCCGCTGCGATTAGTCGGGCTGATCGCCGAGGACCTCTTGCCGGCATTTTCGAGGGACGTGTGGTCGGTGCTGACGACGCCGGGGACCGAGGCCTATCATCCGCTGAATGCCCCGATTTTGATCTTCGAGTTGGTCGGAAATAGCCTGCTTCTGGTCTGCTCGCTCATTCTCGCCATCTCTTTCTTTCGAAAACGGAGACGCTTTCCCCTCATGATCGTCATCTTTCTGGTCCTTGCCCTCCTCTTTTACGTCGGCGACTACTTCGCGGCCCATCTGCTCCCGACCGTCTCGAGTCAAAGCGAGGCCGAACCGATGCTGGACCTTGCCGCCGCCGTGCTCGCGTGCTCGATCTTGGTCCCGTATTTCCTGGTGTCAAAGCGCGTGAAAGGGACTTTCGTGCACTGACTCATGGACTCCTCCAAGCGGTTCGGTGAGCGCGGATTATTCATGAATGTCGTCGCGAGGTGGCTGAGACCGAAGCGGGGCGCCCGTTGCTTCTGCCTATTGCAACGGGTGGACAGTACGTCGAGGAGGTCGAACGAGAAAAGCCCACGGCCCATTGCATGTAGGGGAGCAATGGGCACCCCTCGAGTGGATCGGACGCCGCAGTAGATATTCATGAATAGTCCACGCTACAATCCGCCCCGATGCCCGATCCTGCTAGCCTGCCGGGATCCTTAGCCCGCGGTGAGGACGAGAACCACTCCGTTGCAAAGGCCGCCGGGCTGATCGGCGCAGCCACGTTTTCCAGCCGCATTCTCGGCTTTATCCGTGACATGGTCCTGGCGCGCCTGTTCGGCGCGACCGCGGCCGCCGACTCGTTTTTCGTCGCCTATCGTATCCCGAATCTGCTCCGTGAGCTGTTCGCCGAGGGCTCCATGTCGGCGGCGTTCATTCCGGTCTTCACCGAATACCATACGCTTCGCGCCAAGCGGGACGCCCGGGAGCTGGCCAGCGCGGTGTTCACCACGCTGGTGACGGTGCTGACCCTGGTGACGATCGTCGGGATTCTGGCCGCGCCTGGGATTGTTTGGCTGCTCGCGCCGGGCTTCCACGGGAACCCGGACAAGCTCGCGATAACCACCTACCTGACCCGGATCATGTTCCCGTACCTGCTGTTCATCAGCTTGGCGGCGCTGGCCATGGGCGTCCTGAACTCGGTCCGCGCGTTCGCGGGGCCGGCGCTGTCCCCGGTGCTGTTCAACCTCCTCATCATCGGCTGCGCGCTGTTCCTGTCGCCGCTCTTGGCCGAACCGATCCTCGGCGTGGCCGTCGGCGTCGTGGCCGGCGGGGCGGCGCAGTTCGCGATGCAGTTACCGGGACTGTGGCGCCGGGAACTGCTGTTTGGCTGGAGGTTCGAGCTGGGGCATCCCGGCGTGCGGCGCATCGGCGCGCTGCTAGTGCCCTCGTTGCTCGGTCTGTCGGTCACGCAGGTGAACATCACGGTCAGCACGATCCTGGCGTCCTTCTTTGCCGGGGGACCCACGTATCTGTTCTATGGGATGCGGCTGATCCAGTTCCCGCTGGGCATCTTCGGCGTGGCGCTGGCCACGGCCATCCTGCCGACCATGTCGGCGCAGGCGGCGAGAGGGGCGCTGGAAGAGTTGCGCGCCACGCTGGGGTTCGGCCTGCGGATGATCCTGTTCATCATCCTCCCGGCCATGCTCGGGTTGATCCTGTTGCGGGGACCGATCGTGCACCTGTTCTTCGAGCACGGCTCGTTCACGGCCGAGGACACGGCCGCCACGGCGGCGGCGGTGCTGTGCTATGCGGTAGGGCTGTGGGCCTTTGCGGGCGTGCGGATCATCGTCGCGGCGTTCTACTCGCTGCAGGACACCAGGACGCCGGCGCTGGCGGCGATGGGCGCGGTGGCGGCGAACCTCGTGCTGGCGCTGCTGTTGATGGGACCGCTCCGACACGCCGGACTGGCCCTGGCCACCGCGCTGGCGGCGATGCTGAACTGGGGGACGCTGGTGGCGGTGCTCAACCGGCGGTTGGGCGGGGTGGACTGGTCGTCGGTCGGCCGGTCGGCGGCACGTGTGCTGGCGGCCGCGGCGCCGGTTGTTCTGGCCTGTGTCTGGGTGGCTAACCTCGCAGTCTGGAGCCGCCAAGGAGAATGGGCCGCCAAGACGGTTATGCTGTTCGTCGGAATCGGGTTGAGCGTGACGGGTTACCTTGGAGCCCATGCGCTGATGCGCTCGGAGGAGCTGGAAGTGCTCTGGAGGGTGGTCAAAGGCAAGGTGGCCTCAGCTGACGAAGGGGGGCAGGTGCGGTAGGACCTGCCGCTTCCGCACCTCTCGCGGCACCGGGGACCCGTTGCTCTCGTATTGCGACGGGTGAGCACGGCAGTCCGGAGTGGAAGCCTTCTGGAATTCCCGCGGCCACGATCGAGTGATCGCGGTGCCTGAGTCAGTTCCAGCTTTCCTCCTCCGGATGCCGGGCGGGACCCCGCCGCTCCGGCGAAGTCGCTCTAGGTCCTGCCGCACCTGGTCGGGACAGAGCAAAGGCTATGGCAAAGAATCGGTTCCTTTGCCGTCTGGGTGCTGCTCCCGCTATGGAGAACTCCTCCCTGCCCATCCCTTGTATCCGAGGCATCCCTTGGATGGAAGATTGGAGGATGGGCGGAAGAGCAAATGAGAATGCAGGTGGAGTCATGAAAGCAAGAATCGGGGACACGTTGGTATTCAAGACGCGCTGGGGTTGGATGGGGGCGACCGCATCTGCACGTGGAGTGCGGGCTATTGTACTACCGAAGGCCTCGCGGCGGGCAGTGGAGGCCGCGCTGCAACAGGCACAGTCAAGGTGTGAGGCAAGAGGCGATAGGGCTGATCGTCATGCCCATAGCCCATTGCCTCTAGCCCCTAGCCTTCCTCCTCGCCCCTCGCCAAGACCGGCAGCGGTCTTGCGGGAGGCTCGAGCGCAGTTGGAGGGATTTCTCGAGGGGACGCGCCGCGAGCTGGACTTTCCGGTGGACCTGTCCGGCGGGACGGCGTTCCAGCGGCGAGTGTGGCGGGCCATCCTGC
>CAYJUP010000138.1:0-5832 GCA_964373365.1 uncultured Nitrospiraceae bacterium
CAGATACCGGAGCAGCAGCGTGCGCCCTCCGAACTCGATCAGGCACTTGGGACGGTGCTGCGTGACCGGCCACAGCCGTTTCCCGACGCCAGCCGCCAGAATGATCGCTTTCATGAGCGGACCGCCGTTGTCTCCAGCACCTGCCGGAAGGCCGCCAGAAAGCCTTCGATATCTTGCTCGGCCAAGGCGCCCATATTGGCCACCCGAAAGATTTTGCTCTCCAGTTGCCCCTGGCCCGCATAGATGACATACCCCCGCTCCTTCAGGCGGTCATGCAGCGTCTGATAGGTCAGTCCGGCGGGCAGATAATACGATGTGATGGTGTTGGACTGAAGCTCAGGCGGGAGGACCGGCTTCAGATCCAACGCGCTCAGTCTCAGGCGGATCAGCGTGGCGGCCTTCCTGTACCGCTGGATGCGATTGGCGACGCCCTCTTCCAGCAGCTCGTTGAGGGCTTCGTCGAAGGCATAGTACACTTGCACGGCCGGGGTAAACGGAATGCTCCCCTTCTCCTCATCTTCATAATAGTGCGGCAGGTGGAGGTACCAGGAGCGCTTGGGATACCCCTTCATGCGCTCCATAAAGCCCTTCCGCACCAGCACGAAGGAGGCGCCGGGGAATCCCTGAATGCACTTCCCGGCGCTGCCGGCCACCATGTAGATATGCGGGCCTGCAATGTCCAGCGCCTCCCCACCCAGCCCGCTCACCGAGTCTACAATGAAGACGCGGTTCTGGCTGTCCACCACTTCCGCGATTTCCTTGACCGGATTGATCAACCCGGTCGTGGTCTCATGATGCACCATCGCCACGACGTGCACTTCCGGGTGCTGCCGCAGCGCCAGCCGCAGTTTTTCCGGATCGGGTCGCGTGTCCCACTCCAGCTTGAACTCCGACACGCCCAGCCGATGCACCCCGACCATCGAGGAGATTCGCTGTCCATAGACGCCGTTGTTGATGACGAGAACCCGCTTCCCAAGCGGCACAGAGGACAGCACCGCCGCTTCCACGGCGGCGGTTCCGGAGCCGGTCAGGGCCACCACCGTGTAGTCCGACTCGGCCCCCGGCACGAAGGCTTTCAACAGCTTCTGGCGGATGCCGTGAAGGAGCTCCGCGAACTCGGACTCCCGATGACAGAGATCGGGACGAAGCAGCGCCTTCCGCACGCGCTCCGAGACATTGACCGGTCCTGGATTTAACAGGATCACAAGTCCTCTCCGTGAATCGTTAACCGTGAAACGTTAATCGCAAAAACTCAACTTGCTCCATCCATCGAACTGCGATTCACGAATAACGGTTCACGAATAACGTCATTCGATCGCCTTCTTGAAACGCCGAGTGATCGCAGGCGGCTCCAGCGGAACCCGATCCACGTCTTCAGCCTGTTCGGTCACCTTCACGAGCAGCATGCTGGGACCGTCCTTGCCCAACATGTCCTTGAACTCGTAGACCAAATCCTCCCGCTCCCGGACCCGCTCCACGTGCACATAGCCTGCGGCCTTGGCCACCTGTTCCAGACGCACGACTCTTGAAAAGGTCGGCTGATTGCCCGTGCTGCCATACACCTCATTATCGAACACCACGTGGATGAAGTTCTTGGGCTTCAACGCGCCGACCGTGGCCAGCGTCCCCATCCCCATGAGAACGTTGCCATCGCCATCCAACACCACCACCTTTTTGTTGGGCTTCGACAACGCCACCCCCAGCCCGATCGCAGGCGCGACGCCCATGGACCCGATCATATAGAAATGCGTGGGGCGGTCCGCCAGCCTAAACGCCTCCCGGGACGGGAAGCCGTTGCAGATGATGACCGGCTGATCGGTCAGGAGCTCCAACACCGCTCCGATCGCCCGCGCCCGGCTCTGAATTGTCCCCTCCTCAGGTCTCATTCTAAATCACGTCCTCGCCTTTCGCCTTGCCCGGGCAGTGCATTCTCCCGGCTTTATCCCTCTTCGTTTTCCCGCCACTCACGCCTTACGTTTCACGCCTCACGGTTTCGCGAGGTCTCATGGCTGGATGCCCTTGACCACGCCCTTCTTCAGGAGGAGCGCGACCGGAATACGCTGTTTCATAAAGGTCTCCGCGGTCCATTTCAGATCGTCCACGGCGGTCTGTTCAGAGAGCGTGCGGTGAGGAATGCGAACCGCATCGAGGAGCTGCGTCATGGTCTGGCCCATGACGAGATGCTCGGGCGCGTCCTGGCCCTGAAAGCCCCGCCAGGAGACAATCAACAGGCAGGGCTGCTGATAGATCAGATTCAGGGAGACGAGGGTGTTCAGGGAGGTCCCCAGGCCGGAATTCTGCATCAGGACCGCCGGGATCTTCCCGGCCATGTAGGCGCCGGCCGCCATCGCCACCGCCTCATCCTCCCGCACGGCGGGGGTGTACAGACGCCGCTCCATCAGCGTGGCGATGATGCCGCCCAGGATCGAGTCCGGCACGCCGGTGAAAAAGTTGAACCCGATGTCCTGCAGCGACTGGACGAAATCGTCGCTCTCGATCATGGTACATCCCATTTGAAGAAGCTTAAAAAAGCGACGGCCGGCCTAGAGACTTAGCCGGCCGCAGAAACGGGACGCATTATAGCGAAGCGAGGGAGGTTTCTCAAGAATTCAGGGCGGTTGTCTTCACGAAGCAATCGTGTTAGTGTGCCTTCGCATTTCGGTGAGCTGGGTCATGAAACCATCCTCACTTAGCATCCTGGTTGGCCTCGGCTGGCTCCTAGCGCTCATCACACCGCCACCCGCCTTTTCCGGCACTATGCTGAACGATCCGAAGGGCTTTCACGGGATCCCGTGGGGATCGGCCCTCGCCGCGTTGCCGAACCTCATCCTGGCCGAAACTGGCGAACACGTCAATGCCTACGATTTCAAGGAGAGTCCGCCGCCGTTGGGTGACGCCAAGGTTGACTCGACGCGCATCTATACGTACGACGGCAGATTCGCCCGGGTGATCATCCGTTATCTGGGCAGGCAAACCCACGACCAGCTTATGATCTACCTCCAATCGCGATTCGGACCGATCGAGCGGACGCCCGGCCAGATGACGCGCGGGCTGAACCAACAGTATAATTGGCGCGGGATCGACACCGAGATCAACCTGACCTACGAAGGCCGGGGAGAACGCGGGTTCGTGTTCGTCGAAAGCCGCGAGCTCGCTCCGCGGTTCAATGACGGCCTGTCCGAAACCGGATACTGACCGCGCCGGCCCTGCGTGCCCACTTCCGGTTTTTCATTGACAACCTGAGGGGCTCTTTCGCATAGTGACGCGCGATGCATAACGCCACCAAACTCAGAGCACTGCTGCGTCGTCCCGGCATCGTGAAAGCGGTCGGGGCTCACGACGCCCTCAGCGCCAAGCTGGTTCAGGAGGCCGGCTTCGATGCGATTTGGGCGAGCGGGTTCGGCATCTCCGCCGCGCTCAAGTGTATTCCCGACGCCAGCTTCATCACCCTGACCGAACAACTCGACGTTGAACGGAACATGGTTGAAGCGGTCAGCATTCCGATCATCGCCGACTGCGACACCGGGTATGGAAACGCCCTGAACGTGATGCGCACCGTCAACGATCACGAACGCGCCGGGATCGCGGCGATCTGTATTGAGGACAACGTGTATCCGAAGCGATGCAGCTTCTACGCGGGCGTCCGCCGCGAGCTGATCCCTGTCGAAGAACATTGCGGGAAGATCAAAGCCGCCAAAGCGGCGCAGACCGTGCCGGATTTCATCGTCATCGCCAGGACCGAGGCCTTGATCGCCGGATGGGGACAGGAAGAAGCGCTCAAGCGTGCCGAAGCCTACGCCCAGGCCGGAGCGGACGCCGTGCTGATCCATTCCAAGTCGCCAACGTTCGACGAGCTCAAGACAGTAGCCCGGAGCTGGTCCGGTCGCGTACCCCTGGTCGTCGTCCCGACGATTTTCGACGGTGTCACGGCTGCTGAGCTGGAAGAGGCCGGCTTCAAGATCCTCATCTACGCGAACCAAATGATCCGGGCCGGCATCAAGGCCATGCGCGATGCCCTGGCTGTCATCAAGCACGACACGCGCCCGGGCGCCGTCAACGACCGCATCGTGAAGCTCGACGAGGTGTACGATCTGGTCGGCGTCTCTCAGATGGAGGAGGATGAGCGCCGGTTCCTGCCGGTCGGGGGCGAACAGATCACCGCCATCATCGCGGCCGCCGGCTTCGAGAAGCAGCTCCTGCCCCTCATTGAAGACAAGCCGAAGTGTTTGCTGGACATCAAAGGGAAAACAATCTTGGAAAGGCAGGTGGCCGCGCTGAACGAATGCAATATCAAGGATATTGCCCTCGTCCGAGGCTACAAGAAAGACGCGATCACGCTGTCTAACATCCGCTATTACGACAACGATCGGTATGAGGAGACGGGAGACTTGTTCTCGCTCTTTTGCGCCGAGAACGAGATGACGGGCCGCTGCCTGTTTTTGTACGGGGACATCATCTTCGACACCGCCGTCTTGGAAAAGCTCTTGAAGAGCCCCGCCGACATCACGTTGGTGGTGGACCTCGCCTGGTACGACCAGCAGCAGCACGGCAATCCGCATTTCCAGATCAAGCCCGATCTGGTGATGCTGCAAAACCCGCCCGGCAAGGGCTATGTGTCCCGCTACGTCCTGCCGGAGGAGCAGAACCGTGTTCTGAAGATCGGACAGGACCTGCCACATGACCTGGCGCATGGCGAGTTTATCGGACTGGCCATGTTTTCTGAGAAGGGTATTGAGGTGTTCACACGCGCCTACCGGGAGGCGCGCAGGAAATACGAGACGAAGGGCTTTCATGAGGCCGGCACGATCACGCGCGCCTCGTTCACCGATATGGTTCAGGAACTGATTGATACCGGCCACGAGGTCAGCAGCGTGCCCATCTTCAAGGGGTGGATGGAAGTGGACTCGTTCGAAGAGTATCAGAAAGCCTGGGCCAAGATTCGCCAATAGTCTGCGAGTTCTCAGGACGTTTCTCGGCGATCCAACGAAAATCAACCTTTCATAGTCCTGAAGCGCCTCTTTGCCGCCCGCGCCTTCGCCTGCTCCAGCCGTGGCTGGATCAGCGGATCGAAGGGCTCCTTTTTCAGGGCCCCGCGGTAGGCCGCCACCGCCCCATCCCAGTTGCCTTCGGCGGCCAGCGTGTCGACGAAGCGGGCGCGATCGGTATCGTCCCGGACAATCGCCTTTCGCTCGTTGCCCCGGGCGGTGACGTGGTAGACCCCACCGGCAAAGGGGAGTCGTAACGGCCGTGCCACCTCAACCTGACCCCATCTTTAGTCCGCACCGTCGCGCTGAGCCGCATCGTGCGCTAGCGCTTGACGGATCGCCTTTTTCGCGCCGGTCTTGATCGGATCCCCGTGGTTGGGGCACAGCACTCTGAACTGCAGGTTCAGGAGACGCCTCACGCTGACGCGTGTGCCCTTCGGATCATCTTGATATTCGCCGGGTACGAAGGCTAGGCCCCGGCCTTCGGCATTCGTGAGGAGATCCGCGCAGAACACCACGCCTCCGCCTCTCCGCAGGTAGAAGGAGTAATGCGCATTGGTCGGACCGGGTGAGTGCACAGCCTTCAAGCCGCCGGGCAGGCGATCGCCGGGGCCGTACCAGCGGTCCGGCGTCCCTTCGAAATCGACCCCGCGCCGAGGGGCATAGACCGGGACCTTGAAGCTGTCCTGATACCGCCAGGCGGCACGCTCATGGCACGAGGCGGTCAGACAGATCGCTTCCACCGCGCCCAGTTTCTTCAGGTCCCGTTTGTTCATCGGCAGTGGATCAATCAGAATCGCCCGATCCTTCTCCACCACCACATAGCTGTCGCTCTCAAAATCGATCC
>CAYJUP010000139.1:0-1696 GCA_964373365.1 uncultured Nitrospiraceae bacterium
ATATTGTCTTGGACACGAGGAACGAAAGTGGAAGGGACGGGCCGAAGACGCGAACTGCGAGGCGACTTAGGTCTGGCTTCCGATCAGACTCCCGGGCAAAACAACATCAGTTGCGGGCCTCATTCTCATTGGCTCCACCGCCAGGCCCATACGATGAAGCGACCGCACTCTACCACATCGCTCAGCGAATAGCAACCCAAGAATCACACATAAACCAATCTTACCACGACAAGCTCAACCGGCAACCCGTTGCTGAATTTCTAGGCCGATAACAACGACTGTTTCCGACAAAGCCGGTCAACTGCAAAATGCCTGAGCACCTGTCCCGTGCCACTCACTAGGGTGCCCAGGTCGCTATCAGCACCCCTACTTTTGGATGGAGACAATGCATCTTTTGGCGGGTTGCGTCTCTCCTTAGACCCATTCTATCCTTCAATCACAGTCCGAGCTTCCGTCACGAGCATGGTGCGTATGCCTCTGCGTACAGTCTTCTCCCCCGCATTGATGCTAATGGTAGAGCTTGAGGCGGCACCTCTACCCCCATCCGTTTCCACCGTCTATGAATGGACCCGGAACTGCCCACAATGTGGTGTTTGGCTACACAAAGCCAATCCGCAGGATGCGTGGGTCTGTGAGTGCGGATGGAGGAGCCCATGAACCGACACTGAATGAGGGGAGAGTACGGGGCACATCCAGGTGGCAGGTTCCTAAGGAGGCGGCCGATGAGCATCGAAAGCTGGGCTGTTAAGAAGCCAAGTGGGGAAGAATTAGGCCTGATCAAGAAATTGACCATTGACCCTAAGACAAGACAGATTGCCTATGCCGACGTATTGCTTGGCGACACGGGCCACGTTGTCCTGCTTCCCTGGAAACTCTTTCAAGTCACTCCCGACACTATACTCCTCCATGCGGCGGAAGAGCACCTGATGGCAGCTCCAATTCTAACTAAGGCAGCAGCATCAACCGCGCCAGTGACTCTGGAGGTCGCCACTACGGTGCCAGGCAGGATACGTCAGAACAAAAAGGGAGTTCGGGTGCGTACTGGACACCCATAGTCACGATAGGTCCATTGTGTGAGCCCCTAGCGGGAGTAGCAGAGCATTGATGAATTGAAATGATGCCCCATTGTAAGGGGTGCGTTTCGGGGGATTGGGTGCTTCGTGGTTCTGGCCTTGCGGAATGCGGGTGCAGGACACGCGGAAAAGTTGGGCCCCGTTAAGGAGTGAGCAAGAGGTGCAACCTGAGAGTCACAGTATTGATTGGGACTGGCCCATAGCGACGAGCCCTCACTTCCACGCCGAACGTACTACCCTTTTACGTGAAGTGTTCTATGAAATATCTGTCCAGGTCGATCGAGAACTATTCGATATTCGCTATTTTGTTCTTCGTCAAGGTACGGCTCTATCGATCAACCTCAGCTCAGGTGGGATGCTGCTTCTCATGGATCATGCACCCAAGCTGCGGCAAGTGATGACCGTTCACATGCCTCGCCCAAGTGCTCTTGCCGATGGCCCAATATTGGCTGAGGTGCGCTGGAGACGACGTGTCCCCCTGCCTCGTCAGAACAGTCTCACCTTTGTCGGACTCAAATTCCTCACGCAGCACCCCGCTTAAGGCCTATGAGTGCACAGCACGCTCCCCGTGGCCCAGTCTTAGCAGCGCCGGCGTCTTATTGCCGAAAGCACTCCCACGATCA
>CAYJUP010000139.1:1706-5803 GCA_964373365.1 uncultured Nitrospiraceae bacterium
CTTTGTCGGACTAAAATTCCTCACGCAGCACCCCGCTTAAGGCCTATAAAGTGAACAGAGCGCTCCCCTTGGCCCAGTATTTGCAGAGCCGGCGTGGTGTTGCCGAAAGCACTCCCACGATCAGATTTAGAAGAATCTCGCACAAAGTCTTTTGTGTGGGGCTACTTCGACTGCGGAGACTGGTAGAGAAGCGGTGCTGAATTCGGGGGTCGCGAGCCGTTTTTCTTCAAGAGGAAGAGGGTCTGATCAGGAACCTGACCCCGACCAAGTACCTGCTGGCATCTTCTTCTATCGGAATTTGACGCGTCCAGCGCACTTCGGCCCGTGTTGGCGTGTTGATCATTGTGAGAGGCGTCGGCACTTGCACCTTAAGCTTCTGTCGCAGCTCGGGTGCCTGATCCATCAGGAGCAACATTCCTCTCGCACTGATGTTGATCGAGAGCGCCTCTCCTTGGTGAGTCACGATCAACTGCTCACCAAGTGGTTCACTCATTTCGAACGGACACGAGTAGTGAAGCGGAAATCGCCCGATGCGTTTGAGGTGTTGAGAGCCCGGCGGCATGGGACCTCTGGCTCAGAATTAAGTGGCGTATCTTTAGCAAATGGATTTTGTTAAGTCAACAAGGAAATACAAGATACAGGGCACCTCGAAGGCTATTGCTCCAATATCTTGTGGATAACCTGGGTAGAAAGTTCTTAGTAAACTGAGGGCTGCCTGTGGATAAAAAAGAGCGACTGGCTCTGAACAAAGGCGATAATTCGTAGCGAATAGCTGCTGTGCTCAACTCCAGCTCACTCCGGCCAAAGATGCAGCTGCCCCCTGTCCGTGAGGCCAGTGTGTGGAGCGACATTGCGGGATCGTCATGCTGATGTGCCGGGTACCCGTTGCTCTCCAGGATGCAACGGGTGATGAAGACCGACCGAGGCCCAACCGCCACTTCATTTCCCCTCTCAAACTTGGTGCGAGTTGTCACCTACAAGGATGAGCCAGGGCTCCGAGCAGACTTCGCCGGAGGAGCGGGGGAAGACCCGGCCGGTTCACCAACTCGCCGGCGTGCGCAAACGTGACGCTCGTTATTCCTCGCGTCGCGCACCCCACCGAGGATCTGCCAGGAAGGAAAGCGGAAACCGGGTACCCGCCTGGCGGGTGATGAGTCTGCGAGGGAATTTCCGAAGGCTTCCGCCGGGCACCCATTGCTGGGTTGTGTGCGATGGGTGATGAGTCCGGAAGGTCAACGGCCAATCCCCTGGCACGGTGGCGGTTACCTTTGACTTAGATCGAACGTGAGTGTAAGAGGTTCCACACTGGCAGGAGGTGAAAGTAGCTATGGAGAAGGCCTGCGCTACAAGCAACGGGCGACTGGTGGTCCCCGCACGACTCCGTCAGCGGTACGGCATCAAGCCGGGCACCAAGGTGTGCTTCATCGAGCGCGGCAACGAGATTATGTTCCAGCCGATCACCAAGGAATACATCAGAAGCATGTGCGGCATGCTCAAGAGCAAGACCTCGGCAACCGAGGAATTGCTCAAAGAGCGGGCCAGAGATAAAACACGAGAAAAGAAAAAGCTAGCAAAATGAATACTTCCGGTGCTTGCCCGCCTAGCTGCTGTAGCTACCCAAAAGCCGTCGCAGGATCGAAGAACCGAGCATCGATTTTTCAAGCCGTTTGGCGCATCCCTCCTGTGGAGCAAAAACACATTATTATGATTCTGTTCTGTTCAGGAGAACATGACAGCCTTCCAGATAAGAATGTTGTATATGTCTGAACCCACAAATTGGTAGAATTGACTCTCGATGCTGGAAGGATTCTGGTACATCGCGACCGCCAGCAGGCACATCCGAGCTGGGCACCCCACGGAAGTGACCCTGTTGAATCAGCCGATCGTTCTGCTCCGCGACCGGTCCCACGCCGTGCATGCCCTGGAAGATCGCTGCGCACATCGCGGTGTTCCTCTGTCAGCCGGGTGGCAGGAAGGTGATTCTATCCGCTGTCGGTATCATGGCTGGCGCTATGCCCTCTCTGGTACCTGTCTGGAAGTTCCAGCCTTGGCTCATGCAGCCAACCCCAAACTGCCATGCGTCCGGTCCTTTCCGGTCCAGGAACAAGACGGATGGGTCTGGGTCTATATGGGCAATGATCGATGCCCTCTAGCCGCCAGCCTTCCTCCCAAGCTTCCGGTTCCCTCGGATGGCAGCCGCATGTTGTCCGCGAGAGTGTCCGTTCCAGTGAAGGTTAGCATTGATCTCGCCGTGGACAGTTTAGTGGACCCCGCCCATGTTCCATTCGTTCACAATCGGTTTTTTCGCCAGCGGCATGTCGCCAGGATGAAGGAAAAAGAATTTACCCGCTTGCCGCTCGGGTTTCGCACGGTCTCGGAGAACATCAGACTTCCCGACACCTTTATCTTTCGCGCGCTGGCTCCGGGCCTAGGGCGGGCCAGGACCACGGTTGATTTTCTCCTGCCGGGCATTCACTTGGAGACACTGGAAGTGGGCAAGCGCTTTGGCTCGGTCATGCTCATCGCGACGCCCCTCACAACGGAGACCACACGATTAGATATCACCGTTGGATGGAATTTCCTCCAGTGGGCCGTCCCGCTTGTCTGGCTGGTCCGGCTGGTGGCCAAAACGACCCTGAGCCAGGACCGAGAGATCCTTGAACTGCAGGAGCAGGGGCACCGCCACAAGACCACGATGAATTTCAGCCTGGAATCCGACACCATGGCGGTCTGGTACCGCCAGCTTCAGAAGTATCACCTGGATCAACTAGCCGGCTTCCCCAACCCCACTCACCCCGTGCCGGAAAAGACCACTCTGAGGTGGACCACCTGAAGAGGAAGATCATCTTCCAACCATCCCCAAAACAAGTGTACGTCCCCACTGACCGAAGCTGCCATCTGCGTGAGTGCAGCACACCAACAATAAAGAGCCGCGTGTGCCGCCGATCCTGAATGAATGGAGGAAGCTGTGAAAATCGAAGAACTTCCCCAATTCCTTCGTTTCCTAGAAGCCCAACATGGCTTTTTTGACCCACTCCTCATCATGTATCACACGGTATTCCGCACTGGCTATCTCCATTTCGGATTCTGGCCTGAGGAGAAAGGCAATGACGCAGACTTGGAAGCACTCCTGGACAACTCACGCTCAGCGCAGGCGCGTTATGCAGACGAATTGCTTACCTGCCTCCCACAAGGCCCACATCGAGTGCTTGACGTCGGCGCGGGATTGGGTAAGTTTTCCGGTAGATTGATTCAGCACGGCCATTCCGTCACGGCAGTCACGCCATGCGCGTATCAGGCGCAACAGATTGCCGATCACTATCCGGAGGTCAGGGTGAAACACGGCCGATTTCAGGAAGTCGGACAGACCCTTCCCCCGGCCAGCTTCGACATCATCCTCTTTTCAGAAAGTTTTCGTTATATGCCGCTGACCCAGGTCTTCTCTCTCCTGAACCGGTTGCTGAGCCAGGATGGCCATGTCGTGATCGCTGACTGGTTCGCGTATAACACGTCGGTGACCCGACGGGGTCACGATCATAATCTTAGAGTCTTCCGTAATGCAGCTCGGGAGAATGGGCTAGGCATTGTGTCCGAACGCGATGTGACGACGAATGTCCTACCGACGGTCAAGCTGGGATATGACATTCTCTGTGAGTTGTATCTGCCCTTGGCTGCTTTTGTGCTCGCGAAGTTTGCCCAGAAGCGTCCTCGCCTCTTCAGACTATGCCTCAGGTGGATCATGAAGTGGCTAGAGAATAGAATCCTTCCTCACGTGCCGGGAAGATTTGACCCTACGGTCTTTGCCGAACAGTACCGGTACTTCTTTTTTGTCTTACGCAGAACGAATCTCGCTCCTGTGACAGAAGGTGGGGCTCCATCTGGCAACTAGCAAGGTCTCTACCCCATGGGCGTCGCCCGGTCTCCCAAGAGTCCCCTCCTGCTGTAGTCGGAACGAAGGGGTCGAGAGTCCTTATAGGGGACCAGTCGCCGTCCGGGCCGACCGCGAGGCCGCAGCGTGTGTCAATTAAAGACTCCCGACCCCATTGTTCGGTCGGACCCCATTGTTCGGTCGCGGTTACGCCGTTAACAGGTCGTTG
>CAYJUP010000140.1:0-5793 GCA_964373365.1 uncultured Nitrospiraceae bacterium
AGGCAGGTTTCTCAGCCACGGCAATGTAAGCTTGGTTGGCAAAAGTGGAGTAGATTCTGGGGCGAACTGATCCACTGGAGGCTAATAGCATTGCAAGTTCTTGTCTATCGAAGAAATGGAAGATCTGTTGGCTCTCGCCCTGCGTAACCTGGCCCGAATTACTCAAAAGCCTCTTTGCTTCCTCTATACCTTCTGACCGTTCGGTTGTCAGCATAAGTCCTTGATAAATTTCAGACAATTCAGTCTGAGGCTTCAGGTTTGTCACAATCAACCTTCCGTTCGGTGAGAGAATCCTCACCAGTTCCCGTAACGAGAACAACGGCTCTTGAAGATAGCCGATCACCAGATTGCAGACGATCCGATCGAACTGATTGTCACGGAACGGAAGGGGTCGGTTGAGATCCACGAGGCTGAACGATGCTCTGATAAGAGGAGGCTGTGGTATTCCGGTGGGAGCAATGAGACCTCGAATCTCCGCGGCCAGCTTTCCCAGATTGTACCGTGCCTGAGCGAGCACACTTGAAACAGAGTGAATTCCCACATAATGAGGTGGCTTTGCATCAACCGTATGAGTGTTGCGCGATTGATAGGCTTCGTGGATCAATAGAAAAGAGCCAAAATCGCCGGTCCCACAACTGGCGTCCAATATTCGCTCCCCCTTCTCACACGATCCCATCAGACGAAAGATGTGGTCCATGAGATGCCAATAGTCGGAATCATTCTCGACGCGGCGAGAGTGCAGGAAGTAGTCTCTCCACGATTCCATGGATTCAGCATTCGCCAGTTGATGCCGGGCTCTGGGGCGCTCAGGTTCCAACCGCTGATCGAGGTCGATCTCCCATTGCAAGCGTTGTTCTTTGTTCGACAGGGGAGAAAACCGCTCCAAGTCGGAAAGGCTGGTGTGAATAGTGTTGGCTTGGTCCGTGTTTCCCGCATAACTGACTTCAAGGAGAAGGTCTCCTGTTTCTTTGGGGGGCATGATGGCTGTAAGCGTGACCGTGATTGACCGATCACGGAGCCCATCCAGCAAAGAAGCCAGAATCAATTCATCGGTGGCCTCAAGCGGTGTGAATTCGACAGCCAGACCCAGCGCAGGGATTCCTTGGGTCTTAATCTGCTGGCTTGCCACCGCATTGACTCTACACACCATTCCATGGATCTCCAACACCCCCACCTCGCTCGTGAGGCCCAACTGAATCGGTTGGTTCTCGCTGACGGAGACGGTTTCGTCGAAGACCAGGAATATTCCGCCGAGACTGATATTCAGAGCCGTTCCATTCCATGCTGATCCGCTCATGCTTAAGCGGGCATCTATCTGAAGATCGATCCGAGGCGAACGACGCCGTTCGAGACCGGACACGCTGCGGCTCTCTTGTAAAGGAGACTTGGTTTCAGGCTGGCGAAGTTGTGATGTACCGGGCGATGCGGTACTTGTGCTGGATGGATGATTCGGGTCCGCTGAGTGACTTGGGGAGGGCGCCGACTTTTGTGTTGGCGCGCCTCTGAGCACCCCGACCGTCCCGAGGAACTGTTGCTGTGGATTGTAGAGACCTGTGGCGTTGATCTCTACAGGTATGACCTTGAATTGTGTGCCACTTTTGGGCACCAATTGGAGTTCGACATGACGGGTAGCCCTCTCCGCTGCGCGTCGCTCGTTGAATTGTCGTTCGGAGGGCCCTCGTTCATGTGGGGGAAAGAGTTTTGAATAATGGGTTCCAACCAACTCTTGCGGAGTGTAGCCCAGGAGTGAGACCACCGTGGGGCTGACATAGATGAACCGCCCCTCTGCATCCAGTTCATAGACCACATCCGTCAGGGTTTCGATCAGACGGTGATAACGGTCCTGTGCGAGGGCCAGCCGCGTACGAAGATCGCGGTTTTCGAGCACCACCTTGGTGACGAGCGGCAATTCCGACAAGAATGTCACTGACTTCTTGAAGAGATAATAGTCCGCTCCGTCACGCATCACTTGGACGGCTATTGCTGCATCGTTGCGCTCAGCCTGCACGATGATGGCGGCGTTGGGAGCTCGGCGCCTGAGCTCCGAGAGAACGGCACGCTCGCTTTGACGCGGGAGCTGCTCATCCAGCAGGATCACGTGCCAATCCTGTTTCGATGCCCACTCCAGCGCCTCCTCGACTGAATACACAGCCTCCACCCGGCAGCCGGGGTAGAACCCGCGCATGGTCATGGTGGTCAGCTTGATCTCCTCGGCCTGCTCGTTCGCAAGCAGTAGGGTCAGTGGGTCAGCCGGTGGCATCGGTGGGCTCCAGGGTTACAGGCAAAAGGCGCAGGCGAGCATTGTTGTGTGGCAGGCTTGATACGTGCCCATCGGGCAGACAAGAAGAACTTGAACTATTGACTGGCGTGATCTGCACCGTCGCTCGTTCAGATCCTCGCCTGGGTTTATGGAGCTTGCCTCAATTCCGTGACGCTTATGCCATATCAAGATGTAGTAGTCAATAGGGAAATTTAACTCTAGTTACACAATATGTAGATCAAAGCAGACTCTGCATAACATATGTCAAGAGATAGCTAAGAGGACCGAGCGAAAAAAGATCTGTATCCTGGCGGAAATCTCGGAACGACAGAGGGGATTGTTCCACCCGTGTCCGGGGAACGGTAGAAGCGTTTACAGCGGAGTGGCGAAGAAGAATCCTGCCACGGCTCTCAGTGAGTGAGACAAGGCCGGACGGATTCTGAGATCAGTTCACCGAGACTGCGGCGTCGCTCGGGCACGCGCCCGGTGTCATGTAGAGCAGATAATTTCCCATGCCGTGGTGAACGCGGAGATCATGCAGGGGGTGGTGATACACCATGACCATCTCATACTCCTCTTTCGTGCTCACCGAAAACCCGCGGCCATCCTTGAAGACTTGATGGGGTTGAAACGCCAAGAAGGTCCCATCCTGTGCCACATCGGGGACGGTGCGCAGCAAGGTCCGTTTGGTCGTCTTGTTCTCGAGCGTGATCAGCAGTAACTCGTCATGGCCGTGTGGATAGGCGAACTTGACGCAGCCGTCCATCAGGAACTTGAGCGGCGCCGACAAGATGTGTACGCCGGGCTTGATTTCCATGCCTTCATCCGTCTGATCCTTTCCTCGCTGCCCGAACTTGCTATAGCACACGATGTTCACCCCCACCTGATACACGTCCATGTCCTTTATCGGAGCTCCCTCCGGGGCCACGTACATCGTGAAGGTCGCCATGACATCCTTGGTCGGCGGCGCCTTGTGGTAGAACGCCACCACGGACATCAGGTGCGTGCCTTTTCCCAGCTTGACCCCGTACCCGTCCGGAAAACGGGCTTCGGTCATTTCCAACCCCGCTCCGGCGAAAAACAGCGGTTCGCCGGGACAGGAGACGCTCTCCTTGTCATTGTTGAGCATCAGAATGTGGTGTAGATAATTCTGCGGGAGCGGCTTGCCGTCCTTCGTGAATACGGCCGATTTGTAGCCGACCAGGTGCATGTCTTTCGGCAGTTGAAAGATATGCTTAGGCATGCTGGCAGCCAACTCGCCGTCGTGGGCGGACGGCAAATCAATGGGTCCGAAGGTCAAGGTCACCGTAGTGTCTTTGATGGTGACGGAGGTCGTTGTCTGGTTTTTGAGGGTCGGGACAGCGTGATGATCATGGTTGCCGGCTGCCAGGGCCACGCCTGTCCACCCGAGAATCACGAGTGTGGCTGCAAGAAAACGGTTCATGTTTCCTCCTGACTGACGATTGTCCGCAACATGCTCTCCACAGCTCTGTAGTCCTCTTCCTATTGGCTCATTACTGCTTTGGGGTCTTGACTGGGGGAGGGGTGAGGCGCTTCCAGAGGTAGGTGCCGCCGTGTTCGTGTGGCGGGATGTTTGTCCTCTCGCCAACCCTCGTGTACCACCAGATGCCTTGTGCCTGGGTCTCATCCTCGGATAGCAGAACCTCGAACCCGCCTTCCCGGTCGTTTCCGATTTGATGCCAGGTGCCCTGCCAGCTCCGATCGGAGTACCCGGTGGTCACAATACGTCCGCCTTGATGGGTATATGGGCCGTTGCCTGCGCGGTCAAGCGTGGCCTTGTATGATTTATCTTCTTCCTGTATTTCCCATTCGCCGCTGAGATTGGTGGCGTCTGGAATCGGAACGGTTCCTGCCGTCCTCTGCACCGACGAGACGGGAGGCTGGGAGGCCGCTGCCATGCCAACTCCTGCGCGGCGGGAGGACTCGTGCCAACCGAGCAGTATCCATTGGCCATTGCGGCGCTCCAGGACACCGGTCTCACGTAAAGGAAGAACCGTACGCAACTGGTCTTTGCCGGTCCCGACGTACCGTATGTAGTCAAGTTCCATCGCGAACCAAGCGGTGTCGCCGTGAGTCCAGACCTTTAACTCTGTGATCGGGATTTCCAGACGTGCCACCGATGCAAACTCTTCCTGCATATCGCGAGCGAACTGGGTCCACCCTATATATTTTCTTGCACCGATCGTGTAACTGATGATGTCCCCATCATCGGCCATCAATTTTGAGAGCGTGGAAAGGTCTTTCTCGGCATTGGCCTGCACCAAGGCGCGCAGCACCGCCTCAGGTCCTTGAGAGTCCGCTGCGACACGGCTTGCTCCAGAAGAGAGGAGGATCACAAAGAGCCAAGTCCCGATACCGGCCAGACGCATCCTTCCTCTGCAGTCTTTTTCAGGGGACTGTCGCGCGTGCACGCTAATGGGTAGTCTAGCTAGTGTCTAGTTAACGGCGGGGGACAGTTTGTTGAGGCCTGAACCTACACGGTTTTCCTTAGTATTGTCAAATGATTTTTCCTCAAGCATTCATCACGGAGTAAGAACAGGTGCCTGGGGACACGGTCCATAGCGGTCCACCAACCGGCCATAGAGCAGGTCTGCGAGCAATTCGAGGTTCCGCGTGTCAGAGTCGTTGTACCGAAGCAAGAGGTCGAGCGCATCTGTCTCTCCCCGACGCCACGCGTCCCACAGTCTGACCGCTTCCCAGCCGTCAAGGCCTTGCAGGTCAGCGGGCCTGTCGATGCCCATCATGGCTTCGAGCCGCTTGAGTCCTCCAACAAGACCGAGACGCCTCGCGGCAAAGCAGAGATCGACATGGGGGTGGTCCAATACCAGTCCGGGGAATTTAACACGCAGATACGGAAGATCGAAAACGCTACCGAAAAAGGTCACGAGGAGATCGGATCGGGATACTTCCAGGTTGAGTCGATCTTCGGTCAGCGAGTCTCCCCGGACCAGGCTGGTCATCTGTCCGTTGGCGTAGAGTCCGACGATTGTCACCTCACCGTGGGCAGGAGGGCCGCCGGTGGTTTCAATGTCCAGGTAGACGGCTCGTGATCTGAAGGCCTCAAAGAGGCGCCAGTGGTCCCGCGCTTTCAGGCATCTCGAAAAGTATCGCGATTGTCCTTCCTGAAGGTTCCGCATCGCCGCGGAGATCTCGATGTCATAACCCCTCTTCCGGTCGAGCGTGATTCCGGGAAGCGACCCGCAGGCAAGAAACGCGCGCCAATCAGTCACGCCGCTTTCCCAGATCCGGCGCTCCGTGTATTCGCCGATTCCCTTCAGCAGGACGAATGTCGATTGAAGCATGATGCTCGCCAGGCGTGCGAGACGTTCGACGGATTCTAGGCTTGATTTCAATAGGGAAACAAGTTAAATTCCGGCGTGAACCTCGCTGCTTCCTGATGGCAAGGCTGCACGGGTGCGACCGGCAACGCGCGTGGAATGAGGGTCCTGAATCGGAATGATGGGAGACGGAACACGGCGGATCAGAATTTCGGTGGGGCCGGTCAGTCTTGA
>CAYJUP010000141.1:0-3521 GCA_964373365.1 uncultured Nitrospiraceae bacterium
GCGGCGATCACCAGCACCGTCAGCGTCGCCAGGACCGTCACATAGACGGTGACACTGCGGTCGCCGAGCCAGGCGGTCTGCCAGTCCTCCGGGTACAGGGCTTTCCCCACCAGGTACAGGCCTTCATCATAGAGTCCCAGAACCCGTTCGATTTCGATGAGGGCTTGCTTGGCCAGCCGGTGGCGATTCCGCTGCTGGAGAATGAGGTAGGTGAAGATCGCGGAAAACAGCGCGACGCCGCTGATGGCAAAGAGGGCCACCGTGAAATGGGGGCGGGGATTGGACGGAACCGCCAGCATCGTGACCAGGAGCAGCACCAGAAACGCGCTCGCGAAGGCGGTCAGCCGCATCATTTGCTCGCGTCGTCGGAAGACCTCTTCCTTGTACCAGGGGTAGAGGATCTTCAGCACCTCCAGTTGTTCCTCGCGCAGACCGTGGGTCTCCGGCATCGTCGTGTCCCCGCCATGACGTGTCTAAGCCTAGAGGTGCGTGATCAACCAGTCAGTCAGCAACGTCGTCATCATGTGAAAGTCGTCTGGCCTCGTGAACCGGTGGTCCGCGCCGCTGAGAATTTCCAGGCGTTTTTCCGCCCGAACCGCGTCGAAGAGGAGACGGCTTTGGTGCAGCGGAACATATTCGTCCCGATCGCCCTGGACGATCAAGACCGGCGCCTGGATGGACTCCGCCGTCTTGTACGCGTCGTGCGCCAGGCAGTCGTCATAGAACGCGAAGCGAAGGGGGACGGGTTCAGAGCCGCCGGCTACGTTCGGGATCACATTCGATCGCTTCCACCGGTCGATCCCGACTTCCCCGAACTCAAGCCGCAACATTTCAGGAAAGTCCGGGACGGGGCATTTGAGCGCGAGCGCCGAGAGGACCATCCCTTTCTGTGATGATTGACCAGCCGCCAAGATAGCGACCAGGCCGCCGAAGCTGGAGCCCACGAGCCCGAGTCGGCGATAGCCCTTGGATGCGACGAGATCCAGAGCGGCCAGGGCCTGATTCACGGCCGTCGTCACCGTGATCCGCTCGAACGGACCCTCGCTCTCGCCCTGCCCGAAGAAATCAAAGCGGAAAGTGGCGATCCCTCGTTCGATGAGCTTGGCTGTCAGGGTCTTGTTGGTCGCGCTGTTCTTGTTGGAGAGAAAACCGTGGCAGAGAACGGCCAGTCGGTCGGAACCGTCCGGCGGGGAGGCCAGGATTCCTGAGGCCGTGTGGCCCGCAGGATCCTGAAAGGTGAACGCCTGCTCAATGCCGGCCATGCCGGCCATTGTAACAGACTTCGGGCAGGGGAGTGCGTTAGAGCTTGGTGGAGCGGATGCGGAAGTCTACGTTATCCTGCACCCACTTCCAGAACCGGTCCTGGCGGCCTATGTCCACGCCGGGCTGGAGCTGAGCCTCCCATCCCTTCATCACCTCTGCATCCACAGCCCACAACCGGACCCGTTGCCGGGGGACGTAGGTGCGCCACTCCTTCGCGACCTTGGGGTTTACGTAGACCAGCCGGACGGTGATATTCCTGGATAGGTACTCTAGGACGTTGAAGTCAATCTGCTTGAACGCGGCTTGCGACTCAGCCTTGATGCCGGGGACATCGGGGAGGCCGTCGGTGACGACCATCACGGTGATCGGGGCGAGGACCAGATTTCGCTCTTTCGTGATGCGCGCGACCTCTTGGAAGAACGGGTTGAAATCCGTAAAGGCGTCGTTCGGCGCGAACCAGGCGCGAAGGTCCGCTTCGATCTGCTCGACGTTCTTGCCCTCGAAGTCGTGGATGGGGTGGAAGGACTTTGGCTCGCCCCGGGTCTTGCCCCCGACGCTTCCGACAAAGAGCGCCTGCGGTTTGGCCAGCCCGCCCAGCTTATTGAGGTGGCCATAGATGTAGTTCGCCAGAAACTTCAGAGCGTTGTCGTAGTACCCGGAGTGCTTGAAGGAACCGCTGGCATCCATGCCGATGAACAGTGTCGTTTTCGGTTTGCGCTCGCTGGGTTGAAGGTTGCACCCGACCAGCATGACCGACAGGGTCATGGCAACAACCAGCAAGGCCGTGACGGCGGAGCGGAAGCGTCTCATGGGGCCGCCTTCTTGGGTTGTAAGCGCATGGCGTTGCTGATTTCCCCCCTGGCCTCCATCACCTCTTTTAAACTTTTAAACGGGAGACTGAAGACCGGCCGCGAGGTGACCAGGATCATGGCGAAGTTGAACGCCGCAGCCAGCACGTGGAGGGCGGGGAGTGTGAGATATTCCATGAGCTCGTCACTCTTCCCGTGCAGCCACTCGACCTCTCGCTTAAAGTCCTCGAGTGGGGCGCGCCACCAGTTCTGCAACCCCTCCGACGCAGCCCCAATCTTTGTTCCCTCTCCCTCCGGGTGGACCAGCGGCTGGCGGGAGATGAAGGCGAGCAGGGGAGGAGTGCCGAATCGCCCAAACAAGAACCAGGTCATGCCGCGGACCCCCACCCACCCGAAGGTGGCCATGGAGAGCGTGAAGACGATCCCCGGCCGGAATCTCTCCGCAGTCTGCTGCGCGATCCAGGGCGTGATCGCGTCCACCAACTCCCGGTACAGGAACATCACCTCGAAGGTCATCACGAACAGCTCCACCAGGATCATCTGCACCAGGAACTTGTATTGGCGGTCCGTGATTGCGTCTGCAAGCGCCTGGATGCAGGCAAAGCTTCCCATAATCAGAAAGAACAGGAAGACGAAAAGACCGGGTACGGTGTATGGCGAGGCCTCTGTCCCCACGATGCCTGCTAGCACCTCCGACACGGTCGGCAGGAGAGTGTAGGTGAAGATCACCGCCTCGAGCAGGCACCAAAACAGCAATAACAGGAACGCAATCCACGGGACGCCCGGCTGAAAGTAGCTCTGCGTCATCCTCCCCGTCACCGTGAACGGGAGGGTCAGCACCTGGCGGCCGATCTCCACGATCAAGTTCAGTCCGAGACGGCCCAGTGTGAAGGCCCAGCCCACCACCACGACGAAAAATCGCCCCAGCCCCACCCAGTACGTCCACACTGCAAGCGCGGCGTCCCACCACGCGAGCAGCATCTTTTTGACGAAATCCAAGCGCCCTGAGCGAAAGGGCAGCGTGTAGATCGAGAGCTGGGTGCACCAGACCGCGCCAACCCACAGGAAGGCCGGGAAGAGGAGCAGGAGCCAATACAGTCCGGCAGTCCAGCCGGAGGAGGAATCGAAGAGGAATGCGAGGATCTCCCGCTGCATCCCTGGAATCCAGGAAACGGGTGCGGTCAGGAAGTCCAAGACATCCTGCCACTGCTCGGGCACCAGGTTGGTGATGGGGTTAGACATCGGTGTCCTTTCCATTTGTCTGTAGGGCTAGCGGGTTCTTCGACGGTGGAACTGACAAATACTGTCCTTCGGAAGAAAGCAAAGCCGGTGCCGGGTCTTGGCACTCAACGGGGCCACCTATCTTTTACCGATTACTTAAAAGATATTCGGTGGTTAGATGATTGGTTCAGGAGCTGGATCGAAATGGGGAGGTGAAGGGATTGACCG
>CAYJUP010000141.1:3621-5769 GCA_964373365.1 uncultured Nitrospiraceae bacterium
TGAAGGGATTGACCGACAGCGTTGTTCCAAGTTCGAAATTTGAACAATTCACGACCGGTTGGCCGACCGGGTAGAAAACAGGGTGAAAACCCCGGGACTGGTCACTCCGGCGGACGACGCGCGAGGAGCAGACCGATTTTTCCGGCAAACAGCGTGAAGCTGAGTACCAGCAAGCCGAGGCTCATCCAGGTCGCGAGCTGGACGCGGAGAGACGTGAGGTTGTATTTCCACACCAGCGAGGCGACGAGTGCCAGCCCCATCGTGCCGAGGCTCAACGCGCCCACCTGGACCGAACGCCATCGCTCGATGATCGAGGTAAGTTCCTGCACGTATTGTCCACGTTTCTTGTTGCTCTGGGCGCGTTCGACCGCCAGCATGGTCGGCAGCAGATGCGACAGCGCGCCGAAGATGGTGTGCAGGATGAATCCGATCAGGGCCAGATGCGTGTAGGCCACGAGATGCAACTTCCCGAATGGCATGTAGGTGGGCATTTCCGGAGAAGCCGGCAGGTAGTTCATAGCCACCAGGAGACCGGTAATGACCGTCGCGGCCAGAAAGAACGTGGCCTGCGTGAAATGATCCGCTGAGGCCTTTCTGGGTCGTCCTGCGTCGCTCCACGAGCGCGCGATGTTGTAGCTATACATTGCCGTGCCGGCCAGGATGAACACCCCACCTGCGATCTCGATCCAGAGCTGAGTGCGCAGGAACCCGCCCACCAATATGAGGAAGCCGAGGGGTAGCAGCGCGAAGGTCATGCGTGCGAGGAAGAGGCTGTGCAGACGCCCGTTGAGGACCGTCGGAAACAGCTCGTGCATGGCGCCCACGATCGTCAGCATCACGAACCCCAACAGATTGAGGTGGATATGGGCGAGCCGGGCGTGACCGATCCCTCCAGAGGGAATGAGCTGCATGGCCATCGCCTCGCCCACGCCCATCCCACCCAGCAGAGCCAGCAGAGCAACGCCGTAGAACCAGAGGTTCAGCGGCAGCGAGACCAGGCTGGTGCGCACGTGGCGAATCGCGTCGCCGAGCAGAGACAGAAGCGCTACGAGGACGAGGAGGCCCGCTGTCACGACCAGGATGGAGTATCCCAGCCGGAGCCCAACCAGCATGCCGATCGCACTCACGTTGATCGCGGTGAACAGTATGGGGTGGGACTTCGAGCGCTCTCCCCTGGCCAGCATCACTCCCACGATTACCTGAACAACCCCTCCGACGAGTGCGCCATGGACGTGGAACTGGCGCAGAAAGGCCGGGATCGGTTGTCCCAGCACCATGGACAGGAAGAGCGCCATGCCTACCACCGAGGCCGCCAGCAACCAAAGCAGCCCAGTGAGCAAGAACAGTAAGGGACTGAACTGCATGCGCGTCATGATCCCTCCTTCATTCCGGCAGGAAATAGAAAGGGTTCGTCGGTCCCTTGCCGTGGCCGATGGCCAGACTGTGCCGGATCGCTTCGGTGATGTAGGTTTTCGCCGTCTGGATGGCGTCGGACAGTGGCTTGCCTTTCGCCAGTTGCGCGGCGATGGCCGAGGCGTAGGTGCACCCCGTGCCGTGGGTGTGGGGCGTCTCGATGAACTCGCCCTTGTACACGTTGAAGAACCGCCCGTCGTAGAGCAGGTCGGTCCCTTTCTCCGCGAGCAGATGCCCCCCCTTGATCAGGACGTGCTTGCAGCCGAGCTTGTGGATTGCCTTGGCCGCCTGGCGGGCGTCGGCCAGGGACTTGATCGGCAGACCGGACAGGCGCTCGGCCTCATGCACGTTCGGAGTCACTACCAGAGCAAGTGGAAGCAGCGCGGTTTTCACTTTTTCGACCGCGTCCGGCTGCAGCAGGGCATGACCGCTCTTGGCCATCATCACCGGGTCCACCACCAGGGTCGCCACTCCGTTCTTCTGCAGCCTCCGGCTGACCGCCTCCACGATCGCGACCGAGGACAACATGCCGGTCTTCACCGCCGCCACCTCGAAGTCATCGAAAATGGCATCCAATTGCGCCTCGATCACCGAGACCGGCAGGTCATGGACCGCCGTCACCCCTTTGGTGTTCTGGGCCGTGATCGACGTGATCACCGACATCCCGAACACGCCATTGGCCGCCATCGCCTTCAGATCCGCCTGAATCCCGGCCCCTCCCCCCGAATCCGACCC
>CAYJUP010000142.1:0-5711 GCA_964373365.1 uncultured Nitrospiraceae bacterium
GGCCGAGTGACTCCATAAACCGTTACGCGTTATCCTTCACCCATTACCCCTTACTCATCACTCATGACGCGCCCCATAGTACCGATCGAGCAGTTCCGGCTTGACCCGCGTCAGCCGATCTTTCGGCAGATAGCGGAGAAATTTCCACCCGAGGTCCAACGTCTGGTCAATGTCTCGGTCCTGCTCCCCCTGGTTGACGAATTCATGCTCGAAGTCCTGCGCGAGCTTCAGGAGCCGTCGGTCTGAGTCGGTGAGCCCCTCCTCGCCCACGATCGCAGCGAGACGCCGGACGTCCCGTCCCTGGGCGTACAGGGCGTAGAGCTGATCGGCGACCGCGCGATGGTCCTCACGGGTCTTGCCGGGGCCGATCCCGAGGTTCATCAGACGCGACAGACAGGGCAAGACATCGATCGGGGGATAGACGCCCTTGCGGTGCAGCTCGCGCGACAGCACGATCTGGCCTTCCGTGTTGTACCCGGTCAGGTCCGGGATCGGATGCGTGATGTCGTCATCCGGCATGGTCAGAATCGGAAGCTGGGTGATGGACCCGGCTTTGCCTTTAATTCGACCGGCCCGCTCGTAGATCGAGGCCAGGTCGGAGTACATGTACCCGGGGTAGCCGCGCCGGCCTGGGATCTCTTCCCGGGCCGTGGCAATCTGGCGCAGCGCCTCGCAATAGGCTGCCATATCGGTCAGGATGACCAGGACGTGCCGACCGTGCGTGAAGGCAAAATATTCAGCCGCGGTCAGGGCGTAGCGCGGGGTGAGCAGCCGTTCAATGGTGGGGTCATCGGCCAGGTTCAGGAAGACGACGGTATGCTCCATCACTCCGCCGCGTTCGAACTCCTGTAAAAAGTAGGAGGCCTCGCGAAACGTGACCCCCATCGCCGCAAAGACAATGGCGAATGCCTGTTGCCCAGACGCGCTCTCTTCGCGCACCTTGGCCTGGCGAAGGATCTGGGCCGCCAGCTCCTTGGCCGGCAGCCCGGCCCCTGAGAAGATCGGGAGTTTCTGCCCTTGGACCAGCGTGTTGAGCCCATCAATCGTCGAGATCCCGGTTTGGATGAAGTGCGCCGGCTTGTCCCGGGCGACAGGATTGAGAGGCCGCCCAATAATCTCCATGCGAGCGTCGGGGATGACCGACGGCAGCCCGTCGATTGGAAGGCCCACGCCATTGAATCGCCGCCCAAGCAGATCCGGAGAGAGCTCCATCTTGGCGGCCGACTCGGTGAGTCGGACCCGGGTCCCGGCAATCCCCAAGCCCGTCGTCTCCTCCAGCATTTGGATGATGGCGTGCTGCTCCGATAACTCGATCACCTGGCCGCGCCGCGTTTCCCCGCTCGCGAGAATGATCTCGACCATCTCGCCCAACGAGGCCGTTCTGACCCGTTCGAGAAACAGAAGCGGGCCCGCGATTCCGCTGACGGTTTCGTATTCTCTCGTGATCAGGTCATCCATAGCGTTCATCCGTGAGGCGTTAGGCGCAAGGCGTCAGGTGAGTGAGGCATCGCCTCACGTTTCACGCCTCACTCCTCACGGCACTTCACTTACTTCGCCGGCTCCTGCTGCATCTTCTCGATCATTGCCTGGGCCTGCTGGATGCAATCCTGCGGAGGCGTTTCCTTCATTCGTTCAAGTTCGGCCCGGAAGGGCGAGGCCAGCAGTTGCTCAATCGCCCAGCCCTGCTTGAGGCGTTCCCGGCAATAGCGGAGGAATTGCAGAAGCGCCTTCAGCATCCAATACTGCTTCTCCAGCGGGCAAGCGGCGTCTATCTGCGAAAAGGCGTTTTGCCGGAGGTATTCCTCGCGGACGAGGCGGCTCACCTCAAGCGCGATGCGCTCCTGATCTTGGAGCGCATCGATTCCGACGAGCTGGACGATCTCCTGGAGCTCTTCTTCCTTCTGCAAGAGCGCGGCCAGGTCGGCCCGGAGCTGTGGCCAGTCCGGTGCAACCTGGGACCGGAACCAGGGATCAAGCAGGGCTGTGTACAACGAGAAACTGCGTTTCCAGTTGATGGCGGGGAAATGACGGCGGTGCGCCAGATCGGAATCGAGGGCCCAGAGGGCCCCGGCTACCTGCATCGAGCTTTGGGTGACTGGCTCGGAAAAGTCCCCGCCGGGAGGGGAGATGGCCGAGACGATGGTCACGGATCCCTGGCGATCCGCCTGCCCTAGGCATCGGACACGGCCGCCGCGTTCGTAGAATTCCGCCAGCTTTGTGGCCAGGTACGTCGGGTAACCTTCCTCCCCCGGCATCTCTTCAAGCCTGGCCGAGATCTCGCGGGTGGCTTCAGCCCAGCGTGAGGTGCTGTCGGCCATCAGAGCCACGGAGTAGCCCATGTCTCGATAATATTCGGCCACTGTGATGCCGGTGTAGATCGAGGTCTCACGGGCCGCCACGGGCATATTGGAGGTGTTGATCACGAGCACGGTCCGCTGCATGAGCGGCAACCCGCAGGTCGGATCCTTGAGGTGCGGGAAGTCCGTAAGCACCTCGGTCATTTCGTTGCCGCGCTCCCCACAACCGATATAGATGACGATGTTGGCCTGCGCATACTTGGCCAGTGTCTGCTCCACGACGGTCTTGCCGGTCCCGAACCCGCCGGGCACAATCACGGTTCCCCCGGAAGCGACCGGGAAGAGCATGTCGAAGACGCGCTGTCCGGTGATGAACGGAACCACCGGAGGGAGCCGCTCGGCAACCGGGCGGGGGGTCCTCACCGGCCAACGTTGCAGCATCGTGAGCGGGCGGTCGCCGTCGAGCACGGCAATGGGCTCGGTGATCGTGAAGGTGCCCCCCCGGATTTCACCCACGGTTCCGGCCACGCCAGGGGGCACCAGGATGCGATGCTGGATCCGTTCGGATTCCTGGACCACTCCGAGACACGTCCCGGCGACGACCGGAGTCCCGGGTCGCACTTGCGGGGTGAACGTCCATTGCCGGTCTCGGGGCAAGGCGGGCAGTTTGAGCCCGCGCGCAATCCAATCGCCGTGCTCGGCCGCAATCACATCCAGCGGGCGTTGCACCCCATCGAAGATGGAGCCCAGCAGCCCTGGCCCCAGTTCCGCCAGCAGCGGTTCGCCGGCGTCCGACACCTCGTCGCCGAGGGCCAGTCCGGTCGTGTCCTCATACACCTGGATGGTGGCCTCGTCACGCCGCACGCGGATGACCTCCCCAAGCAGCCCTAACTTGCCCACCGCGACGCGGTTGAACATCCGCGTCTGCTCCATCCCCCGGGCGACCACCGTGGGACCAGAGATCTTGATGATGGTGCCGCTCATCGATGCCGTGAGGCGTTAGGTGTAAGGAGTAAGGTGGAGGGGCTTCGCCTTCCGCTTCACGCCTCACCCCTTACGGATACCTATCGTTTAATCTTCAACTGATACCCGATTGCCCGGCGGAGGAGACGGGCAAGGTATTCCTCTCGCCGCTCACTGATCCGTCCGGTCCGCGCCACCGGAATTGCGAAAAAAATCGGGGCGAGGCATTCCTCCATCGCGGCCTGGTACGGTTCCGGAATCGCTGACCGGTACGCCTCGTTGTACACCACGATCCCGGTTTCCTTCGCGCGGAGCAAGGCGAGCAGCCGTTCGACCGCCTTATCCGCCCCGGTCACCTCGGCCACTTCGATTCCGGCCAGCCGAAACCCGAGCGCCGTGTCGGGATCGGTAACGACGAGCAGGCGTGGCATCACCATCCCCCGCTAGGCAAGGTCCCGTTTCTTTTCTTCGTACTCTTCCTTGCTGATTTCTCCGCGGGCATAACGTTTCTTCAAGATCTCCAGGGCCGAATCCTCGGTCCTGCCGGGCCCGCCTTTCCCAATCCACTGGACGCCCCACGCTACCAGCAGCACAAGGCCGAGAATGGCGAGAAACGAGACAACCATAGACAGAAGCATCCAATTCCCCATTCCTCCGCCCATCATGTCGTATCCCGTCATGGTTTCCACCTTCCTGGGACTCCTCCACGAAGACGATGAAGCGGCAGAAACAGCAAGAAATTTCCGGTTAAACGATGAGCCATTCAGCGATCTGTTCGGCTCCCATCCCCAGGACCTTGCCCCGCATAATCATTCGGAGGTTCCGCACCTCATTGACCTTCCGCTCGATATAGGCCACCGCCACGCCGATGCCGAGCGGATCGCGGCGCGAGAGGCTAACTGCCTCACGGCTCACCATACGATCCAACTTCCGCTCTACGAGAGGAAGAGAGACGGGCTCCCCCGCCGCGAACGCCTTCGCAAGCCAACGATACGGGGTGTCGGCCAGTAGGGAGAGTCCGTGGTGGAGGTCTCTGGCGCCCACAACCGCCTCGTAGTGGGTGCGGGTGCACTGACCGTCCGCTTCAAGGAAATGACGCGCGGCTTCAATTGGCGACAGGGCACTGCGTTCCTCCAAGTAGCGCAGCGCGGTCAGCAGATTAGCCCGATCCACCAAAAGCCGGAGGTAGGCCCTCACGACGTTGTCGTTGTCGTCACCATCGGCAACCACTCGTAAGGCTTGTGCAAAGGTGAAGCGATCCAGCTCGAACTCCAGCGGCTGGAGGGTGTCGGTCTCTCCAAGAAGCCTCAGCCCCTCGCGGAGCGGGCGGGCAAGGGGCACTCGCCAGGTTCCCAACGTGTTGACCAGAGCCCCAACCGACGGTGCCCTGGTCAGTTCGGCCAGGGCAATCTCGTCGAGGTCCCCCACCGGAAAGGTCGAGGCCAGGATCTCTTCGAACGGGGCGGCGGCCCGTTTCCCTCTCAGGATGGTCTTCAGGTTATAGGCATCCCAGCGAAGGAGGAGCACCCCCATCGGTTCCAGGAGGCGATCTGATGTAAGATGCCGGAGCTTCGACAAAGTTCCGGCGAGATCCCGTCTGAGCGCCTCGTCAATGCGGGTCGTTGTCTCCAGGGGAGTGGGGGCACCCGGCGCCTCGGCGGCCCGCTCAAGGGCCTCCGCGTATGTCGAGTCCATCAGGCTCTCCAAGAGGCTTGCCGTCGTTTCTCGTGCTAACAGGACCTCATAGTGTTCACGGGTCAGCAGACGGCCCTGCATGGCCCGGATCCGGGTGTTGAAGTAGGCGTAGTCGTCCATTTGCTACCGAGCGAATAGCTAATAGCGAACAGCCAACAGCTCTGAGCTATGCGTTGCCTGCTGCCAGCTACTAGTTTTTCGACGTGAAGAGCAGTCGGTTCAGCTCGATGATCAGCCCCGGTTTGGCCTTCGTCAGTCGGGTCGCAAAGCTGCTCCGCAGGAGTTCGCCGCCGCCCTCCAACTCCACTCCCAGCAAGAGGTCGTCCCGGTGCTGCTCCTCAAAAGGGAGGCCCCGCTCTTGAAGGTAGGAGGCCAGGTGAGCCCGCTCCCGACTATCAATGACCACCTTGAGCGGTCCAGGAGGCGCCAACTGCAGGAGCTCATCGAGCAGCGCCCTCAAGACCCGCGTGCGTGCAGCGCCGGTGAGAGCCAAGGCCATCTCGGTCCCCCGCCACCAGACGGCTTCCACCGCTTCGCGCTTCGCCTGCAAGAGGATCTGGCGCTCCGAGAGAGTAGCCCGACTTAGTATCTCGACGCGCTGCCTTGCCCCTTCATGTTGGACGTGCAAGTCGGCCTCGCGGGCTAAAGCTTCAGCGGCGGTAGAGGCCTCGCCGATCAGACGGTCCGCCTCGGCCCGAGCCTTGCGCAAGACCGCCTTGCATTTCGCCTCACCCTCTTCGAGGAGCGCGGCGATCA
>CAYJUP010000143.1:0-5688 GCA_964373365.1 uncultured Nitrospiraceae bacterium
GCGGGCATGCCGGAGAAGCCCCGAAGGGGATTCAATTCGGCGTGGCGCCCCATCCATTCTTTTGAGTTGGAGTTCGGGAGACGAAGATCTCACGCGAAATTTGCCTGTGTGTCTGCGGCCCTCTTTGAGGACCGTAAGGAGTTGGCCAGTGAGCCCTTTACTGAGAACAATGAGATCATGGTTAGCGGTGTCTGCCTCGACTGTCTTGTGCGTCTTGGTACTGAGAGGAACGGACGCTCATCCAGTTTGGGACCCCACAAGGCGACGAAGGCACCCGCATTTTTAAGGCCACCGAGCACCCGAACTACAGCGGACAGTTTCGGCTTCAAGGGCAGAGGGGGACCCTGGTCGGAAGCATGGCGGATCGTCCACCCTGGGACCACCTCGATTACGCCGGCAAGCACCTGACCACCGTGCAAGGAAAGATTCAAATCGAGGTCAACGAACGGACCAACGCCGGGTTGGTTGTGGCTGACTTTCGCGAAGGCGCGGATGAGTACCGGGTCGTCTTCGACCGGTTCGAACCGTGGGCCACGTTCCAGGATGGGGGCATCGCTACGCGCATCTATGAGCACGGCGATTCGGGAAACGGTGATCCACTCTATCCCAAGACCTGGCTATACCTGGCGGGATGGGGCAAGGCGAATGTCCTTAAGAACGGACAGGTTTTCTACAAAGACTATGCCGCTCATTTCATGGTGATGGAGCGCTCACGCGACCCCCAGACACACGAGGTTCGTTATCCTATGAAGCGGACCCTGCCCGGCGGCGAGACCGATCCCGCCGGGATGGAGATTGACCTCTGGGTGCGGTCCAAGGAAACGAACAACCAGAACTTTCCGCCCTTCGAGACCTTCATTCATTTGTTTTGGGAGGAAGTAACATGGCGGTAGCGCTCGCCCTCGTCCTTCACGGAGTGTTGTTAATAGCCAATGCGGGCGCAGCCAATGCGGGGCAGGCCACACGCATCTGGAACTTCGACACCTCCCCTCTTGGCGTGCTTCCACAGGAGTTTGTGATCGGGACGTTGTTCGATGGGCGGCCTGCTGGAGAGTGGAAGATCATCGAGAGAACGGATGCTCCGAGCCCTCCCCATGTTCTGGCACAACTGATGAATAAAGGGGCGGAACACGCGTACAAGGTGGTTCTCATCGAGGGGACGACCGCGACGGATCTCGATCTAGAGGTCTCGTTCTTGGCCGTCACCGGTCAAGGGGACCAGGGAGGGGGGTTGATTTGGCGAGCACAGGACGATCGGAACTATTACCTGACCCGGGCCAACCCGTTGGAGCAGAACATTCGCTTATACCGGGTGGTGAAGGGCGTCCGTCAGCACCTCGCCAACTTCGACCGGATCATCCCGAAAAACAAGTGGCACACACTTCGCGTGGTCGTCCGTGGGGACTACTTTCAGGTGATGTTCGATGGGCAACCTGTCCTTGACGTTCACGATCCTACTTTCACGTCTGGTCGCGTGGGATTGTGGACGAAGTCAGACGCGGTCACATATTTCGATGATCTCCGACTGTTAGTATTGGACTGACAAATTTCTATTGATGGAGGTGCCTGTGTACGAATTTTCTCCCGGGCTGGCCGGCGTACCGGCGGCCAAGTCGAAGGTCAGCTTCGTAGATGGGCGGACCGGGTTGCTAGAGTACCGCGGGATCCGGATCAATGAGCTGGCCGAGCACAGCTCCTTCTTAGAAACGACGTACCTACTGCTCTATGATCGGTTGCCCGCCCAAGCCGAACTGGACCGGTTCTCGGCCGATGTGACCCATCATCGGCGGATCAAGTACCGGATCACGGATCTGATCAAATGTCTCCCCGAACACGGACATCCGATGGACGCGCTTCAGGCTGCCGTCGCCGCCTTGGGGATGTTTTATCCGGCGCGAAACGTGTTGGATCCTGAAGTGCAATATTGGTCGATCGTGCGATTGATCGCCAAAGTGCCGACCATCGTTGCCGCGTACTATCGACTCAGGCGCGGAGATGACCAGATCCAGCCCCGCGACGACCTAGACCATGCGAGCAATTTCCTGTACATGTTGACTGAGAAGGTGCCGAACCCGGTGGTCGCCAAGGCGCTGGACACCTGCCTCATTCTCCATGCCGAGCACACGATGAACGCTTCCACGTTCAGCGGCATGGTGACCGCCTCCACGCTCGCGGATCCCTATACGGTCGTCTCGTCGGCTATCGGGACCCTGAAAGGCCCCCTGCACGGTGGAGCGGCCCAGGAAGTGGCGGAGATGCTGAAGGCGATCGGCTCGGTGGACAATGTCCGACCGTACCTTGAACAGAAGCTCGCGGCCAAAGAAAAGATCATGGGGTTCGGCCATCGGATCTACAAGGTAAAGGACCCACGGGCCATCATCTTGCAGAGACTGGCCCGGCAACTCTTTGCGCGCTTGGCGCGCCACGGGCCCTCTCTGCTTTATGACCTTGCGGAAGAGGTCGAGCGCGTTGGGGAGGAGCTGTTGCAGGCGAAGGGAGTCCACGCGAACGTGGACTTCTACTCCGGCGTGCTGTACAAGACGATGGGCCTCGACCCCGACTTCTTCCCGACCATCTTTGCTATGGCGCGCGTCTCCGGGTGGCTGGCTCATTGGTTGGAGCAGCTTCAAGACAATCGCCTTTTCCGGCCGGACCAGATCTATGAAGGCGCGCACGGACGGCCCTATACTCCCGTGGCGGAACGCGGGTGAGGCCTACTAAACTCGCTATCCGTTCACCGTTGTGCGTGCCTCCGCCTTCGGTTCACGGGAAACGGTTTAGGGGGTAATGTGAAACCGCTATCAGACCGGACATGACTGAGGAGCGCGAGCAACAGCCTCCGGAGGTGCTCAAACAGATCCAGGCCGCCGAGCGGAAAGTGGAACGGATGGTCCGCTTGGCCGAGCAGGAGGCGGCCGCGATCCTCGAGAGGGCCCGGGCCCAGGCCGAGGCCCTCCGGGCCGAGAAGCGCCGTGTTCTTGAGGAGAGGAACAAGAACCAGTTGGCTGAGGGAGCCAAGGAAGCGGAACGTGAGGCCGAGCGGATCGTGCTGGAGGCTCGGGTGAAGGCCCATGACTTGAAGGCCCGGGGCATGGCCAGGGTGGACGAAGCGGTAGAGATGGTCCTCTGCCACATTCTGCCGGGTGGCTGGCGAGAAACGCAAGAAAGGCGCGACACACGTGAAGCGTGAGGCGAAGCCCTCGTTTACAAAGCCTCTCACGCCTGACGCCTCGCCCCTTACGGTTTCTGGCGAGTCTCGCGAGTCTCGCGGAACTACTGACCGCTGAGAGTCCCGATATGATCGAACCGATGGCAAAAGTGCGACTGGTTTCTCCCCGAAACCTCGTGGATAGGGTGACTGCCCTCCTCCAAGAAGCGGGCGTCCTGCACATCGAGTCCTCGCCCAGCGAGGCCATGCACATCTCGTTACGCCCTCAGGTAATGGACGAGCCGACCCGTCAGCGCCAGGTCGAGTTGGAACGCCTGCGCGAGAAGCTGCGCCGGCTCCTCTTACTCTTACCAGAAGTCTCACCGGAGGAACGGCCCGGAGCGGAGCGGGCTGACCTGTCGGAACTTACCGAGGCCACAATGAAGCGTCTGGCCCATCTCGTCCGCCAGGTGGGGAACCGCGTGGACTACCTCACAGGCCGCCTCAAGGCGTGTGAAGACGAGCTGGCCCTGCTGTCTAAGTACGAGAAGGCCCTCGAGGCCCTGGCCCCGTTTCTGCGCCTCACCCAGGAGAGCGAGGAAGTGGACCATGTGGGAGTGACCATCGAAGAAAAGGATAGGGAGAGCCACCTTCTGCCCCTCCTGCGCGAAATGATGGCCAAGATTACTGACAACCGCTATGAGCTGTTCCACAGCCGCCTGGATGAGCGCTCGCTGGCGGTCCTCTTAGTCTTCCCAAAGACCTATACCGCCAGGATTCGCAGTCTCCTCTGGGAGGAGGGAATCAACGAACTGCGGCTTCCGGCTTCAGTCTCGGACAAGCCTTTGGGACAAGCCCTGCGCATCATCCTCAAGAAGAAAGTGGATCTCCCGCTCCGCGCCGCACGCTACCGCGACGAACTCACGGATGTGGCCCGTCTCTGGCGACAGGATATGGCACGGTACCAGGAAGCCGTGGCCCGGCGTTTGGAACAGATCGAAGCCGCCTCATTCTTCTACCAGACCGAGATGGCCTCCTTCATTTACGGATGGGTCCCGCGCCGCGCCTTCGGCGCTCTGAGCGCCGGAATCGGGAAAGAATTCGGCGGGAAAGTGGTCGTGGAGGAATGCCCCATCGGTCGGAAGGAATGGGGAACGGTCCCGGTGGTCCTGCAGAATCCCCCCTTTCTCAGACCTTTTGAGTCCCTGACGCGGCTGATCGCGCTGCCCCGGTATGGCAGCATTGATCCCACCCCCTATCTGGCGGTCTTCTTCCCCCTCTTCTACGGCATGATCCTGGGGGATGTGGGCTATGGGCTGCTCCTTCTCATCGCCTCGGAGGTTGTCCGGCGGCGCTATGGCCGTCAACCGCTCGTGCGGGATCTCTCAATTATCTTCATGGTCGCTTCTGGGAGCGCAGTGGGCTTTGGCCTTTTCTTTGGAGAGCTGTTTGGCGAGCTGGGCGAGCGAGTGGGGCTCCACCCTCTCCTGAACCGCATGGAGGCCTTCATTCCCCTCCTCTATCTCTCGGTCGGGATCGGAGTCCTCCATGTCTCATTGGGGATTACCCTGGGGGCGCTCTGGGCCTGGCGGCAAGGCGAGTGGCGCGAATGCCTTGCCAAGATCGGCGGGCTCCTGCTGGTTCTCAGCTTCGTCTGCCTCATCGCCAGCCTGGCCGGACTTCAGCCGAGGGGGTGGGCTACCTGGGAGCTGGCAAGCTTGCTTCTCTCATTCGCGATGATCCTCGTGTTTGGAGGGGCGCGGGGGGCCATGGAACTGCACAACCTGGTCAATGTGCTCTCCTACCTACGGCTCATGGGGATTGGCGTGGCCTCGGCCGCACTGGCCTTTGCCGCCAACAAGCTTGGAGGCATGGTCGAGAACCTCCTGCTGGCGATCGTCATTGGGGGCACCCTGCATGCGATCAATTTCGCCTTCGCGCTGCTCTCGCCGACCATTCAATCCCTGCGGCTCCATTATGTGGAGTTTTTCGAAAACTTCTTCGCCCCGGGAGGCAAGCCGTACAAGCCTTTCAAGAGGAGCGTATGAACAGGAGCTGTCAGCCATGAGCATTCAGTCATAAGTTTAGAGGGGGTCGGCCAGAAGCTGAACGCTGAAAGCTGATCGCCTTATCTCAACCATGGAGGACGACCATGACCGATATCGGGCTCATCGCGATTGGAGCCGGCCTGGCCATCGGGCTGGCGGCGCTGGCCACGGCGCTGGCGCAGGCCAAAATCGGCGCCGCGGCCGTTGGCGCGATCCTTGAAAAACCGGAATCATTGGGCACGGTGTTGATTCTTCTGGTGATCCCGGAAACTCTCGTGATCTTCGGTTTCACGATTGCAATCTTGATCCTGTTCACGTTGAAGTGAGCTAATAGAGAATAGCGAACAGCTAGCAGCAAACACACTGAGACTGCCAACCTCAAGCTATTTGCTGCTCGCTATCAGCTACTCGCTGAGAAGTCATGCCCTACGAATCCTTGATCGCCGCGCTCCTCGAAGAGGGTGAGGCGAAATGCAAGGCGGTCTTGCGCAA
>CAYJUP010000144.1:0-5631 GCA_964373365.1 uncultured Nitrospiraceae bacterium
TCCGCTTGTATTCCGTAATCCTATTCGGATATACTGTGTCCCGACGCCGGCACCGCGCGGCGTTTTTTTTTGGCCGAAGGACCTATCCCGAGCATGGATCCGCAAACAATCTTAGACCAGACACTCCGGCGTCCTCTCTCGGACCGCCGCAACGATATCCGGAACATCGCGATCATCGCCCACGTGGACCACGGCAAGACCACGCTGGTGGACGCCCTGCTCCGACAAACGCACGTGCACCGGAAAATCAACGAGATGGGCGAGCGCATCCTGGACTCAATGGACCAGGAGCGTGAGCGAGGCATCACCATCCGAGCGAAGAACGCCAGCGTCACGTATAAGGGCGTGAAGATCAACCTGGTGGACACGCCGGGGCACGCCGACTTCGGAGGCGAGGTGGAGCGGACCCTGAGAATGGTGGATGGCGTCCTGCTTCTGGTTGACGCCAAAGAGGGACCGATGCCGCAGACGACCTTCGTGCTGCGCAAGGCGCTCGCCCTCGGCCATCGGGCCATCGTGGTCATCAACAAGATCGATCGTCCTGATGCGGTCGCGGATGATGTCCTCAATCGCACGTTCGACCTGTTCGTCCATCTGGGCGCGACCGACACGCAACTTGATTTCCCCATTGTCTACACCTCGGCCATCAACGGCACCGCCACGCTGGACGTGAACAAACCCGGCACGGATATCGCCCCCTTGTTGGACGCGATCCTCGAACAGATCCCCGCCCCGGCTATTCATGCCGATTCGCCGCTTCAGATCCTCGTGTTGGCGTTGGCCTATGATTCGTATAAGGGCAAGATGGGCATCGGCAAGATCCAGTCCGGCTCGATCGCCAAACGTCAGAGCATCGTCCAGATCAGGCGGGACGGCACACAGGCATCCGGCAAAGTGACCGACCTGTCGGTGTTTGCGGGGCTGGAACGGGCGGAAGTGGAGAAGGCTGAGGCCGGAGAGATTGTGGCCGTCGCCGGCCTGCCGGACATCAGCATCGGCGAGACCATCGCCGATCCCGACCAGCCGGTCGCGCTGCCGCCGGTGGCGATCGACGAGCCGACCGTGCAGATGACGTTCGGAGTCAACACCAGTCCCTTTGCCGGTCGGGAAGGCAAGTATCTGACATCCCGCCACCTGCGGGAACGTCTGCTCAAGGAACTGGAGACCAACGTCTCCTTGCGGGTGCAGGAGACCGACAGCCCCGATCGCCTCTTGGTCGCCGGACGAGGCGAGTTGCACCTCGCCGTGCTCATCGAGCAAATGCGCCGCGAGGGCTATGAGCTGCAGGTGTCGCAGCCCGAGGTCATCTTGCGCACCGAGGACGGCGTCGTCACGGAACCCTTCGAGGAGCTGACCATCGAGGTTCCGTCCGAATACCGGGGCGCGGTCATCGAGGAGGTCGGTCGCCGCCGTGGCGAGCTCCGCCACATGAAGGTGGTGCATGCGGAGGGCGCCGCCAGCGACACGCATCTCGAATACCACATTCCGACCCGTGGCGTGATCGGCCTCAAGAACGTGCTCTTGGCGAAGGCACGCGGCACCGTGATCATGCACCACGTCTTCCACCGCTATGCGCCGGTCGACGAGCGCGCGCCCCTAGCCACCCCGCACGGGTCACTGGTGGCGTTCGAGGACGGCACCAGCAACGCCTACGGCCTCTATATGATTCAGGAACGCGGCAGCCTGTTCATTGAGCCCGGGGTGGACGTGTATCGAGGCATGGTGGTTGGGGAAAACAGTCGAGATGAAGACCTGGACGTGAATGTCTGCAAGGCCAAACACCTCACCAATATGCGCGCCTCCGGGTCTGACGAGGCGCTCACCCTGACCCCGCCCAGACAGGTGACGCTGGAGTCCGCATTGGAGTATATCGAGCCCGACGAACTCGTCGAGGTCACTCCGACCAACCTGCGGATTCGCAAGCGACTCCTCAACCCAGAGGAGCGACGGAAGGCGCGCAAAGATCGCCGCGCCTGAAAGGGCCTTGCAAACGGCGGAGGTCCGTGTTACACTCCGCCCGTGCTGTTTTGGATAGGGGGCCGGCGAAACAGCACACGCACACACCGGACCCTGAGGAGAGATAGCGGCCCTGAGATTAGGAATCTTGATCGGAGCGACCGTCCGGCGCAACTAACCTGCCGCCTTATCGCGATCTGCCCCCCTCTCGTTCCCTGAATCCCGAGCCCTGTCAGATTCATGAAGGAGGTACAGTGAGTACCAAGTTATATGTGGGGAGCCTTCCCTATTCCACGACCGACGCGCAGTTGACCGACCTGTTTTCCCAGTACGGGGCGGTGACGTCCGCAAAAGTGATCACGGACAAGTTCACCGGCCAGTCGCGGGGGTTCGGGTTTGTCGAAATGGCGACCAGCGAGGAAGCCACGCGGGCCATCGAAAGCCTTAACGGCACCAAGTTGGAGCAGCGCACGCTCGTGGTCAACGAGGCGAAGCCGCAGGAGAAGCGCGAACGCTCCGGCGCTCGATGGTAACGCAGCAACGCGGCTAGAGGAGACACACGGGGCCGTCCCATCCGGGACGGCCCCGTGTGCGTTCATCGCTGCCGAGCGTCCTTGCTGTCCGACGTGAATGCCTCGACCCTGTCCTGCACGTCATGAAAATCCGCCGCAAGCTTCCCAAGCCGCCTCGCGCCAGAGGGCCCCTGTACGTGATCGGATACTCATCCGCCCCTCCGGATCTCTCCGACCTGCGGGCTTGGTTCGACCTCGAATACGGCGGACCTCTCAAGCTGAAGGATGACGCGTGGGAAGCGGGGACTGCCGACGCCCGTTCTTCGCTGGTGCGGGCCGCGCACGGTCCGTGGAGCGTGGCATTCCAAATCTCGCTCACCTCCTCCGAGGCCGACGAATGGAGTGCCCTGCTTGGATGGCGACACCGCGGCGTCGCCCACGTGATCCCAACCACCATCACACCGCACCATGCGAGCGATCTGGTTCTGCACGCGGCGCGTCTGGCCAGGGGGCTCACGTTGCTGACCGACGGGACGGCGCACGATGTCATCACGCACGCGTATCTCAATCCCTCCGACTGGCAAGACCGACCGCTCGATCGGTTCAGAGTCAGCGATCACATCACGGTCGAACACGCTGAAGCGGCTGTTCCGAATCGGGACTGGTTCTATACGCTGGGGCTGGCTAAATTCGGCTTGGACGAGATCGAGACCGTCCGCCCCCTGGGTCTCCCGAGCCGACCGGTTCAGGAGAGCTTGGCCGGTATCGCGGATGAGATCGTCCGGCTCGGCCATTCCCCGAAGGTGGGCGCAACGGTTCTGATGCGGGGACTCGGCCTGTCCGTGCAGGTGCTCCGGCACCGGACGGCGTCTCCTTCCGGGACCACCTGCACCCTGCGAGAAATCACCTGGCGTGAACTGACCGGGGAGGACCTGGGGCCATGAGTCGAACGAGCAGAGAGCCTGAGTTGTTCCTCTTTGTTCGACCGTCACTCAGTTGGCCTATCACGGCATGGCTCATAGGCCTTTTGGCCCGTTGACAACCTTTCAGAGGCTATGTTACCAAACACGTCTTAAGGATCGACGCTCATCTTTAACCGAGTCAAGGAGGTTTCGAATGGCAACCGATGTGGCCGCAGAGATCAAAGTAGGAGACACGGCTCCTGACTTCACCCTCAAGGACCAGGACCAAAAGGATGTCAAGCTGGGCGACTTCCGTGGGAAGAAGAATATCGTCCTGGCATTCTATCCCCTGGACTGGAGCCCGGTCTGCACGGGGGAGAATAAATGCTTGACCGACGATTTCCCAAGTTTTCAGTCGTCCAACGCGGAAGTTTTCGGCATCAGCACCGACAGTTTCTTCTCGCACAAAGCCTGGGTCGATGCGCTTGAACTCAAACACCGCCTGCTGGCCGACATGCACCGCATCGTCGCCAAGGCATACGGCCTCTATTTCGAACCGCTGAACTGCGCGAAACGCGCCACCGTGATTGTGGATACACAGGGGAAGGTGGCCTACGTGAAAGTGCAGGAGATTAAAACTGCCCGGGATGACAAGGAGATTTTGGCAGCGCTGAAGAAGCTGAACTAAAGCCAGTACTGAGGACTGAGTGCTGAGGGCTCTTTTTAGGACTGAGGGCCGAGTGCCCCTCGACTGGGCTCGGGGTCCTGAGCCTGTCGAAGGACTGAGGACTGAGATGGAGACGTCTCCCCAAAAACCTCAGTCCTCAGTCCTCGTCTCTCGGTCCTGATACTTCAGTCCTCGGTACTCAGTCCTTGAAAAAGATGGCCGGAACAGTCGAAGACGTCAGCGACGCGAATTACGAGGAGTTCAGCCAGGCGCCGGCGGCGGTCGTGGCCTACGGGATCGCGTCCTGCGAGCCGTGCTCTGCCTACGACCCGATCCTGGAGGAAACGGCGTCTCGGTACGCCGAGGTGCGCGTCGGCAAGGCCAAAATGCACGTGCCGGGGCGGTGTCGCGAAATCAAAAAACGACACCAATTCGAGACCTATCCGACCACTCACCTGTTCTCAAGAGGAAAACTGCTGCTGATCCGGGAAGGCAAGCTGGAGGCAGACGAACTCTCGGCCCTCATCAACGACCACCTGCTCACGGGCTGACCAACACACTCCATCCCTCCCCCGCGTAACCCGCCCCGTGGGGTTCGCTATCCTGCGTGGCCTGCATACTCATAAGAGCTGCCCCGTGTTTCGGCGAGCCCGATCCGCTCCAGCCGGCCGGCCGAAATCGACTTGGCCAGCAGGTTCCAAATGGACCGCGCCAGATTCTCTCCTGTCGTGACACGGGCCGAAAAGTCAGGATCGCGGTTCAGATCCTGATGGTCAAAACGTTGCACCACGAGCTCCTGAACCAGCCTGTCCAGCGCCGGAATGTCCGTCACCATGCCGGTGTCCTGGTTGATGTCGCCGCGGACCGTGATCTGAAGCTCATACTCGTGGCCATGCGTGCTCGGGCCGCCGCATTTCCCATACACGCGTCGGTTGTCCAAGTCCGCGAGTTGCTTGGACCGCAACCGATGCGTGGCTGAGAAATGATACCGACGGGTCACGCTGGCAGTCCCCGCACGCCGCTTCCCGACATCCGCCGTCGTGATATCCGCCGACAGATCCTCGTCCTCAAAGAGTCTGACCTTCACCAGCGTCCCAATTCCGGGACGCGCCGCCAGTATCCGCCACAGCACGGCGGCGATATTCTCGGTCGTCGGAATCTTCCCCCTGAAATACGGCGTGTCAAGATTGAGGTGTTTGTGATCGAACTCTTCCAGAACCTGCTTCAAGACCTGTTTGAGGTCATAGAGATTGACGACCATCCCCGTGTGGTCATCGACCTCTCCCGCAACGGTCACCTCGAGCAGGTAGTTATGCCCATGGCCGGGCTCATTGGCGCAGGCCCCGAACACCGCCCGGTTGCGTTGGGCATCCCAGGCATCGTTCTGGTACCGATGCGAGGCCGAAAACTCGATCCGTTTGGTCAGCAGGACGTTGGCCGTCACGGAATCCTGTCCATGCAGAAAGGGCCAGGGTCATGTCTCACCCCATGGTGAACGACCCCGGCCCTTGTGCTCGAACGTCAAGTCGTCTGAGTGATTTACGCGCTAAAAGAACTGCCGCAGCCGCAGGTGGTCTTCGCCTGCGGATTCTTG
>CAYJUP010000145.1:0-5618 GCA_964373365.1 uncultured Nitrospiraceae bacterium
CAGGGCATTGCTGTATTGCGGCTCATCCTTGAACGGATTGGTCGTCAGGAATACCGTCAGCGCCGAGGCCGCCAACTGCTCGCCCCGCAGCTTCTCCGCGGCACGGGTGATATAGGCCGCTACCGCTTCCCGCATCTCGGCGAGCGTGGTCACCGGCCTGCCGAACGACCGTGAACAGGTGATGCCCTGCTTTGGTGGTGGGCACTGCTCCAGTGGGAGACAGGAGATCCCGCGTAGCTCATGGACGGTCCTCAGTCCCACGACCCCCATCTGTTTCTGAATCCAATGATCGTCCGCATCCCGCAAACCCAGGGCGGTCGTGATCCCGTGCTGCGTCAGCAGCCTGGCAGAGTTCGGCCCGATCCCCCATACCTCTTCAACCAGCACCCTGGCCAGCACGCTATCCCGATCCGGCCACGCTGTGAAATCGAACACGCCGTCAGTGCCCTCAGTGCGCTTAGCAACGTGATTGGCGATCTTGGCCAGCGTTTTCGTCTCAGCGATCCCGACCGACACCGGGATTCCTGTCCACTGTTTCACAGTCGCACGTATCCTGCGCCCATAGTCGGTCAGATTGATGTTGGTGAAGCCTGAGAGGTTCAGGAATGCCTCGTCAATCGAATAGACTTCAACCTCAGGGCTGAATTGCTGCAGGGTCTCCATGACCCGCTGGGACAAATCGCCATAGAGAGCATAGTTCGAGGAGAAGACCTGCACATCGTGCTTACGAATGAGGTGACGGATTTGGAAAGCCGGCACCCCCATCGCAATACCCAGGGCTTTGGCTTCGTTGGAACGGGCCACCACGCAGCCATCGTTGTTGCTGAGCACGATGGCGGGTTGACCGGCGAGCTTGGGATTAAAGACCCGCTCACAGGAGGCGTAGAAATTGTTGCAATCTACGAGGGCAAAGAGAGGAGACATAACGCCTCAGAGGGAGTGAATGACGTTCGTGACGACGCCCCAAATCTCAAAGGACTGCTGCTCAGAGACCTCCAACGGCTCGTAGTTCTTGTTCGCCGGGAGTAGACGGAGCTTGCCTTTTCGTCGTTCTAACTGCTTGACGGTGAGTTCCCCATCCAGCACCGCGATCACGATATTTCCGTCGCTCGGCTCCAGTGACCGGTCCACGATCAGCAGGTCGCCCGAATGGATGCCCGCCTCAACCATCGAGTCGCCGGTCACACGGACAAAATACGTGGCGGCGGGGTGCTTGATGAGGTACTGGTTGAGATCAAGTTTGCCTTCCACGTAGTCAGCCGCTGGCGAGGGGAAGCCAGCCGGAACCCGCTCCAGGAAGACAGGCCGTTCACAGACTGTGGAGAGATCGGGGCGATAGACGATTTCGACCTTGGTGGTCATGGCAGTGACCTCCTGAGGGGTGGGGGAGCAGTGTAGCTGAACTGGATGGCGTTGAAAAGCCTACCCCGCCGTTTCCACAGGCTCTAGGCATTGCAGGTTATCAAATCGAGGGTTATTGCCAGCAAACTGATTGGGATAGGCCTCCAACCTCTGCCAGGCAAAGGGAGCATGTACGACAGGCAGTGTCTAGTCTGGAGGCGAAATAATGCGCCGCGGAAGGCGCGGGGCGGGCTGGAGGGACTGGACGCGAGCGGACACCGGGGCCTGACACGTTTTCTCTGACCAATCAAACAGCCGTGGTACTTCCGTATAAAGGGGTTCGTCACCGGCGCAACGACGGGAAAAGACTCCCGACCCCTTAATCTCTTCCTGATTGCGCGGCCGGTGTCCCATTTCATCCTGTGCCCTCGAGCACGCATAGGTGACTGACGGTGTAGTCCATTGAGACTCGCAGGGGACCGGAGCGCGACAGGATGTCCTCGCCCACTTGACAGACTTTTTCATAGGTGACCCCGAATTCGTCGACTTCCTCGCATGGATTGCTGCGATCATCGGCTGGTCTCCTCGCAAGACGCCTCTCCGGTGTTGTCGACCGGAGCGTTCGAAACGTATTCGCGCCACGCACGGATGTTCCTCGGGTCGGCCCCCTCCAACCAGTTGTCGGTCCACTGCTTCGGCGGCTTTGAGCCCGCCAGCGCCGGCGCAAGCGTAGCCGCGCACTCAGAAAGGACCGCCCGGAGGTCCTCCCACATCGCGTGGATGTCCATGTTGATTCCGCGCGTCGGCGTCGTGCGAACGCTGAGATGCTGGCGCCTGATGGTCTTGCACACCACGATCTCTAGCACGAAGGACTGCTCGACTTTGAGGAAGTTTGTGTCCCAGATATGCACCAGCCCGTGGCGCAGCACATTGAAAAGATCCCGCGCGAGGGGCTCCTGGAGGTCACGGCGCTTCATCATCTGAGCGAAGACCCAGTGCTCCGACTCTCCCATAAGTCGGCTTAGCGCTTCCGAGCCAACGACTATGAGGATCGCCGCCGGGTAGTGACCGGTGTCGTCTCGGCTCAGCAGCAATTCCATATTCTTCTCAAGGGATTCCTTGAGCGCCTGAAAGAGTTCGTCTCGCGTCGCGCTTTGTGGATTGATCAATTCACCACTCCGATATCGCCATCGATGCCACCGCTGCGATCACGGCGCTGAGCAGAACTCGTCGTCAATAGGGGTCACGTCTTTGGTTGACCAATGGTCCGTTCGATCCCCTCAACTTGCCGCTGAAACCGTGGGTCGGCCGCCACTCGCGAGCGGACGTGATGGCACGCCCAAGCCACCGTCCCTTAGCTCCCCACCCCAAAGCGGGTCGCCGTCTCGGCCAGCGTCAGATCGCAGAGCCGTGTGACCAAGCACATTCCGACCTTTCGGGCTTCACTCGAATGGCCGCGCCGCCCCGTACGCACTTCCGCCCCCGTTACGCCATAGGGGGGAATGAAATGGTGTCAGGAACTGTTTTGCCTTCTCCAAGATTCAGGCAGACTCCTACGCCTTCTCCCCGCAGAAATCAACCGGGTCGGGTCGGGAAATACCACCATTTGATAGGAGCTTATGGCGTATGGCGTATAGCTTATGGTCAGGCTAAGAAGTGATGGAAAGGGGCGGGAAAAAAGAGCTTATCCACCGCCCGGTCGCTGTTCAGCAGGTTCGCCGCCATCAAGGCCCCATGCTCAGTGAAACCGTAAGGCAGCGCCAGGGAAAACGTGAGCCTTTGGAGGTGGTCACAAATTGTGACCACCTCCTGTTTCTCCTCCTGGGTCATCGGCAGGAGCAGCGATGGGTCTCCTCATGGCTGCATCTCTTCACCGATATAGTCTTGGGCCGGCCTGGTCCGGGCGAATTCGAGCAGGTCGAGCTTCTCGGGGTGTACCGGGTCGTTGTCCTTGATCATATTTTCGTCCATCATTCCTGGCTCAGCCCGCCTTGGCTGTCACGCGCAGTTTCACCCGCGTTTTCTTTTGCAGGGCGTTCACGATGCCGAAAAAATTCTCTGTGTTCGGGTTACCCCACGGGGCCAGCATCCGGTGCAAGCTCTTGCTCGGTTTGTCGAGCTCGGCCGCCAGTTCCTCGAACCCAACGGTAGCGTTGACCAGGTCGCGCAGGATGGCCTTGCCTGTGGTGAGGTCGCCCCCGAGATAGGCATTGATCGCCTCGGTGAAGAGCGCCTCCCGAAACCGCGGGTCGCGCTGCACGCGCGCTGCCACTGTCTCCTTGAAATCCCGTGTGAGTGCCATACATCCCCCGTCTATCGATCACCTGCTCTTGCGACGGCGATACGCCGCCCACCGTTCTTTTGCCGTCTTGATCGCCTGGTGCTGGCGTTGCTTGGTGCTGCCGCCAAGCAGGATGACCACACTGTCGCCGTCCTTGCCGAAATAGATCCTGTAGCCTGGACCAAAATCGAGTTTTCGCTCGAACACACCTGAACCCACACCCTTGACTTTCGAGAAGTTGCCCGCAGCCAGTTGGTAGAGCGCTGCCGCGACCTTCGCCGCCGGCGGCGCGTTGAGCCCCTCGAACCAGGCGCCATACGGCGAGCGACCCTCAGGATCGAGGTACTCAAGAATACGGATTGCTGCCATCGTCTAAAGTAACGTAAAGGTTACCATATAAGCTCAGCCGGCGCAATCACGCAAGCCTCCACCGAATGGTGAAGAGCGGTGTCTGCTCGACGGTTTGCTCCAAGCGCCAGCTCACATCGTCCAGCAAGGCGTCTTTCTGCCTCTCGATGTCACGAGAGGCCTCGTCGAAGGCCTTCCAGGCTTCGGTGCGTTTAGCTTCCAGTTGGCGCGGCACCCGCCTCTGCTCTCCTTTGAGGCGCCAATTTGTGACCTCAAAGTATCCCCCGTTTTTGAGGTGCCAAAATGGAGCCTCAAAGATCGGTACTCGCCCGCGGTGAGTTGAAACATGAAATCTTCTGGAAACCGATCCCTGTTGCGCTTCACCGCACGGTTCAAGGCTTTGGTGGATACGCCGTACAGCTTCGCCAGATCACTATCGAGCAGGACTTTCTGGCCGCGAATCAGGAGAATCCTTCGCTCGATTCGTTCAGCAGGAACCACTGCGCTCATCTTGCTTCCTTGGTCATCACCGCGCTCGCCCTTTCGTCCTCCACACCTTCATGATGCCACGAGGTTGCAGAGGCATACCCTGAATGGCGTCAGAAATCAACCCGCGCGTGTAGGGAAATACCACCATTTTGCTGGTCGGCCGGGCTGGGAGGGAGGGGGTGGGGGGGAGTGAGGAGCTTATGGCTTATAGCGTATAGCTTATGGTCAGGCAAAGAGCGGATGGCGGATTGATAAGAGCTTATGGCTTATCGCTTATAGCTTATGGCAGGAAAATAATGGTCGGGGACAAAGAGCGGAAGGCGGAGGGCCGGGAGGCACGCGGCGGGCAGGGCTTTCACACCCCCGGCGCAGACGACTCTTCGATGTTCCACACGCGGACCTGCCTTCCACGCGCGCGCAACACGGGCGCGACCATCCGCTGGAGGCGCACCACGGTCCGCACCTTGTCCGGGAACGGCAGTCCGGCCAGCTTGCGCCGCCGGGCTTCTTTCGCAGCCAACAGTTCTGCGACCTTGGTGTTCAGGGTTTCCATTGGTTCCATGTGTCATCCAGACTATGCCGGGCGAGCACACCTTTCAAGTAATTTTGATCGAGCCGCGCCTGTTCGCGCAAGAGACGCACCCGCTCGCGGTCCTTGTCGCGCCCGGTCTGGAGCGCGATGGCCAGCAGATGCTCGGGCCGTAGCACGCGGGTGGGCGTGGCTTCGTACCGCGTTTCCCGTGCTTCCGCCATTGCCTCTTCCAGCAGCGCATTGTAGGCGGGCAAAAACTGCACCGGCACGCCCTCGATGTGCACACACTCGTCCTCCTCGCGGTAACCGCGTGCGCGTAGCGCCACATAGAGTGGGTCCAGCATCAGTAGGCCGCCGCGCGTCTGCGGCAGCACCACGAAGACATCGAGGTCGAAGGTCAGCACAGGCTCGACATAGAACGTGGCGCCCATCGCCTCGCCGATGGCATAGCGGCTCACCACCCCGGCGCGTTCCAGGTCGTTCAGGACTTGCAACGTCTTTTCCATGTCTGCCTGTGTCCGTGTCGAAGAGGAAACAGTATCAGGAGCCGTTTTGCCTTCTCCAAGATTCAGGCAGTCTCCTACGCCGAATCTCGTCAGAAATCAACTGATCGATGGGAGAAGAGCT
>CAYJUP010000146.1:0-5613 GCA_964373365.1 uncultured Nitrospiraceae bacterium
GGCCGGGACCGAGACGTTGTTGCCGACGTCTTTGAACCAGACATACATCGTCTTGTTGCCGTCACCCGGCGAGAGCGTGAAGGGCACGGTGGCGCCGAATTTATACGCCGGGGTGACATCAACCCATCCCGGCACGCTGGCGGTCGGCGCCATCGGGCTCTCAGAAATGAAATAGGCCGCCACGCCGGTATCCAAGTCATTCGCCGAAATCGTCACCACCACGTCGGGTGAGTTCGTCATGAACGCGCCATGGTTAATCACCGCATAGCCACTTTGAGGAGCGGTCATGTCGATGAGCACCGGCGTCGCCGTCAGCTCCTCGGACAGTCCGCTTTCCTGCCCATCTTCGTAGACCGCGGCAAGGACATAGTAGTAGGGAATGTCGTTGGTCAGGCCGGTGTGCGTATACGGGCTGGTCACACCCTCGACGCGCGTGCCGCCCTGGGCGGTGACGCCGGGTTGGGTGTGGAAGTAGAGGTTATACGAGACGGCGCCCGGCACACTGAGCCAGCTCAACACGGTTTCGGTATCTCCCGGTTTCACCGCCACGCTCCGCGGTGCCGGCAGGGCGGACGCTTCCTGTGGCGCAGCTTGCTTGTGTCGGTTGATCTCTTCTTCGGTCGGGGCATACTTCAGCACGCGCGCGTTGCCGCCGTCCACGACATAGACGTACCCCTCGTCGTCGACCGCGATGCCTGAGGCATAGTTCAGTTGTCCTTCGGTGATCCCGCGGTTCCCCCAGGCGCACAGAAACGTCCCGTTTCCGTCGAATTTCTGAATCCGGTGATTCCCGCTATCCACCACATACACGTTGCCCAGCGCGTCACAGGCAATTCCCCACGGCGACTTGAATTGACCGGGGGCGCTTCCTTCCTTCCCCCATTTGGCGAGGAAACTTCCCCTCGAATCAAATTTCTGCACGCGATGGTTGCCCTCATCCGCAACGAACACGTTGCCCACAAAATCCACGGCCACGCCGCGCGGATAGAAGAAGGCTCCGTCGAAACTGCCGTCCCGCCCCCATTTCAGGAGAGGAGTTCCGTCAGACTTGAACTTCTGGATCCGCGCATTGCTCGTATCCGAGACATACAGGTTCCCCTCGCGGTCGGTCGTCACTCCCCACGGCACATCGAACTTGTTCATCTCCGCGCCACGCCAAGCAAACCCAAACTTCCCCCAGGCATGCATGCAGTTGCCTTCCGAGTCCAACTTCTGAATGCGGTTGTTCCCGCTGTCGGCCACGTACACATCGCCTTCCGGGTCCGTTGACAGGCCGCGGGGATAGTAAAACAGCCCTTCCTGTGAGCTGGCCTCCCCGCCCCACCGGGCCAAAAATTTCCCTTCCTTATCGAACTTTTGGATCGAATGGTTGTCCGTATCGGCAACGTAGATGTTTCCATCCTTGTCCAGCGCGATCCCGGTTGGAGAATTGAACTCCCCATCGTCCACACCGGCCTGGCCGATTTTCATCACCAACAGGTAGGGTGACGGGATCGCAATCACTTCCGCGGATTCGGGACTTTCACCCTTCGGGGTGACCACCGTCACGACGTAGTGGTAACAGGTCCCGCTCGCCAAGTCGTCATGCACATAGGGGCACGTGGCGCCCTCGATGAGGTTGCCTTTTTCTTTCGTGACTCCGATGACGGGGTTGAAGTCGTCGGCGCTGGCGATCGGACGGGTGAGCTCGGAAAACTTAATCTGGACGCCTTTCGAGGTCAGATAATAGATGTTGTAGTACATCGCGTCCGGAACGGGGTCCCAGGAAACCGTGATCCGACCATGCGCCGGTTTGGCGACCACTCCGGTCGGCGCGGGAGGCAGTTCCTCTTCCGCCGACGAGTCCCCGGCGCCCCACTCGTCCGGGTTTCCCTCAGCGTGTAGCGCTGGAGATTCGAGTCGCCGCGTCCACTTGAACAGCCACTCTCTCATCCCGCTCCTTTATCTCGTCAGGGAAAGATTCTTGGTTGTTTCAATGACTTAGAGGCGAAGTCTAGCAAACGGTGAACGTCCAAGTCAAGGCGGACCGGGCGCCGAAGGCACGCAACGGGAGCGGTCGAACGACCAACGCGAATCGCATCTCATGGCAGCAGCGAGGAGGAGAGGAAGGTGCAGCGGGTTGTTGCGCTTCTCGCGATTCGTTATGATGCAGACCGCTTACGCTGAACCCGGCCGCAATGGAGGACGATGCCGGCGCCAAGCCTGTACATAGCCAGATTGCTCCCGGGGCCGGTCATGACCGTGGTCCGGGAACGGTTCCGTCTGACGGTCCCGCCGGAGACCGACCCTCCCAGCCGGAAGGCCCTCATGGACGGCCTCAGGGAAGCGCAAGCCGCCGTCTGTACTCTTACGGAACGGATCGACCAGGACGTGCTGAGCGCGGCGCCCCGTCTCCGCGTCATTGCCAACTACGCCGTGGGGTACAACAACATCGACGTGCAGGCCGCGCAGGCCAGAGGAGTGACCGTCACCAACACGCCGGATGTCCTTACCGAGGCGACGGCAGACCTGACGTGGGCCTTGTTGCTGGCTACGGCCCGTAGCCTGCCGGAGGGAGACCGGCTTGTGCGGCAGGGGACCTGGAAGGGATGGGAGCCCACCCAGATGCTCGGCGCGGACGTGCATGGAAAAACGCTCGGCATCATCGGGATGGGGCGGATTGGAAGAGCGGTCGCGCGGCGCGCCGTCGGGTTTAACATGTTCGTGTTGTACTGCAGCCACGGCGCAACGGATCCGTCGGCCCGAGACAGCCCATGGCAACGTCAGCCGCTTGCTGAGGTGCTGGCCCGATCCGATTTCGTCAGCCTCCATGTCCCGCTGACCCTGGAGACACATCATCTGATCGGTGCGGCGGAGCTTCGGCGTATGCGTCCAACCGCATTTCTCATTAATACTTCCCGCGGCCCGGTGGTGGACGAGGCGGCGCTGGTGGATGCGCTACGCGAAGGCCGGCTGGCCGGCGCAGGGCTGGATGTGTACGAACGGGAGCCCCAACTCCATCCCGGCCTCCGGGAACTCAGGCAGGTGGTCATCCTGCCACACCTGGGCTCAGCGACCCTGAGCGCGCGGATCCGAATGGGCATGGTGTGCATCGAGAACATTCAGGCGGTGCTGGAGGGACGTCCGGCGCCGAATCGGGTGGTCTGAGACGACCGTCAGGCACCGGCCTCACCATGAGGGAAGCAGAACGCGATGCGCGGCATTGACTCCTGATGAAGAGTAGGGCTTACCGATGGGAGAGCCGGCGCTTCTTTTGCTGCGGCACAGCGGCATCGCCAGCAGGAGCGGTCGTGCGATCGCCGACCGCGGAGAACGAGTCTCCGGTTTGGCCGCCGTCTTTGATCCGCTTGAGCCGTATCGGCACATCCAGAAAGGTGGGAATTGTGGAAAAAATCAGAACCGCTTGGTCATGCAGTCCCTCAGCTTCATACAGCGAGCCCAGTTCATATCGCACCGCAACGGACGTGTCCTCTGCACAACGTGGATCAGCCAGCGCCTGTTCCAAGGAAGCGATCGCTTCCTTGGTCATGCCCTGCTCTTTCAGACACGCGGCGAGCATGCTGCACGCATCTAGGAAACATGCCGTTCCATTGATCGCAAACCGGAATTCCTCAATCGCCTCGTTGAGAAGGCCCATGCTCTTAAAGGCGATGCCAAGTTCGTACTGTGTTTTATAGTCCTGCTCGCTGGGCCGTTCCGGTTCAGCAGGCGTGTGGACGCTTGGTGCTTCCTGGTGAAGCTGCTCGGCCTCAACGGCCGGCGCGACCTGGCTGTCAAGCTGAGCCGCAGATTCCTGCCTGCTTGGTCGTTCCGACTCAGCAGGTTCCTGGACACTCGGCGCCTCTTGGCAAAGAGGAGCGGGCTCAAACGCCGATGCAAACTGACTGACGAAAGGACTGGAGGGCGCCAGTACTTTGATGTCGGCGTACAGCTCGGCAGGAAGGGTCGGCATGTCCGCGTCCGGGTGCTCCAAGAGCTCCGCAATCGCCTTCCCGTACTGGAGGGCCGCAGCCGTTTTGTCGCCCTTCTGTTGGTAGACGCGGCCGAGCAGCTCGATCAGTGCCACGCACGTCGGGTCAGTTTGCAAGTATGCGTTGATCATAGACTCCGCAAGCGCATAATCCTGGGCCCGCATGGCCGACTCGGCCAAAAACCGGATTTCGGCCATCGCCACCGCGAGGTCGCCCCGTCTCAGATGAAGCATGGCGAGAAGCCGGCATACCTCCGGATCCCCCGGCATTCGATCAAGAAGTTCCGTCAGAACCGATTCTGCGTCGGCATACTGTCCGTCCTTGATCTGCTTGTCGGCCGCCTCCAGCAAACAGAGACGACCCAGCTCTTTCGGTCCTTCCGACGCCTCTTGCTGCGGTGAAGACGGGGCCGGCGTGGGCCGTTGGACTTCTGTAGGAACCTTCTCGAGCGTAGTCATAGGGTTGGGCTGCTCCGCCGACTTGTCTTGCACGCGTTCCCTCGGGCCCAACTCGGCAAGTCGTTGCTTCGCCTCGAGGTTGGACGGATCCAACTTGGCAATGGTGCGGTACAGTTCCAGTGCCTCTTGGATCCTGCCTTCTTTCAGGTAGATCTTGCTGACAGTGAGATAATCCGAGACTGCGTTACTGACCAGGCCGCGCTCGGCATTGAGATCGCCAAGGTATTGGTAAACTTTGTAGAAGGCCGGGTTGATCTTGAGGATTTTTCTGTAGACCGCGATCGCCTGGAGCGCACCGCCTCCCGCGTGGAACGCGGCGCCAGCCTGCAAATAGGCCTGGACCGCTTCGGCAGGGGCGTTGCGTTTCAAGTAAAGATCACCGATGGTGTTGTAGATGATGCTGTCGGTGGGCACGCCGGTCGTGAGTTTCTTCCATTCGGCGATGGCTTTGTCAAATTGGCCCCGTGACGCGAAGAGCTGGGCGTTCTGCTGAATGGTGTTCTTGTCGGTCCCCAAGGCGCACCCTCAAAGAGAAGAAAAATTATCAGCTTGACGCGGTGTTGTCAAGGAAGCCGGTCGATAGAACAAGCAGTTGGGACGCTGAGTGAATTGGATCCTGAAGGGGGTTCTCCAGAAACCACAAGGGGTCCGCCGTCCGGAGATGGCGGACCCCTCATAGACGTGTGACTCACACAGGCGCGAGCCGTTCGCTCAGTGAACTGACCCTACATTTTCATCACATTCGCTGCCTGTGGTCCTTTCGCTCCTTGGACGACGTCGAACTCGACGTTCTCCCCTTCCTTGAGAGTTTTGAACCCTTCTCCCTGTAGAGCGGAGTAATGGACGAACACATCTTCGCCGCTCTCAAGACGAATGAAGCCAAACCCCTTCCTGTCGTTGAACCATTTCACAGTCCCCTTGCTTCTCACACGATCCTCCTTTCCTGAACAACCACTCGCCGGAGTGCTGACCGGGTCACCCGGTCATCGGTATACGCCTCACCCGGCCGAACCGGCAAAAAAATACCGCAGAAGGGAACGCCCCCTGCGGCACTTAGAAACGGGTGAAGTCGCTCATGTGCATACCGTAAATCGGGGACAGCATTTAGCATAGGGCACTGGGCTTGTCAAGAAATTCTTACGCGCCGTCCAACGGCTCGCTGGGGCTGCTTGTTCTCTCGGACT
>CAYJUP010000147.1:0-2346 GCA_964373365.1 uncultured Nitrospiraceae bacterium
CCTTATTCCGAGCCAAGTTGGAGAGCGACTTGTTGTAGTCCACGATCGCCCGCAGCTCGTTTCCACGGGCGGTCGCCAGGTCGCGCTGAAAATCCAGCACAAAGCGGGTGGTGCTCAGCCCCACGTTGAGCCGTTCCTGCTCGGCTTGGAGCTGTTTTTCGGCCATGATGCGCGCCGACCGCGTGGTCTCGATCCGCCTGAAGTCCGTCTGCACGCGGCGCACCGCCTCTTTGACCCCGACGATCACTTGTTGCCGGACGCTTTGCAGTGACGCCTGGGCATTCCGGGCCTCGAGCTGCCGCTTGTTGTACTGACTCCATGCCGATCGATTGCCCAAGGGATAGCTCAGGACCAGCCCCGCCCCATAGTTATAGAAATCCCCCCCAAAGTTTCGCTGGAGCATATCCCCCCCGTCCTTTCCGAGGCCGGCGAGACCCGTGGTTCCCTGGAAGGAGAGGTTGGGCAGGAGTTGGTTCTTGGCAAACTTGGTGTTGAGTTCGCTGGTTTCGATGATCTTGCTCGCCTGCAGCACTTCCGGCCGCCGCTCGATGGCGATGTCAATAGCCTCTTCGAGGCTGATCGGTTCGAGGGTCTTGACCGGCTGGTCGATCGGAACCAGCCGCACATCCTGCCGGAGTTCTTCCTCGGAGGGATTCAAGAGTCGCCGGAGCTGGTCTTCCTGGTCACGGATCGCCTTTTCGGCAACCAGGACCTGTTCAACGCGGGAGGCGACAGCGGCCTCGGCCTGGAGCACCTCGACGATCGCCATGACGCCGGCTTTGGCTTTGGCCCGGTTGCTGGCCAGCAACTCCTCGGCGGCCTTCAGCGCAGCCTGAGCGACTTTCAGGTTCTCGTTCGCGAAGACCAGTTCCCAAAAGGTTTGCTCAACCGTGGCGATCACCGTCAGCACGTGGTCCAAAAACACTTGCTCCTCAACCTTCGCGGTGTTCTGGGCGATCCGAATGAAGGTTCGGTTGACCTCAGGGCCAAAGTTGCGGAGCAAGGGCTGGGTCAGGGTGAACGCCAAGCCCGACTGATACCCGGGATTGAACAGGAATTGGGGGTTCCCTCCGACAAACGTGCGTGAGGGACTGAAGTTCAGATCGTAGTTGGCTCCGGTGAGCAGGTTTTGTGTGACGTCAACAGTCACCTGGGAACTGTTCTGATCGAAGGAAGCCGGTTCCTCTCCGACACCGGCAACGTTCCCACCAAACCCGAGGATCGGCCGGTTCAACGGCGAAACCGACCGGTTATACTGGCCGTTGAGGCTCAACAGCGGGTCGAACTTGGCCTGCTCGACGATGATGTCGGTGAGCCGCATCTCCTTGGTCTGGCGGCTCACGGTGATGTCGAGGTTGTGCTGGAGCGCGCGCAGGGCCGCCTCGGTCAGGGAAATCGCTTCCCGACGGTCGGCTTGCGGCTGCTGCGGCGTCTCGACACTCCACGTGTTTGCAAGCGGCAGCAGGACGGATAGGCCAAGAACTCCCATGATCAACGACACCTGGCGACGCATGTGAGTACCCGTGTACATAGATCCACCTCTTGCTCTGTGGGACCGGTTGGATGCATAATGCTAACAGTGAGGCCCGTTCGCTGTCACCGATTATCTGCTGAGGTGTCACATGATTAGGCAAGCGTTCCTTGTCGCGGTAGCTCTGGTCGCTCTGCATTCCCCAGCCTGGGGCCAAGCCGTGTCCGGCGTCCGGGGCATCAGCGGCGGAGTCGGAGCCCTGCACAGTCTCACCGGCCCGACGGGCAGTTTCTACACCGATGTTCAAGGCACCCAGGGTTACCTGTACAGTGCCGGGACTTTTGAATCTTTCAACTTCCGGACCCCCAACGGGCCCGCCTGGAGCGGGAGCATGATGACGCTCGGCCCGCGCTTGACCGTGGGCCTGGTCGCGGGTGCAAACCAGGCCTTCTTCTCCGGTGGAACGGGAACCGTGCAACTGTTCTCATCGCCCACGGTTATCCCGTCTCCCCCTCGGGAAGTCCCGCCACTTCCGGAGATCCAGTCGTCCATCCTGGATGAGATCCCCTGATTGCTTCTTGCCTTGCGCTGTCACGGTTCGTTCGCCAGTTGCCACGTCAAGGCGAGGACGTAACGCGCTACCGCCTGAAGAATCTCAGGCTGCACAGTCTCTGCGGTATCAGTGGGCTGGTGGAAGTGTGGATGCGCACCGGCACTGACGATTGCGATGGTGGGAATCCCAGCCTCTTTGAATGGCACGTGATCGCCTCCCGGAAAGAAACCGAACAGATCGAGTTGGTCCACCAAGCCGGCGAGTTGACCAGCCTCGGTCGCGACTGCCTTCGGCAACCCCGTCACTCCCACGGTGAGGCGCC
>CAYJUP010000147.1:2446-5565 GCA_964373365.1 uncultured Nitrospiraceae bacterium
GGAGCCAGTGTGCGGTTGAGTTGCTCCTGGATCTCGCGCAGCGAGTGTCCCTGCGCGGAGAAGATCGTCTCGGCCTGTGCCGTGCTGATCCAACAACCAGGTAGCGACTGCTCTCCGTCCGTATGGCCATCGTAGGCCATCGGCCCACCACCGATGCCTCGGCGGGATTCGTACGCGCTCATAATCGGCCCGGTCAGCGTCAGGAAGGCGACGGCGCCTCTTTCGCGCGCCACGCGAACTTTGTCAGCGTGCATGACCGGAGCGGCGTACCGTTCAGGTTTCCCCCTGAAAAACAGGACGATGCTCTTCCGCACATCCAGTCCCGCGTATTCATCGAAGCCACGTGCGGGGTCCGAGATCCCGTAACCTACGAACACGACTGGCGCTGTCACGTTGACGGACGAGGAATCCAGGACCGGCAGGTAATCTGTTCCAAGATGGGCAACGATTGCGGTGGAACCTGAAGTGAATCCCAGGTGCGGCTGTTTTCCGACCTGTGTGGTCGTAACGGTCTCCGTCATCGCCCAGGCTTGGACACCAGGACCTAGAACCTCCGTGCCGGCCGGTTGCAGGCCAAGTGACTTGAACCGTTCCGCGACAAAGAGACTGGATCCGAGGTCGTCCGCCGTGCCGGTCTGGCGCCCGTTGAAGTCAGGACTGCTCAAGTGAGCCACATCCGCGAGCATCCGGGTCCCCGATACCCCTTTGAGCGCCTTGGTCAGCTTGGGCTGATCAACCAGATCCCCGACCGGCACGGCAAAGACCGTGACCGGCGTGACTGGATAGATTGTGGCGAGAAGCCACCAGAGAACCGCGATCGGCCTTGTCTCCGATAATGCGAGAGGCTTCATGCTAGGCGGCGACTATAGCATATCTTTATGGAGCCCGTTTCTTTATGGAGCCCGTTGCGTTGTCTCGGACCTGGAAGGTACTATGCCTCAACAGGAATCCAGGACCGCAATGACCGCGAGGCGGGGAACGCCCACGTAGCGACCGGGATGCGCTCGAGAAGCTCATCGAGTGCGTTGACAAGCGGAGAACATGACGATGAGAGATGAGGATCTGTTTTCAAGCCAGTACGCTGACTTCTTGAAGAATCGAGGCAAAGAGAAGGGCTACCACTTCCAACAGGCTCCGTCCGGCAGCGCCGATCCACCCACGGTCACGTTTTTGCAAAAGCTGCGTTGGTGGTCCTGGGATCGCTGGAAGCGGTTGAAAAAGATCCGGGAGGAACGGGATCGTCGCCTGCAGGAGATCATTGAGCTCAAATGAAGGCTTTGTCGAGGATGGCGGGGAACCAAGCTAGGGTTGCCTGCTTATAGTCTTGACACTCAATGCTGTCAAGCCGATAGGGTCTGGGGAAATCGATGTGAATAGGGGAAAGAACAGAGAGTCGCGGGTCAGGTGCGCTCGAAGACCACCACCCGGTCCTTGCCGTGCAGCTTGGCGGCATAGAGGGCAATGTCGGCTTGCTGGATCAGCGCTTCGGGGGTGTCGGCGTCCTCCGGGAAGCTGGCGACGCCCAAGCTGCCGGTAATCTTCAGCCATCGGTCCACCTGCTGGACGGGCAGGTCGAGTTTTCGAAATTCTGCGCAAATACGTTCCGCGATGATGGCCGCGCCCGGCTTGGCGGTTTGCGGCAGGATGACCGCAAACTCTTCGCCGCCATAGCGGCAGGCGACGTCAATGGTCCGGATCGTTTGACGAAAGACGCGGGCGGTGGTCCGTAAGGCTTCGTCCCCTGCGGGATGTCCATAGCTGTCGTTGATCTTCTTGAAGTCATCGAGGTCCACCATCACCAGCGACAGCGGCGACTCGTGCCGTTTCGCGCGCTGCACCTCCTCCAACAGCCGTTCTTCAAAATACCGGCGGTTTGCGAGTTGGGTCAGCGGATCCATGGTCGAGATCCGCTTGAGTTCCTCGGATTTTTGGTAGTAGGTGCACCGCTCAATCACCACCGACGCATAACTCGCCATGGCGGAGAGGCGCTCCAAATCGTCGGGTGAGAACACCGCACCGCTGATTTTGTCCGAGATGTTGAGTACCCCGATCGTGCGATGATTGAGCTTCAGCGGGAGGCTGATGAACGATTTGGTCCGGTATCGGGGTCTCTGTTTTTGATCGACCCGTTCGTCTCTCTCCAGGTCGGACACCAGCAAGGACGCCCCGGTGGCCAGCACCTTGCCGGAGATGCCCTGGTGGGGGGCAACCCGAACCGATTCCAGCAGCTTCTTGTTGAGCCCCTTGACGGCCTTGACAGCCAGGCTGCCGTCCTGTTCGTCCACGAGCATGAGGGACCCTTTTTCTGCATCCACGAGCGACGCCAGCCTGTCCAGAATCAAGTCAAATAACTGGTCGGTATCGAGGGTCGAACTAAGCTCGTGGGTGATACGGCTCCGGGCCGACTCCCGTTTAACCCCCTCTTGCAGGCGATCCTGGAGCAGACGGTTGTGGAGCACCAAGCCGGTTTGAGCGCAGAAGGCTTCCAGAATTTGTACATCCTCCGGCTTCAGGTCTGAATCCAGAATCAGAATCAGACCTTCGACCCGGTCTTCGTGGATGACCAAAGGGAACAGGTCAACTGATTGCACTGAGGCGGGCAACCCCATCTTGAGGATTTCCCTGGTTTCGTCGGTCCGGAGGTGGCGACGCTCAGTCAGCGCCTGGTTGAGAAGGCCCTCTCTGGTGCTGGCGCGGTACCCTTGCAGGAGTTCCTTCTTATACCCGAACGCCTGATTGAGGAGGACCGCTTCGTCTGTCCCGTTCACGACCAGGAACCCCACCGTGTGGACGTCGAACAGGACACCGATCGAGTTGAGGACGGTGGAACAGAATGTCTCGAGGTCGGATTCCTGCCGGAGTTCTGCGACCAGGCTGAAGAGCGTCAGTAACGAAGAGTATTTCGATCCGATCGTGGCACGGGTATGCCGGCTTTCAAACAACGAGTGGGCAGCCTGTTCCGCATACCGGGCGGCTGCGATGATCCGTGCATTGTCCACCGGGGGCTGACCCTTGGCCAGCGCGGCGAAGGCCTCCTCCGGAAGCCTGGTCCGATCGGTGAGCCGATCGGTTGGTATCCGCTCCTCTTCGGCGATAAAGCGTTTGCCTCCCTGGAGAAT
>CAYJUP010000148.1:0-5557 GCA_964373365.1 uncultured Nitrospiraceae bacterium
AACAGATGGGCGCCTTGAAAGAAATGATCGTACAAGCGGTTCGACAGAGCCATGGACGGAACCATCCCCAGCAGCCTCACCAATATGCACAGCACCAGCCAGTGCTCGAACACACTCTCTTTCCAGACTCCCCTGCGCAGATACCCCACCAGCGCCGCCAACAAGAAGGGTGCCGGAATCAATTCCTGCGGCCGTGGGAGGGCCAGCTCCGGATAGATCGCCCGCGGCAGCGGTACCAGGGCGAACAGGACGCCCGTTGCCAAGGTCAGCATCGTGACCCACCCGAATACCACGCGCTCGTTGAGCAAACGGACCTCGCCATGCCTCCCCTCACTCCGAGCGGCGAACCAGCTCCACCACAGGAGGACGGACAGGAACAGGTGCGAGGCGAGCCAGCTCCACGGTATCAGCGACGGCGGTGGCGAAGGGAACCGCGCCATAAAGGGCCAGGAGGTGACGACGGTATGGTAGCCGTCCAACAAGGACGCGCCGACGAAGCCGGCGCCGATCAATAACATGGTGTTGTTCTTTTGACTGTAATACCGCGCCAACGCCACCACGCCGACGACAGCAGCCAACATCGTGGCGACGACCTCCATCAGGGTGTGGAAAGCTGGGCTGGCAGTCCAGGTCGATGTCTGCAGCAGCGCATTGGCCAGGATCAGCATGAGGCTTACCGCGACATAGGCGACCATTCGTCGTCGGACCGTTGTCTCTCGTGGAGTCTCTTGTATCATCGCGGTAATCTCAGTCTCACGCGTCGTGTGAGGGGAGGCTCCTCATGGTGTTGCACCTGTGAGGGCACCACTCCGAACTGCCGGCCTAATTGCCTATGCGTCGCCACCAGAGGGAGGTCTTTTTTGTTGACGTCATACACTGACCATGCCGGTCGGCACCGCCCGCAGAGCAGCAAGCATGAACTCCTATGTGAAAATGAGAAGAAGGGAAAGCCTGACGGGTATGCAGTCAGGGTATTCCTGACAGTTGCGGACGGACTAGGAGGTTGGTCTGCCAGGGTCGCCCTGACCCAGCAACCCTGCTGCCAACGCATACTTGACCAGCTCGGCCCGGCTGCGCAAGCCGAGTTTCTCCATCACGCGCAAGCGATAGGTCTCCACGGATTTGACGCTGATCTGCAGTTGGCTGGCGGTCTCCTGATTGGTATGGCCGTGGGCTACCAGACAGAGCACTTGGCGCTCTCGTTCGCTCAGCAGACTTTTCCCTCCCCTTGTCGCGGTGGCTGGATCGGCCGACGAGCCGCGAAACGCCTTCGGCAACGCCCCGCCGTTCACGGTAAGATCCACAATCATGCGCCCTTGCGCCACCGCGCGAATGGCGCTTACGAGCTCGGTATCCGCCACCGACTTGACCACGTAGCCGGCCCCGCCGGCGTCCAGGACGGCGCGCAGATACGAGGGATCTTCGTGCATTGTCAGCACCAACACCCGCGCGTGGCGACACACTTGACGAATCTGTGGAATGATTTGCAGCCCACTCTGTCTGGGCATTGTCAGATCCAAGAGGACGACACTGGGCTGCATGGCGCGGACCCGCCTCACCGCCTCGCCTCCGTCCCCAGCTTCACCGACGACCTCCATATCCGCCTCGGCGCTGAGCAGCGCACGGAGCCCCGCTCGCAGGACCGGGTGATCATCTGCGATCACGAGCCGAATCCTCTCAGGCGCCTCCGGTTCCATGCTCATCACGCTTTCGCCCCCGCGCCCAACGGGATCTTGGCATAGACGGTTGTCCCCTGGCCAGGTTTCGATTCGATCTGGACATCACCATTGAGGAGGGCCGCGCGCTCCTGCATGCCATGGAGACCCATGTGCGTCGTCGCCTTGTCCGGGAGACTCGTGGCGTTTATGTCAAAGCCTCGCCCGTTGTCCTCGATAATCAAGCTAAGGTCTGACGTCGAGGCGTTGAGGATGACGCTCACCGTCTTGGCTCGAGCATGTTTGGTCACGTTCGTGAGCGCCTCCTGCGCGATGCGGTAGACGGTGAGTTCCACTTGGGGTGAGAGATGAGCGCTGTCCAAGCCATGGACGTGCAGATCCACTTGCAGCCCACTGGCCAGCGCAAACTCTTCGGTGAGGTGCCTGAGCGCCGCTTCGAGCCCCAAATCATCGAGGACGCCAGGGCGGAGTCCCTTCGCCAGGCGTTTGACTCCTTCGAGGGCTTCCACGGTCACCTTCCGCAGCTCGCTCGCGCGCGCCTGCGCTTCCTTGAGGGTGGGCATCTTCCGCAACGACCGAAGGCCGAGCAGGAGGGACGTCAAGGACTGCCCGGTCTGATCATGGAGCTCGCGCGCGAGGGACCGGCGCTCCTCCTCCTGCACCTCAATCAGACGGCGAGAGACCGCTCGCAGCCGGTCTTGGCTTTTCTGTACCTTCTCGAACAGTTGCCGATGCTCCGCTTCCGCGCTCTTGCGTTCCGTGATATCGCGGGCCACCACGAGTCGCCCGATCATCCGCCCGCGATCCGTCCTGGTCGTCGCACTCGTAATGTTCGCTTCGGCCCAGAGCTTGATGCCGTCCTGACGTTTGAACTCAAGCTCCACCAGTGGGGGCACCTGCTCTCCCTGACGAACGGCCGCTAACCGAACCTCCCCCTGCTTCGCCGTCTCAGGCGTGAGCAGCCCGAGAAAGGAGCGTCCAACCAGATCCTTAGCCGAATAGCCTGTCAGGAATTCGGCCTTGGCACTCACCCACTGAATGCCGCCATGAAGATCGAGGTAAAAGATGGCATCATTGGCATGCTCCATTATCAGGCGGAATCGCTCCTCGCTTTCCCTCATCGCCTCCTCCGCTTGCTTGTGGTCGGTGAGGTCCACTTGGAACCGCTGGTTGAGGGCTTCAAGCGTCGTGTTCCTGTCGATCAGTTCGCCGACGAGTTCTTTGTTGCGTCGGGCGTGTGCGATCCCCTGCTCGATCACAAACGCCAGGTGGGCCGCAATCTTGAGGCGCTCCGGGGTCGCGTCGGCGGCGCTGGTGCTGATATCAATCGCCCCATGGAGCCCTGAAGGTCCTGCTATTTATCGCAGGCGTTCACTTATTCGCAGGACTCATGTGTTGATACGCCGTGGCTTGAGGACACGTTGCCGCGCATCTCCCGGTGTTCTTAGCGGATATAGCTTAGGTGCCCTGGCGCGTCGTTTCGCTGGCAAGTATAAGGCGACGTAAAGAAACGTGTCAACACCGTTGGCACCATTTTAGGGGTTGTAAACTGAAAATATAGTATGCGAAATTAATTCCATTGGTGATATTCTCCACATTTACTTAATACAGGCCAGCAGCCGATGTTAGAGAAGCTAGACAGGGCTGTGAATCTGCGTTTGTCTGCTTCGATCTACGAAAAACTGGTAAACGAGGCGAAGCAGAGCGGACGGAAACTCTCAGACCATATCCGGTACGTTCTTGAGCAGGGTCTCCAGATCCTGCCGCAAGACGACCCCCCCGGGAAAGACCCCCCCGGGAAGGACCCCCCCGGGAAGGACCAGATTTCAGAACTGCAAGAACGGCTCAGACGGCTTGAACACCTCACGCATCGGTCTAATCAGTCGCGGAGCCCCAGGAAAAAGCGTGGGCCGCGTGCGCGGTGACCTCGTCGCAGCCCCCTCCTCCCCTCGATCGAACGCCTCATACGCCTTTGACTGAGGATACTCGTTAGTCGCCGGCGAGCATCGTGCGTGAGTCTTGGCCTTTGCGAGGCAATGATTAATGGTTGATGGAGAATGGTCAATGAAACGGCGCGCTCATCCCATTAACCATTCTTGTCTTACTTCACGAATGACGGATGACTATTATCCAATGACGTCTTTGAGACTTTTCCTGATTTCGGCGGCAGTCTTGGCGTCCACACCCGCGTCGCGCAACTGCTCGTCCGTGGCCTCGGCGATCTTCTCCAGGCTGCCGAATCGCCGGAGCAGGGTTTTCCGTCTGATCTCGCCGACCCCGGTGATCGCGTCCAGGCGCGACGCCACCATCGTCCTTCCCCGCAGCTTCCGATGGTAGGTGATGGCGAACCGGTGGGCCTCGTCGCGAATCCGCTGAACAAGATGAGTGGCGGGTGAGGAGGGGTTGAGGATAATGGGATTCTTTCGGCCTGGCAGATAGATCCGCTCCTCCTTCTCGCCTCGCGCCTTGGCCAACCCGATGATGGGGAGACCGGCGTGCCCCACTTTCCTGAGCCCGTCCACCGCAGCGGCAAGCTGACCGAGCCCCCCATCAATCAGGACGAGGTCGGGTAGGGGTAAATCTTCCGCTTGCCCGTATCGGCGCATGACCACTTCCTGGATGCTGGCAAAGTCGTTCGCCCCTTGGACTGTCTTGATCCGGAACTTTCGGTAATCCGATTTCTTGGCTTGCCCGTCCTCCCAGACCACCATCGAGGCGACCGACTGATTGCCCATCGTGTTGGAGATATCAAATCCTTCGATCCGCCGTGGGGCCCGATCCAGACGAAGCAGTCGCTTCAGCTCCTCGGTAGCCTGGCGATCCGTCTCCTCGTTGCGCAGATGGTCAGCGACTGCCGCCGCAGCGTTCTCCTCCGCCAGTAACAGCAGTTGGTGTTTTGCACCTCGTTCCGGCGCCGCGATCCGGACCACCTCGCCCTTTTTCTCAGACAGCCACGCTTCGATCAAGGCTGCCTCGCTGAGCTGCGTGGGGACCAGCAGCTCTTTCGGCGGGAGCACATCCTTGTTATAAAACTGTTCGATCGCGGAGCGGACCAGTTCCTCGTCCGAGGCGTCCGCTGCCGCCGGCCAGAAAAAGTCCTTGCGCCCGATCAGCAGCCCCCCACGGACAAAGAGCATCTGAAGGTCCACCGCAGTGCCCTGCCTCGCTAACCCGATCACGTCCTGGTCGGTGGAGGCGGTCTGGGCGACCCGTTGCTTCTCGAGCGTCCGCTCAATCTTGACGATCCGGTCTCGGAACCGCGCCGCTTCCTCGAACTGCTCGCGGTCGGCCGCCGCTTGCATCTCGGCGCGGAGGCCATCCAGCAGCTCGGTGTCCCGTCCCTCCAGGAACTGCCGCACCTGCTTGACGATGTGGTGGTACTCGTCGCGCGTCTGGTACCCGACGCAGGGAGCCATGCAGCGCTTGAGCTCATATTCGATGCAGGGTCGCTCGGCCTTGCCGTCAATCTCGATCTCGCAAGTGGCCAGTGGGAATACCTTGCGGATCACTTTCAAGGTTTCCCGCAATGCGCCGGCCGGCACGTACGGGCCGTAATACAAGGCGCCGTCCTTCTGCACCTTGCGTACGATCGTGAGGCGGGGGAAGTTTTCTTTCACCGGGAAGCGGAGATAGGGGTACTGCTTGTCGTCCCTCAGCACGACGTTGAAGCGGGGGCGGTGCCGCTTGACCAGGTTGCTTTCCAGGATGAGCGCTTCCAGCTCGGACCGAGTCACGATCGTCTCGATGTCGGCCACAAGACTGAGCATGAGGGTGGTCTTGGGGGTGTGGTCGCTGCCTCTTTGAAAATAGGACCGCACACGGTCGGCCAACACCATGGCCTTGCCGATGTACAGGATTTCTCCCCGCGCGTTCTTCATGAG
>CAYJUP010000149.1:0-5537 GCA_964373365.1 uncultured Nitrospiraceae bacterium
TCCAGCTCCCCTTTCTTCTCCATGGGCTCAAGGACATCGGTATCCCCGTAAAACGTCCCATTGATGAAGACCTTGGGGAGCGTCGGCCAATTCGTCATCTTGGCAAGCGCCTCCCGTTTGGCCGGGTTCGGCAGCACATCGATGAGTTCATAGGGATACCCGTATTTGTCAAAGAACTGCATGGTCTCCCGGGTGAACCCGCACATGGGAGCCATCTTGGTTCCCTTGCCGTAGATCAAAATTTTATGAGCCTGAATTTCCCGCTGGATTTCTTCCTCGATGGGATTCGCCATAGTGTGCCTCCCTATGCGCCATCTACAGTCTCGGCCTTGATCTCAAGTGCGTGGATGCGCCCATCTTTCATCGGCTCGTTCAATGCCTGATAGATCATCCGATGCCGATCTAAGAGAGTCTTGCCTTTGAACATGTCGGAGACCACCCGGACACCGAGATGATCCATCGTGCCCGTCCGGTCCGTAACAGATACTGAGGCGTCCGGGATGGCGCATTGAATATAGGTCGCCACCGCATCACTGCTGATCATCGAACTCCTGCGCGCACTGCGATAATGGTAGGCTAGAGTATACCGTACTCCCGCAGTCGGCCGCAATTGCGGTCGGAATGCCGGAGAACGCACCCCATGAACCGAATGCAGACAGAGCGGCTGTTCGTAAGGTTCGCTTCCGTCGTCAGCGTCGTCGGCTTTATAGGGTGTGCCGGCGCGCAGGAATCCTCCGCCGAACAGACGCTCACCATCCTCCACACCAGCGAGCATCACGGGACGGCGCTCCCGATCGAACAGCGCGGAAAGCCCAAAGTCGGCGGGATGGCGGGACGCGCCACGCTGATCGGGTCGGTGCGGCGCGAGACCGACGCCGTGCTGCTGGTGGACTCCGGCGATATCCTGATCGGGACACCCCTCTCCTCATTTTTCCGCGGCGAGCCGGACGTCAAGGCCATGAACCTGATGGGCTACCAGGCGATGGCGGCAGGCAACCACGAATTCGACTTCGGGGTGGACCATCTGCGCCGGCTCAAGGAACAGGCACAGTTTCCTATCCTGTGCTCGAACCTGGTGGGACACGCGACCGAGCTGCCCTGCCAGCCATCTGCGGTTGTGCGCGCCGGGAATCTCTCTGTCGGCGTGATTGGCTTACTGGGCCGCAAGAACTTCCCGGACACCTTCAACCGGGAAGCAGTCAAGATCCTCGAACTTCGCGATCCGGTCGAGACCGCAAGGACCCTGGCCAGACAGTTGAAGACCACGAGTGGGGTGAACTTAGTCGTCGCGGTGACCCATCAGGAGACTGATGAGGACCTGACATTACTTGCCCAGGTGCCAGAGATTGATGTCATCATCGGCGGCCATACGCCAGGATTTGACGGTCTCCGGGCAGCCGGCACGAACTCGCCGGTTGAGGCGCTGGCGAATCCCGGGCCGGTGTTCGTCAAGACGCACCGTGAGGGCCGCACGTTGGGACGGCTCGATCTGCTGATCGCCGAGCGATCCGGCGTGCGACCTGGAAAGGAAGGCGGTGTCGAGGTGGTCTGGGCGAAGGCCCGGAACCTGCCGGTGACCGAGGAAGTCGCATCAGATCACGCCGTGAACACACTGTTGGAGAACTATGCGCGGAAGCTGGAAAGCCAGACGTCCACGGTCGTCGGCCGGTCACTGGTGACCCTGGACGGTGAGAACAGCCGGATCAGGACCGTCGAGACGAATCTCGGCGACCTGTTGGCCGACCTCCTGCGAGCCGAATTCGGAACGGACGTCGCGTTCCTGAACAGTGGGCAGATCCGGGACAGCATCCCGGCCGGCCCGGTGGATATTACACGCGTCTTGCGTGTCTTACCCTTCAACTCCCCGACCGTCACGTTCACGATTACGGGCCAGCAGCTTGCCCTCGCCCTGGAGAACAGCGTCAGCCTGTTGCCCCAAACCGCCGGCCGCTTCCTGCAAGTCTCGGGGCTGTTGGTCAGCTACGACCTGTCGTCGCCGCCCGGTTCGCGCGTGCGCGAGATCACAATCGGTGGGCGGCCGCTGGAGGCCACGCGGCTGTATTCGGTGGCTACCGATGCCTTTCTGGCCGATGGCGGGGACGGCTACACCATGTTCGCGGCGGCCCGAGACCGCATCGAGCGCCAGGTCCCCATGCGTGACTTTCTCTTACAAACGCTCCAAGCCCGGCCCCTGAAGGCCTCTGTGGATGGGCGAATTCGGTTCGCTGGGTCTGCGCAGCCGGTCCAGCCATCCGAGGCGGCACCTCCGATGCCCGGCCATTGACGACAAGATAGACGACAGACTGGACGTGGCCGCCGGTCGGTCCCATGTGAATGCGAGGCGTGCGAATGATGCGACTCCAGGAAGAGGGCATGGCCGCAACCGAAAAGTAGCCTGCACCCTTTTCCTGTTCCCCTTTTCTTCTTCCTGACCAGGATTCGAAGCTCGCGGCCAGTGGGCCAGCGCCAACCCTTGCAGCCCCGGGTCAGAGGCTCGGCTTATTTGGCGACCTGATTGCGTCCGCGTGACTTGGCGCGAAACAACGCCCTCTCCGCCGCTTTGACTACCTGATCCGGCTTGGCCTTGCGCTCGTCCCGTTCGGCGACGCCGATACTGATCGTCACGGACAATTCCTTTCGGGATGAACTATCTGCTGCCGGCGTGTCCGGTTTCTTAAGGGGACGGCCGCGGTCACGCAGGGTAAAGGGCGATGTTTCGACCGCTTTCCTGAGGGCCTCCAGGTGGGGGAGGGCATCAGCCACCGACTTGCCGCGGAAAAGCACGGTGAATTTTCCCCCACTGTAGCAGAAGGCTTCACCATCGGCCGACAGGTTGGTGATCTTTGCAGCGACGTTTTGCAGCACCTGGTTGCCCACAGAGTTCCCATACTGATCGTTGATCTGCTTGAGGTGATCGACGTCCACCATCGCGATCGCATATTGACCACGCAGGCGGCGCAGGGCCGCTTTCAAGTCGTCCCACCTCCGCACTCCGGTCACCTCGTCGTAGTGGACGAACGCGTGGGTCGCCTCATAGGCGGCGATCACGAGCATTAGGGCGGCTGTGGCTAGAAAATTCGTTGGAGACCATCCCGCACGGATGCCCTGCAGCGCGACAAAGGCCGCCAGCAGTGCCCACACAAATCCACGCTCGACTGGGTTTTGGTACAAGATGAATCGGGATGCTTGGAGAACGAGGCACACGGCGAACGCCAAGAGCGTCGGTTGGGCGAGCGGAGTCCAGCTCGTCCATCGTGGATCAACGAACGGGTGCTCCAGACCGGCAGCCACCTCTGCCTGCTCCGGCAAGCAGATCCACCAGACGACCAGTAGTTGCAAAATAACCAGGCTCAGCCGCATCATCTCCTTCCAAAGTTGGAAGCTCCGCTCGCGGACCAAGGAGAGGCCAAGGAAGTTGAGCGGTACCAGGATGGCGATTGCGTTGAAGACGATACGGCCCATCCCGGTTGGAACCGCATCGGACGCCCCAAAGTGCAGGAGAGCCCCATTAGCCAGCGCGAGCACGACCGTGGCCAACAGGATCCGGCTGCGCTCCAGGTACCAGCCGAGCAGGATGCCGGCCCCGAAGACGATATAGGCATAGGCATGCACGAGCGGCTGCGTCCAGTCCGGCAACCCCCCGGGGCGGAGGAACCCCAGTGCCGCGAGCAACACCAGGCCGCCAGGCATGACAAACGAGTAAAGCGATTTCAAAATGTGAACGATCGTCGTCACTCTGCTACCCCCAGGAAATTATTCTGACACAAGGGACATTCCATGCCCAATTGTTTCTAACTTTTCGCTAGGTCGTTCCCGGAGCCAGAGGCGTACAAGGAGTCGCCTGACACGACGTAGCCCCCTACCCCTCCATGACAGGGACATTCACCGACAAGGCGAACGCGCGGCAGGCGGTCTGGGATCGGCTGCAGTCGGAGGGCCTCGCTCGCTTCCCGTTCCCGCCCCACGGCCGAATCCCAAACTTCAAGGGCGCGCAGGAGGCAGCCCGTCAGCTCTTTGAGATTCCGCCCTGGAACACGGCCAAACGGATCAAGGTGAACCCCGACGCGCCTCAACGGTTCGTCCGGGAAGAGGCGTTGCGTCGCGGCATCACCGTGTTCGTGCCGACGCCTCGGCTCCGGGCAGGATTCAAGCGGTTGGACCCGGCGAAAATCCCAAAGAACAAAATTGCCGAGGCGGCCAGCCTCTCTCAAGGCAACAGGTGGACTGAGGACGTACAACTCGAAGAGCTTCCCAGGATGGATGCGATCGTTTGCGGATCGGTCGCCGTCACGCGGGATGGCCATCGGTGCGGCAAGGGGGAAGGGTACAGCGACCTGGAGTATGCCATCCTGTGCGAACTCGGTCATCCGCCGGTGCCGGTCGCCACGACGGTGCATGCCGTTCAGATCGTAGACGCGCTCCCGTGGGATGAAACCGATCTGCCGCTCTCGGTCATCGTCACGCCTGAAGAAACGATCACGGTCAAGAACCCGCCTCCCGCCCCAGCCGGAATTGCATGGGACCGACTCACAGACGAAGACCTTAATGAGATGCCGGTGCTGACGGAACTCAGGAAACTGCGTGCGGCCGATTCAGCTCAGCACCGGCTTACTAGCAAGCGAGGCTGTAGCAGCTGAAGAGGAGCGGAATGCAGGCAGAAAGAACGATCTCGTCGAGGCCATCTTCGAGTCTGGCACGAACTGGTTTGCGCAAGAGAGTTGCGCATTGATAGTCTAGTCTGGTGGTTTCGAAAACAGTGGGGGAGGTGAAAAGATGGAACTAAAAAGCTCGGCGTTTGAACAAGGCGGGTTGATCCCGGCGAAGTACACCTGTGATGGCCCCGATATCTCGCCGCCTTTGAGTTGGTCGGATCCGTCAGCTGGAAACAAGAGTTTGGCCCTCATTGTCGACGATCCAGATGCGCCGAGTGGCACGTGGGTTCATTGGGTCGCGTGGAACATCCCTGCGAACGCGCGTGCGCTCGACGAAGATCTGCCGAAGAGGGAATCGCTACCGAATGGGATGCAGCAGGGCATGACCGATTTCCGAAGAGTTGGTTATGGAGGGCCCTGCCCCCCCTCGGGAACGCACCGGTATTTCTTCAAGTTGTACGCGCTGGACACTACGTTCAACCTGCCGTCGAGCACCACTAAGAAGGAGCTGGAAAAAGCGATGCAAGGGCACATTCTCAAACAGGCGGAGCTTATCGGGAAGTATCGTCGGAAATAGTGGGTGTCCTGTCATCTCAGGCAAAGCATTCTTCATGTGCGATTTCATTCGAAGGTCAGCTGAGGATCCCCCGTATTTGACCGGTGCGTGTTAACCGGTCGATAATGCTCCCCCCACATTCTTTGCTCGGGTGCCACGCTGCGTTGGAACCGACTTCCCCTGCGAGACCTGCCGCTCCTGCAAGACCTCATTGACGTCTGGCGCGACACGCGACTGATCGTCCTGGTGGCGCAGACGGCCGCGGTCTATGCCTCGATCCTCATCCCCTTTAAGATCGGCATTCCGCTTATCCCGGGTTTTGTGGAGCT
>CAYJUP010000150.1:0-5535 GCA_964373365.1 uncultured Nitrospiraceae bacterium
AGAATCGATCGGCCGACAGAAGGGAAGAGGTGAGAAAGGCGGAGGGGAGGGGAGCTGCGGCCGATCGGGAACATCAAGGGCTGAGGAAAACCGGACACGTGCGCTCCTCTGCTGCGGAGCCTCCCGTGACACCCCTTCCACGATGCTCTGGAGCGGAAACTTTCCGGAATTCCCGCGGCTGTGATCGTGGACGATCACAGTGCCTTAGTCAGTTCCGGCTTTCCTTCTCCAGACACCGGGTGGGGGCCCCGTCACTGCCGGCTGACTACGCTCCGGAGCGCGCGTGCCCGGTTGGTTCCCGATCGGCCTGAGAAAGGGTGAGAGGGAAGGGGGAGGGGGAGCGGAGTTGCGGCCGATCGGAAATATCAAAGGGTGAGGTGGGGTGTGACAGGGCTCAATCGCTTCCGCGCCTCTCGGAGTGACCCTTCCGGGCTCATCACCCATTGCACGAATCCCGGCAATGGGTACCCGGCGGAAGCCTTCGGAAATTCCTTCGCGGACTCAGTCAGTTTCCGCTTTCCCCCCTGGCAGAGCCTCGTTGGGTGCCCCACTCCTCCGGCGAAGTCACTCTGAGCCCTGCCACATCCCTGGGGTCTGTAACGAGTTTCGGAACGTCAAGCGCACGCAGAATAGGGCGAGGTGAGCCTATGGCGACCGTCAAGCAAGGCAAAGGGAAATTTTGGATGGTCCCAAGCGAAGTACCAATGAAAAAATTCTTGGAAGAAGGGTTAAAAGAGTTTAGACAAGCGCTTACTGATCGAGGAGTCTACAAGAAGGACCATCAGAACTTGGAGCGGGCTTTTAACGGAGCAAGGGATTTTGTGGACTACCTCCTGGAAGGACCATGGGCTTTAGAAAAAGGAAGACGTCGCCCCAAGTCTAATTAACGATGGACGTTCACAAGAAGAGACCTGCAACGGATTTCACAACGTGGAGATAAAACATCCGAATGGTCGGTTAGGGAGCATAGACAAACACGGCTAGCCTGTGGTGATGCTGCGACTATTATTCCAAAACCTGGAGCAGACTCTAGGCCCATCTCTCTCACACGTCTCGTTGCTGGTTTACTGCGGCGGCCTGACACTCCTGCTGGTCGTGATACTCGTTCCGGTGTGGCGAGTCTGGATGGAGTACTTGACCACGCGCACGGGGATGGAACGGCACTGGGTGATGACTTGTGGCCGATGCGGGACGCGAACAACCGTGACGGGCCGAACGTGCAGCCATTGCGAAGAGGACCTTGGGATTCCCTGGACGGTACGACTCTGGACTGCTTCAACGAGAAGCGGTGAGGGGACGTCAGCGCGGCGCCTCAGGTGGGGAATTCACCTTTTCGGGAGTTCCGCGTTCCTGCTGCTTTCGATCTGGGTCGTGACCGCCACAGGGGCGCTTGCTCCGCAAGGGGCGTTGCATCGGCTCTTTTTAGGGTTCGCTATTTTGGCGTTGGCTGTCGCCGGGTGGTTAGGCGGGCGCGTCCTGCGGATTGGGGGGCAAGGGGTGCTGGCCCGCGCCGGAGATGCGGTGATGGCGCTGGCTGCGATCGGTGTGATGGCCATCGCGCTGTTCCTGGCCGATGCTGCAAGATCTCCAAAGGAAATCCCGCTGGCCCGCTTCGACACGATTGCCAACGCCGCCCGGATTGGAGACCGAGTCCTCCTCCTGTCGGAAGGGGAGGTCGGATTTGAATACCTGCAACTGGACCAGGAGCATCTGGGGTATCACCGGATCGTTTCGCTGGCCTTTACGGGTGGAGGGCGCGTACCCTTGCAGTGCGGCATATTGAGCCAATGGGTCACCGGCCATCTGCGCCAGCATGCGGCCGGCTACACGGCTCGCGGGTTCACCGTCCGCGTACGCAACGACCGACTACGAATTACGCCAGGCAAATCCTATGAGGTGGTCGAGCGAGAGGGACAGGTGCTGATAAGAAATGCGGGCAGCAGGTGAGGGAGAGCCCCTCGGCTGGCGAAGGGCGGAAGGAGGAGGGCGGCCAGGCTCATCCCCCGTGCTCGCGCATCGCGCACTTCGGAAAGTGCCGGGTACCTGTTGCGCCTCACCCATGCAACGGGTGATGATGCGCGCAATAGGGGATCAGCCAGGCCACCCCGTTTAGTGAGTCCCGCTATGGCGAACACCTCCGTGTCCATCTCTTCCATCCGAGGCGTTGAGGTGGCTGAGGAGGAGCGGAGCGGCGGTGAGTTGCGGAAAGGCATTATGCGAAGGGCAAAGGGTTGGATCTGTAAGGTATCAGTGATGAGCCGGAAACTAGTTGCGCTGATAGTGGGAACAGCCTTGCTTGGCGATCGCGGACTCGAGTTGCCGGTCCGGCGCAGGTTGCAAGGGACAGGCAGGTGTACGCGGACAAGCAATGCAACAAGTGCCACGCGATCGGGGACGAGGGCGGCAGAGTCGGTCCCGATCTGACCCGCGTCGAATTCAAGCGGGAGGCCGACTGGTTGCGCCAATTTCTGAAGAACCCCAAGGCCGTGAATTCGAGGGCGAAGATGTTGACCTTTGAGGGAACGGATCAAGAGCTAGAGGCCGTCGTGGCCTACCTGGCTTCCTTATATTAGTGAGGGGGCATTCCATGGTTCTGATAAAAAGTCCGAGTGTGTGGCTGGCATGGGGTGTGCTGAGCCTTCTCCTGGTCCTGCCCAACGATGCGTGGGCCGACCCGCAGCTCCGCAAGATCGAGTGCGTCAACGTCCAAGCCGCCGTCCTGGAATCAGGGGCGTCGCTGGGGGTCACGAGAGAGGTCTTGCACGAGGCCCTGCTGGCCGGCATCAAAGCGAAGCTCCCACGGCTTAAGGTCGATCCGTCCTGCCCCAACCGCATCTTCTTCAAGGTGTTTATCCAAAATCTGTCACAAGGACTGATCGATGCGTTCTACGGGCATGTCGCCTTCGAGGTCAGACGCAAGGCCACGTTTGTGGACACGTCGCTGTCACTCGACGCTCGGGCCTGGGACGGGGAGTCGTACGTGCATGGGACCCGCGACAAGGCCAAGACGAGTGTCCTCGATCTGCTCAACAACTATCTGGCGCAATTCGAGGCTGATTACAAGGCCGCGAATCCCTGAGTTTGCCAGGCGTGAAGGGTACGACCGGCGAGTCTGATGGAACTCACTCTTGGTTCGAACAGCATTCGGAATACGAACGGCGTCCTGAGAGTGCAGGGGAAAGAGCAGATCGTGCTCGAACTTCGAGCCGGCGACAATCAGCTCTTGGTGACGATGGACCTGTATGATTCCGGCGGGAACCATGTCGCCCATCTGCGCAGGAACGTATGGGCCTTTAATCACCACAACCGATTTGAAATCAGCACCAGCCCGGCCTCGCTGCCGCTCTTTACCAGTCCGACCTGGCTGAAGCTTACGGATAACGAAACCGGTGAGATCGTGTTTGAAGCGAGTGCCGTGGACAAAGAGAAAGTTCAAGTCCCACGAGGAAAGCTGTACACCCACAAGGGACAGCTCTTAGAGATCACCTCCCATTACTGCCGGATCGTGGGCGGCGTCACCCTGTTTGGCGATGTGCTCGATGTTGGCGGAGGAGCGGTTGTTGTCGGCTGATTTAGGTCTCGCACTGACTTCGCCCTGTGCCGGCATACAGAGAGCCGTGTCCAAACCGTTCGCGTGTCTTGTCGCCATTCCGCTGTTCCTCGCCGGCTGCCAGGCTCCTGCGCCTACGGGGTTTGTAGAAGGCACAACCCTGGGAGTTGTGGCCCACAGCCCCAAACAGGTTCAGGCGATCTTTTTAAATTCCCACACCGGGGAGGGAATGGCCACCTTTCCGGAAAATGAATGGGCGACGGTGGATGTGTCGCACGTCATTCCTGCCGAGGCCAAAGCGGTGTACCTGTCCGGCCTGTTGATCATCACGCATGGGACTGTCGAAGGGGTGTGCGATCTCACCTTGGCGTACCGGAACCATGGAGACACCGATGAGTATAGCTACAGCGCCCAGACCATCGAGGCAGCGGTTAACGCAGGAAAGCGGACCCCCCATTCGATCTGGATACCGGTGCGGGACGGCCGTTTCCAGATCAAATGGCACCGCTCCACGACCGGCGATTGGCCCGAGCATTGCGCCTACGGCGTTAATCTGAACCTCGTCGCCTATCTCCGCTAGGGGACTGTTAGCAAGGCACGGATGCTACGGTTTCAAGATGATGGTGTAGGCCCTTCCATACATCAGCCTGGGCGCTGCGTTTTTTCAGAGTTTCTCAACCTCTCGGATCACTTAACGATCTCATCACGCTCCCCGTGAGGCATGGATGTTGCTGATGAATGTTGCTGCCTGTTCAGGCCAATATATTCGCGTCAGCGGTCATGCGAACATTATGTCTCGCAGGCGCAAGTCACAGGGAGCCATGTATGTGGGAACTCAGCGGGAAGAAGACAGACGGTCGAAGCAAGGAGGAGAATTTCACGTTCCTCGGAAAAGGCGTGGACTTCAAAGGTATGGTCTGTTTTGACGGCACCGTCCGGATTGATGGTCGCCTCGAAGGAGAAATTCACACGAAGGGGACCCTCGAGGTCGGAGAACACGCGGTCATCAAGGGCATTATTACCGCCGGCATCCTGATCAGCAACGGAACGGTCAACGGCACCATCACCGCGATCGAAAAGGTGCAGCTTCTCAAATCCGCCGTTCTGATCGGCGAGGTCCGTACCCCGTCGTTCTCAATGGAAGAAGGCGCCTATTTCCAGGGTCTCTGCGACATGGGCGTCGGCCAGTCGGGGGAGGAGGAGCGCCAGGACACCGAGAGTGTGTATGACTTGGCCGCCCACCGGAGCGAGGTGCGGGCCGTCATCGATTTGAGCCTGGCGAATACGGAACAGCAATAACTCTCACGGTGTTGCCGCACCCCTCCGGTTTTTCTCCCGCCGCCAGGCACGTAATCCCGGAATCAGGACGCCGTGCGATATTCCACTTCGCAGAGATAGTCCGTCAGCGCGGTCTGCTCGGCCGGTGTCATGTCGCTGAATTTGATCCCGTGCACGCAGCCGAACCCCAACGTCCCGGCATGGATCACCCTTCCGGTGAAGTGATGGTGCCCGAACAGTCCGTTGGGGCTCACCCTGGACAAGTTCACGCGTACACGAATGCCGGGCGCGAGGCACACCGGGCGGTCTAGCGAGAACCCGCTGGCGCTGATATCCTTCACATGGCCGAGCGCGAGGGTTTGGCCATCCGGGCAGGACACCACCTCGGCCCAATCCGAGTGAGGCACGCGATAGTCCAGGCGACGTATTTCCTGCGTCATGACTGCCCTCACACCTTAACAGTCTGATGATTCAAGCAACGCTTGTGCCAATGGCCCACATGGTTTATGCGCTGACCTCGTTAACCAGACTCACGAATCTTCAAGGGGTTATGCTCCAGCCCTCGGAGCTTTGCGCGGGACACTTAGAAGAGAGTGATCGATCTTGTCGAAATGCACCACCGCTCTTCCAAACACTGGCTAATTTAGGCCGCCTAATTTCTGTGACTTACGGACCGGGCCCCATTATACTTCTGGCGGGTAGGACTG
>CAYJUP010000151.1:0-5527 GCA_964373365.1 uncultured Nitrospiraceae bacterium
GGATGCTGCCAGAAAGTTCTCCTTTTCGACTGTCTCAGATTCGGGGAAGCTTACACCGGGCGGAGCATGCGCGGGATACGGCCACAGCCCCAGGTGGGTGAGAATCGTGTTACCATCGCCGACGACGTGGATTGGATGAGCGAGCAGGTCGACATCACGATCATCGGCGCCGGGGCGGCGGGACTGGCGGCGGGGATCTTCGCCGCAGAGGCCGCGGCGTCGTCGCGCCCCACTCTGCGAATCGTCCTGCTGGACGGCGCCAAGTCCATCGGCGCGAAAATCCTGATCTCCGGCGGCGGGCGCTGTAATATCACGCACGAAAAGGTCAGCCCCAAGGACTTCACCCCTTCGACCCCGGCGGTCCGGAACATCCTCGCGGCCTTCCCCGTTCAGGCCACGCGCGAGTGGTTCACTTCGATGGGCGTGGCGCTCAAGCGCGAGGAGACCGGCAAGCTTTTCCCCGTCACCGACAAAGCGCGCACGGTCCTGCACGCGCTGACGACTCGCTGCCGGGATCTGGGCGTTGCGATCCTGCCCAACCACCGCGTGACGGACGTGACTGTGAACGGCGGCTTCATCGTGCGGCACGAGCAGGGCAAGCTTCCCGCCCGACGCGTGATCATGGCGACCGGCGGCCGGTCCCTGCCCCGCACCGGCAGCGACGGCCACGGTTGGGAGATCGCCCGCCGCCTGGGCCACCGCCTCACGAGCTGCCATCCCGCGCTCGTGCCCCTCGTGCTGGATGAATCCCTGTTCCATGCGGAGCTGTCCGGCCTGTCGCAGGAGACCGAGTTGACGACCCTCGTTGACGGCAAACAGGTGGACCGCCGGACAGGAAGTCTGCTGTGGACGCACTTCGGGGTGAGCGGGCCGGTGGCTATGGACGCCAGCCGCTTCTGGACCATTGCGCGCGCCGAGGGAGCGCCCGTCGAGGTGCGCTGCAATTTCTGGCCGGGTGTCGGCTTTGAAGAGGCAGAGCATCGGCTAATCGCGCAGATGGCGGCCAGACCGAAACTCACCGTCGGCAAGATGCTGGCCAACCAGATCCCCGAACGCCTGGGCTCGGCGTTGTGCCGGCACTGCGGGATCGATCCGGGAACGCCGGCCGGCCGACTCTCGCGCGAGTCCCGGCGCAAGCTGATTCACGCACTGACCGGATTCCCTCTCCCCATTCTGCGCGACCGAGGATGGAATTACGCCGAGGTCACCGGCGGCGGAGTACCGCTGGACGAGATCAACTTCCGGACCATGGAATCCCGCAAGGTGCCCGGCCTGCACCTGATCGGCGAGATGCTCGACTGCGACGGCCGGATCGGTGGGTTCAACTTCCAGTGGGCCTGGGCCACGGGCTACCTCGGCGGCCGCGGCGCCGTCGCCGGGCTGCTGGCGTAGGAAGAAGGCCGCCATGCACCCTCCCTCGCATCTGGTGATCTCATGGATGGTCGGCCACCGGCTGCCCGAGCGCCGCGACCGGAGACTCGTCGCCTGGGCGGGCATGCCGCCGGACCTCGACGGGCTGACGCTGCTGAGGGAGAGAAAGGGAGGGAGAGAAAGGGGTCGGGATGAGCTAGCCCCACTTTCGTGGACACCTCAAAAAGGGGACAATAGCCCCCAGGAGGTGTCCGATGGCCAAGCGACAACCGTTCACCAAAGAGTTCAAGCTCGACGCCGTCCGGCTGTGGAAGAGTTCGGGCCGCCCGGCGGCGGCCGTGGCCCGCGAGCTCGGCCTGCGGCGCAACCATCTGTATAAGTGGCAGACCGAGCTGGAGACCCATGGCGAGGCGGCGTTCCCCGGCAAGGGGGGCCGCGCCCACAGTACCGATGAACTCACGCGGCTGCAGCGCGAGAATGCGCGGCTCCGGGAGGAGCGCGACATTTTAAAAAAAGCCGCCGCGTACTTTGCGCGGGAGTCCCCGTGAGATACCAGTTCATCGACACGCAGCGCCCGTTCCACCGGCTGGTCCGTCTGTGCGCGGTCCTCCGCGTCAGTCGCAGCGGCTACTACGTCTGGCGACGACGACCGGAGAGCCGGCGCGCCCGGGCGAACCGGGTTCTGGTGGAGCAGATCCGCCAGCTCCACGCCCAGACCAAAGAGCGGTATGGAGCCGTCAAGCTCTGGCGGGCGCTGACCGCGACAGGCGTCGCGTGTGGCCGGCACCGTGTGGCGCGGCTGCGCCGAGCCCATGGGCTGATCGCCCGGCGCATCCGGCGATTCAGGCTGGTCGTGGAACGGCATCAGTTCGCCCCACCGGCCCCCAACCGGCTGCAGCAGCGCTTCGGGGCCCCGGCGGCCAATCGGATCTGGGCCGGGGATCTCACCGCGATCGCCACCCGCGCGGGCTGGCTGTACCTGGCCGTGCTCCTCGATCTGTACTCGCGGCGAGTCATCGGCTGGGCCATGCGTGCCACGCCGGACAAACAGGTGGCCGTGGGAGCGCTCCAGATGGCGATTGCCCGACGGCAGCCCGCGCCCGGCGTGATCCATCACACCGATCAAGGAGCGCTGTACACCAGCGGGGTCTACCAGCAGGTCCTGGCTCAACAGGGCTTGGTCGCCAGCATGAGCCGCAAGGGCAACTGTTATGACAACGCCGTCGTGGAGAGCTTCTTCAGTACGCTCAAGAATGAGTTGGTCCATGACCGGGACTACCACACGCGGGAGGAGGCCCGCGCGGAGGTGTTCGAATTCATCGAAGTGTTCTATAATCGGCAGCGGCTGCATCAATCACTCGGCTATGTGAGCCCGGTGCAGTTCGAAACCCACAACCCTGTCCCCCTTCGAGGGTGTCCACGGAATCGGGGGTAGCTCAGCCTGTCCCCTTTATCCCCCCCCCTCGAAGACATCAAGAAGCGCCTCGGCAATATCGTGATCGGCTACACGCGGGACCAGAAGCCGGTCACCGCCAGGGACCTGAACGCCCATGGCGCGATGACGGTGCTGCTGAAGGACGCGCTCGCGCCGAACCTGGTGCAGACGCTCGAGAACAACCCCGCCTTCATCCACGGTGGGCCGTTCGCCAACATCGCGCACGGCTGCAACTCGGTGATCGCGACGCAGGCCGCGCTCAAGCTCGCCGACTACGTGGTGACCGAGGCCGGCTTCGGCGCCGATCTCGGCGCCGAGAAGTTCATCGACATCAAGTGCCGCAAGAGCGGCCTGCGCCCGGACGCGGTGGTGATCGTCGCGACCATCCACGCGCTCAAGTACCACGGCGGCGTAGACCTGAAGGAAATGAACAAGGAAAACCTCGCGGCCCTCGAGAAAGGCATCGCCAACCTGGAGCGGCACGTCAACAACGTGCGCAATCACTACGGCCTGCCGTGCGTGGTCTCGATCAACCGCTTCAATTTCGACACCCCGGCGGAGATCGACCTTCTCAAACGCAAGATGGCGCACCACAAAGCCCCGGTGATCCTGGCGACGCACTGGGGAGACGGCAGCAAGGGCGCCGCGGAGGTCGCGCGCACGGTCGTGGACCTGATCGAGAAGACACCCGCCAACTTCAAATACGTCTACGACGAGGTGCAGCCGCTCTGGGACAAGGTCAATGCAATCGCGACCAAGATCTACGGCGCCGCCGAGCTCACCGCGGACACCAAGGTGCGCAACCAGATCAGGAAGCTGCAAGAGGACGGCTACGGCCATTACCCGGTCTGCGTGGCGAAGACCCAGTACTCGTTCTCGACCGATCCGCAGCGGCGCGGCGCGCCTTCCGGCCACGTCATCAACATGCGGGAGGTGCGCCTCGCGGCCGGCGCAGAATTCGTGGTCATGGTCTGCGGCGACATCATGACCATGCCGGGCCTGCCCAAGGTTCCCTCGGCGGAGAAAATCGACCTGGTCGACGGAAAGGTCGTCGGGCTGTTCTAGCGCCCCCGCTTCTCCTGCGCGGTTTCCCCGTCCACGGCTACGTAGGGCTCGCGCAGGCGCACCGGCTCTCCCCGGCGGCGCAGCCGCAGGTTGAGCATCTCCACCCCCACCGAGAACGCCATCGCAAAGTAGATGTAGCCCTTGGGCACGTGGTAGTTGAGCCCATCGGCGACCAGCGCCATCCCGACCATGATGAGGAAGCTCAGGGCGAGCATCTTGATCGTCGGGTGGAGCGACACGAAACGCCCGATCGGCCCAGCGAAGGCCATCATCAGGCCCACCGATGCGATCACCGCGGCGACCATCACCTTGACGTCGTTGACCATGCCGACGGCGGTGATGATCGAATCGAGCGAGAACACGATGTCGATCACGATGATCTGCATGATAATGCCGGAGAAGGTCGAGGCGGCGCGCGCGCTCTGATCGCCCTCCTTGCCCTCGAGGAGCTGGTGGATCTCGCCGGGAGCCTTCCACAGCAGGAACAGGCCGCCGCCGATGAGGATCAGGTCGCGGCCGGAGATCTCGTTCGCGAGCACCGTGAACAGCGGGGTGGTGAGACCGACGATCCACGCGAGGACGAACAGCAGTCCGATACGCATGAACATCGCGAGCCCGAGCCCGATGCGCCGCGCGGTCTCGCGGCGCTCGGGCGGCAGCCGGTCGACCAGGATCGAGATGAAGATGATGTTGTCGATGCCGAGCACCAGCTCGAGCGCGGTGAGGGTGAGGAAGGCGATCCAGGCTTGGGGGTCGGTGAGCAGTTCCATCTCTGTCTCCGGAGCGAAGTGTAGGCGATAGGAATTTCCTTTTTGGGCTGGGCGGCCCCAACACCCTCAAGGAGCCCCAAAACGGGCCTATGCTGAGCTCGTTCCCTCTCCGCTCTGCCCCATCATTCCCCCACGCGCACCAATAGCCCCCGTTCCTTGCACACGCTGAACGTGTGGTGGAACCACGCAACCATAAGGGTGAGATACAAGAGATTGAGGCCTATTGCCCAGCCGAGGTGGGCGACCGGCAGCGCCCCATCCACGAGCACTTTCCGCATCCCCTCGAACACGTGGGCGGCCGGATTGGCCCAAGCGATCGCCTGCAGCCACTTTGGAAGCACCTCGATGGGATAGAACACGCAGGAGATGGGTTGAAAGAGGAACACCATGCCCCAGGCCAGCACCTCAGCCTCCTGCCCGAACCGCATGATCAGCGAGGTGGTCAGCACACCGATCGTCCAGCCGGCCACGATCAGGTTGAGGACGAACGGGATGAGCGACAGGCCGATCACGAAGAGGTTGTAGGAATAAAACACCAGGGCGGCGATCACCATGACGATCGAGACCGCGGTCACTTTGAACACGCTCATGGCCATGGTGGCCGCCAGGAACTCGCTGGGCTTCAGCGGGCTGGCGAAGAGGTTCATGAGGTTCCTGGCCCAGATTTCTTCCAGGAACGAGATCGTGATGCCCTGCTGGGCGCGGAACAGGACATCCCACAGGATCAGCGCGCCGAGAAAGAAGGTGACCACGCCGGGCAATTGCCCCTGAAACCGCGTGAGGTAAACGGTGATGAACCCCCACACAACCAAATCGAGAAACGGCCAGTAGAAGATCTCCATCAGCCGGGGCAGGCTGCGCCGGTACAGGAACAGATGGCGCGTGA
>CAYJUP010000152.1:0-5498 GCA_964373365.1 uncultured Nitrospiraceae bacterium
AATTCCTTTCTGAGCGTGCGCACTCTGCGAGCACAGGGGATTACCCAGGCTACCCTCCCCGCCCTTCGTCAGCCGAGGCGCTTTACGCCATGTTCTTGATGATCTCGTGGCCGAACTCCGAGCACTTGATTTCTTTCACATCCGTCCGCCCTTCTTCCCGCATTAGGCGAGCGAAGTCGTAGGTCACGGTACCGACGTTGATCGCCTTGGCCATCCCCTTCTCGATCATCCGGGCGGCTTCGGTCCAGCCCATGTAGTCCAGCATCATAACACCCGACAGGATCACGGAGCCAGGGTTCACCTTATCCTGCCCGGCGTACTTCGGCGCGGTCCCGTGCGTGGCCTCAAAGCAGGCATGGCCGGACACGTAGTTGATGTTGGCGCCCGGCGCGATGCCCAGCCCGCCCACCTGCGCCGCCAGCGCGTCCGAAATATAGTCGCCGTTCAGGTTCATCGTCGCGATCACGTCGTACTCGGCCGGCCGTGTCAGGATCTGCTGCAGGAAGTTGTCGGCGATCGCGTCCTTGATCAGGAGCTTGCCGGCCGGCGGGTTGCCGCCGCAATCGTCCCAGGACACGGTCTTGTCGCCAAACTCCTTCTTGGCCAGCTCGTAGCCCCACTTCCGGAAGTAGCCCTCGGTGAACTTCATGATATTGCCCTTGTGCACCAGGGTGACGCTCTTCCGCTTGTGGGCGAGGGCCCAGTTGATCGCCGCCCGGACCAGCCGATGGGTTCCTTCCTCGCTGATCGGCTTGATGCCGATGCTGGAAGTCTCGGGGAATCGGATTTTCTTGACGCCCATCTCCTTCTGGAGAAAGTCCATCACCTTCTTGACTTCCGGCGAGCCCTTCTCCCACTCCACGCCCGCGTAGATGTCTTCGGTGTTCTCGCGGAAGATCACCATGTCCACGAGGTTCGGCTTTTTCACCGGAGACGGCACCCCGGTGGTCCACTTCACCGGCCGCTGGCAGACATAGAGGTCCAGAATCTGGCGCAGCGCGACGTTGATGCTGCGGATCCCGCCCCCGACCGGGGTCGTGAGCGGCCCCTTGATCCCGATCAGGTACTCTTTAAATGCATTGGTCGTATCGTCATGCAGCCAGGTGTTCGGCCCATAGATCTGATTGCACTTTTCGCCGGCGTACACTTCGAACCACTCAATCTTGCGCTTGCCGTTGTAGGCTTTCTGCACGGCCGAGTCGAACACGCGCACCGACGCCGCCCAGAGGTCCGGGCCGGTTCCGTCCCCCTCGATAAAGAGGACGATCGGATTATCCGGGACATTCAGTTTCATGCCCGGCCCCATGGTGACCTTCTGTCCCTTTGTCGGCGGTTTCAGCTTCGCGTAGCCCATATCCTTACCTCTCTCCTAATGTTAATTGTGGTGGCCTGTACCCGATGTCCAATGCCAAGGTCGCCACAACCTCCCGCACCGGACCGCGAACCCTTCTGTTTCTTAATTCAGTGCGTTCAAGGCCGATCCAGCCCTGAACCATCCGATCTGTTGTTCCGTCATACTATGGTTTGCCTGGATCTTGATCTCCTTGCCGTCCGGCTTGTGAATGGTGACGGTCACCGGCTTGCCGGGGGCCAATCCTTGCAATCCTCTCACGCTAATCCGATCCTGCTGCTCGATTGTGTCATAGTCCGTCGCATCGGCGAAGGTCAGCGGCAGGACACCCTGCTTCTTCAAATTGGTCTCATGGATGCGGGCAAAGCTCTTCGTGATGATCACTTTCACACCCAGATACCTAGGCGACATGGCCGCGTGCTCTCGGCTGCTGCCCTCGCCGTAGTTCTCGTCGCCCACCACCACCGAACCGACCCCCTTGGCCTTGTACCGACGAGCAATCTGGGCAATGGTCAAGCCAGATTCCCCCGCCAGTACATCCGTCCCCTTCCCAAGCTCGGATGCGAACGCATTGTTTGCGCCCAAAAACATGTTGTCGCTGATCTTGTCCAGATGGCCGCGATATTTCAGCCACGGTCCGGCCGGCGAGATATGGTCGGTCGTGGTCTTGCCTTTCGTCTTGATCAGCAGCGGCAACTTGTCGAAATCCTTGCCGTCCCAGCGCGGGAAGGGCTGGAGCAACTGCAGCCGCTCGCTGTCCGGCGGAATCTCCACCACCACCGAATCGCCGTCCTCGGTCGGCGGGATAAATCCTTCCGGTCCCTTGGCAAACCCCTTGGCCGGCAGCTCGTCGCCCTGGGGCGGCTCGAACTTGAGCTGCCTGCCGTCCGCCGTCTTCAGCGTCCCGTGCACCGGATCGAAGGTGAGGTCGCCCGCAAAGGCGTAGGCCGTCACGATTTCCGGGCTGGTGAGGAACGAGAGCGTTTCGTTCGTCCCGTCGTTGCGGCCCGGGAAGTTTCGGTTGTAGGAGCTGACGATCGAGTTGGCCTCGCCTTTCTTGACATCATGGCGCTTCCATTGTCCGATGCACGGCCCGCAGGCGTTTGCCAGTACCGTTCCGCCCATCTGCTCAAAGGTGTCGAGGAAACCGTCCCGCCTCATTGTGTGATAGATCCGCTCCGAGCCCGGCGTGACCAGGAACGGCGTCTTGGCCTTGAGCCCGGCGTTCAACCCCTGCCGCGCAACATGAGCCGCCCGACTGATGTCTTCATAGGAGGAGTTCGTGCAGCTTCCGATCAAGGCGGCCTTGAGCTGCATCGGATAGCCCTTCTCCTTGGCTTCGGCCGCCATCTTGGAGATAGGACGCGCCAGGTCCGGCGTATGCGGCCCCACCACGTGCGGCTCGAGCGTGGACAGATCGATCTCGACGATCTGATCGAAATATTTCTCCGGCGCTTGCAACACTTCGGGGTCGGCCCCCAGCAACTCGCGGTTCGCTTGAGCCAGTTTGGCGATGTCCGCCCGGTCGGTGAGGTTCAGATAGGCCACCATCTTCTGGTCGAACGGGAAGATTGAGGTGGTGGCGCCCAGCTCGGCGCCCATGTTCGTGATCGTGCCCTTCCCGGTGCAACTGATGGATTCGGCGCCGGGGCCCAAGTATTCCAGGATCTTGTTCGTGCCACCCTTCACGGTCAGCAGGCCACAGATGTAGAGGATCACGTCTTTGGAGGAGGCCCACCCGCTCAGCTTGCCGGTCAGTCGGACGCCGATCAGCTTCGGATGCAGCACTTCCCACGGCAACCCTGCCATGACCTCGCCAGCGTCCGCGCCCCCGACTCCGATCGCCAGCATGCCCAGCCCGCCGCCGTTCGGCGTGTGCGAGTCGGTCCCGATAATCAGCCCGCCCGGGAAGGCGTAATTCTCCAATACGACTTGATGGATGATCCCGGCCCCCGGTTTCCAGAAGCCGATTCCGTACTTCTTCGCCGAAGAGGCGAGGAAGTCGTAGACCTCCCGGTTCTCGTCCATGGCGCGGAGCAGGTCCTTTTGTGACCCGCTCTCGGCCCGAATGAGGTGATCGCAATGGATCGTGCTCGGCACCGCCACCTGTTTCTTCCCAGCCTGCATGAACTGCAGCATCGCCATCTGGGCCGTCGCGTCCTGCATGGCCACGCGGTCGGGCCGCAGCGACAGCATGGCCTTGCCCCGCTCCCAGACCTGTGTGTCGAAATTATCGGCATGCGACACCAGGATTTTCTCGGTCAGCGTGAGCGCGCGACCGAATTTCTTCCGAGCCTTCGCCAGTTTCTCCGGCATCGAGGCGTACAATTTTTTGACAAGTTCGAGCGACATATCTACTCCATAGCTATTAGCTAACAGCTATCAGCTATTAGCTATTTAGGAGGCGGCACTTCCCGCCGTTTCGGGGCCGCGTAGCTGACGAGGTAGTCAAAGAGGCGGATCAGGCGGCTGTCTTGTCGTTTCTGGTCCACCCAGTGACCGATCAGCCCGATGGTGCGCGAGAGGATGAAGAAGCCGTTCAAGCTGTCCACCGGGAACCCGATGTCCACCAGCACCGCTGCCATGGTCCCATCCACGTTCAGAATGAGGTTGTCCTTCTTCGCCGAGGTCACCTTCTCCACCGCCAGCGCAAAATCCAGGTGCGGGGTCGGGATACCCAGCCCTTTCACGTACGACACCAGTTCCTTCACCCGCTTGTCCGGACTCCGGACGCTTTTCACCCGGTGGCCGATGCCGGGAACCGGCCCGACGTTCTTCTTCATGTACGCCAGGAAGTCATCCACCGTCATCTTATTGTCCACCGCGTACTTGAAGTAGCGGCCGGCGTCGGTCACGGCGCCTCCGAAACGGGGACCGATCATGATCAAGCCGGCGGCCACCGCCTGGGACATCCCGATGCCGGCGCAGGCCGCGATGATGGTGGCGAGCGCGCCGCTGACGCAGGGGCCGTGATCGGCCGAGAGCATCATGATCCGCTTAATGATCTCGGCTTCCTGTTTCGAGATCAATCGCTTGTCCCAGAGCAAGCCGATCACGTGCGGGATCTCGTACCCCTTCTTGATCAGCTCGGAAGCCGGATACCCGTCGTAGCACGGCTCTTCACCACGGTCGTCGCTGATCGTGGTCTTGATCAGCGGCGCGACCATCACGTCGCCGGCTCTCATCCCCTCTTCCACGGTCTTAGGGAGCTTCGGCAGGTCGGCAGGGCTGAGCTCCGGGACCGGACGGACCTGCCCGCTCTTGACCAGATCCTCATACACCTGCTTGATGGCCGGACCCAGCGCGCCGAACGTATCCGGCACGATGGCGCCGGCCTTCTTGAGCGCGTCCGATTTCGACCGGGCCGAACCTTCCCCCTTCATCCCTTCTTTCGCCCCGGCATGCCCGAACTTCATGCCTTTCGGCAGACTTTCCTGACAGAATCCGGACACCACGGCCAGCAGCTTGATCCGGCGCTTCTTGGCTCCGTACCACTCGGCCGCGCGCTCCTCCAAATCCCCGCCCATCTCGCCGACGATCACCACCGCTTTGGTCTGGGGATCCTGCTCGAACTTCTCGAGATAGGTCACGTAGTCGGTGCCGGGATACGCGTCGCCGCCGATTCCGATCGCGGTCGTGACGCCGTCCGCAAACTGCGAACAGATCCAGATGATCTCGTTGGACAGGCCGCCGGACTTGGTAATGACGCCGAAGGACCCTTCCCGGTACAGCTTGCACGCGACCAGATTGTCGAACGCGCCGCCGATGACGCCCAGCCGGCACTGGCCGGCCGAGATGACCCCGATCGACGAAGGGCCGTTGAAGATCTTGCCGAGTTTCACCGCGTGCCGAGCCAGATACTTGGCGTCCCGCTCCGGCACCCCCTCCGTGATCATGGACACCGTCTGGATCTTGGGTTCATTCAGCGCTTCCATACCGGCCGCGCTGGCCCGATCGGCGCCGATATAGACGAGGCTGGTGTTGATCTGAGGGTGGGTCGCCGTGGCCTCAGCCACGCTCTTGTAGACCGGAATCGTCAGCAGGCCGCTCCCGTACGGGACTTCGTTGGTCTTGCCAGCGTCCGGCGGATACACGAACGCGTCCACGTTCAGCGGACGCTTGATCATGTAGCAGAACTCCGCCATGC
>CAYJUP010000153.1:0-814 GCA_964373365.1 uncultured Nitrospiraceae bacterium
GGCTGTCCGTCCAGCTCAGAGATCAGCACACCATATTCCGTCGCCTGCTTCACCGTCAGGCTGGCGGCGAACTGGCCGTCTTGCGAATGGAACGTCACATGGTCAGCGCCGATGGCCAGCGCAGGAACTTCGAGAATCCCTTTCACTCTAATCCCTTTTCCTTTGATGTTAGGAAGAATCGTGCTGAGATCGTACACCTGATACTCAGCGGGAAGTTTGGCGAGGGCTTCTCGGTCCAGCGTCATCGGCTGGATGACGGCTCCGTCAATTCTGATCGTGCCCGGTCCGCCCTTTTCTCGCTCGGTAATCGTCTTGATCATCGCGGTCAGCGCTTCGTTGACCGGCGTAGGAATACCAAGCTCCCGCCCTTTCTGGACGATGTACCCGTTGAGAGAGTCAATTTCGGTCGGTCGGCCTGCCTTCCAATCGTCATACATGGAGGTATGGATGTCTCGAATCTCCTGGGACCAGCGCAGCACCTTGTCGGCCATGTCAGCATCCAGCGGAACTTTGAGTCCCGCGGCAACCGCCGCCACCTCGCCCACGATCTGATGGATCACGCTCAGCATCTCCGGATGATCCAGCGCCTTCGCCACGCGATCGTTGATGAGCACCGTGATGGGATTGAAGACACAGTTCCAGCACATCTTCTCCCACTTGCTTCGCCGGATGTCCTCCACCACCTGGCAGGTCAGGCCGACCTGCTTGAACAACTCAGCGATTTGGAGCACCCGCGGGCTCTTGTGCCCCATCAGTTCCCCGATGGCGACCGATCCACGCTTATAATGCTCGATCACGCCAGGCTCGACGATCT
>CAYJUP010000153.1:824-5409 GCA_964373365.1 uncultured Nitrospiraceae bacterium
TCAAGGCGACCCCGCCCACCACGCAGTCGCGTTTAAAACGAGCAATGAGGCGGTCTTCGGTATCCACGCCGTTCTGCAGGGTCAACAGCACGGTCCGGTCGGTCATCACCGCTTCGATCTGGTCCATCACCTCATCGAGATCATAGGCCTTGACGGAGAGAATGATCAGGTCCGGTGCGGGGAGGTCACGCGGATCGGCGGCCGCCGGGGGTCGGACCGTGAAGGAGCCGGCGTCACTGCGAACTGTGAGGCCACGCTCCCGGACCGCCTGCAGCGTCCGGGGTCGCAGCAAGAAGGAAACGTCAGGATTGTTCCTGGCCAGATGCGCGCCGAAAAATCCACCGACCGCGCCGGCTCCGACCACCATCACCCGTTGCATGCGGATCTCCAATCGCCCTCGTACTGGACAGTGGGCTACTATAGCATGCCGGTTCAGCCGACAAAAGTAGCGTATAATCACCCGCGCGAAGGAGTCCCCATGCAGCGCGAGACCGCCATTCAAGAGGTCAGAGCCAGGCTGGCAAACGCTCGTGCGGTCACCGTGCTCACCGGAGCCGGGATCTCCGCCGACAGTGGGGTTCCCACTTTCCGGGGAGCAGACGGCCTCTGGCGGAATTTTCGGGCCGAGGATTTAGCCACACCGGAGGCGTTCACGCGAGATCCTCGCCTCGTCTGGGAGTGGTATAACTGGCGACGCGAGATCCTCGTCTCGAAAAGCCCGAATCAGGCCCATTATACGATCGCCGCAATGGAGCAACGATTTGAGCGCTTCTGGCTCATCACGCAAAATGTGGATGGCCTGCATGGGTTGGCAGGTTCGCGGAAGCTTTCCGAGATTCACGGCAACATCTGGAAGGTGCGCTGCACGGCGTGTGGTCGGGTGGACACGAACCATGATGTACCGATCACGATCCTCCCCTCTTGCGCAGCGTGCGGAGGCATGTTGCGTCCGCATATTGTCTGGTTCGGTGAATCACTCGACCCAGAAGATCTTCGCCGAAGCTTTGAGGCAGTGAACTCTTGCGAGGCGATGCTCATCATCGGCACATCGGGGGTTGTCTGCCCGGCCGCCTCGTTCGCGTCGGTCGCCAAGGCGGCCGGCGCGTTTGTCGTCGAGATCAACCTCGACCCAACCCCGCATACGGAGCTGGTGGAAGTCTCGCTACAAGGTCGAGCGAAAGACCTGGTGCCCCACCTGCTCGTCTGATTCTCAGAGTCTCTGACACTTCCCCCAAGGGGGACGGCTGGGCCGGCACCTATTGCGGCTGTCATCACCCGTTGCTTTGGCCCATTGCATTGAAAAGAGCAATGGCACCCCGAGCAACAGGTTCCCCGGCACCTTCTTCTGATCGTGCGCGCTCCGGGAGCACGGGGGCCGGCCCTGCCGTCCCCCCTCCTCCCTACCAACGGTCCCGCTTACCCCCGCTTTTTCGGCCACTGCCGAAGCCGCCTCCACCGGAGCGGGGCTCCGGAGGCCGTGCCTCGTTCACGGTCAATGTCCGGCCGTCCATTTGGGTGGCGTTCAGAGCCGCAATCGCTTTCTTAGCCTCCTCGTCCGTCGCCATCTCGACGAAGCCGAAGCCTCGCGACTGCCCTGTGAACTTGTCGGTGATGACCCGCACCGACTCAACCGTGCCGTGCGGCGCGAATAGGTCACTGAGTTGTTGCTCGGTCGCGGAAAATGGCAAGCCGCCCACGTAAATCTTCGAACCCATGAGGCTCCTCCTTAGGATAGTGATATTGTCTTGGACTCGAGAAATTGGGAGAAAGGAAGGGACGGGCCGAAGACGCGAGGATTGAGGCGACTTGGGTCTGGCTTCCGATCAGATTCCCGGGGCAAAACAACATCGGTACAGGGTCTTACTGTTTCGGGCTCCATCACCAGACCCCAAGCGATGAAGTTGCTGGACGCTAACACACCGCCCATCCGAAAGCAATGGATGACACTCGTTGCTAGAGGGTGGAGACCAGTCGAGGGAGTTCTTCCAGCGATTGAATGGTGAGGACCTGAGTCATCGAGTTCGTTTGCTCACGCGAATCCATGGGCTCACGATTGATCAGCACCCCATGGAGCCGAGCCCTGCGCGACCCTTCGACATCATCACCGACGCTGTCCCCGACATGGACCGCTTCTTCCGGATCGACCGCATGTTTCTCCACAGCAAGATGGAAAATCTGGGGGGCCGGCTTGGCAGCGCGAGCCAGGCTTGAGATCGTCACTGTATCGAAGAGATCGGCAATGCCAAGCCCTCGGAGAACATTGAAGAGCCGTGTGTCAAAGTTCGAGATGATGCCTAACTCAAAGCCATGCCCCTTGAGTTCTTTGAGCGCGCCCAACGTCTCGGGATAGAGCACCCAGTGTTCAGGTCCGTCAAAGGCGTGAAAGATCTCCTCGAAGTAGTCATCGAACCGCTCGAGCATCCCGACTCGGTAGAAGACGTTATGCACGATGTCAAACCACCACAGCCGTTCGCACCGCTTGATTTCGGCCGGATCGCTGACGGCGAAGATCGGCGGCGGAGCCTCACGGAACGCACGTCTGAACGCTGCGTTCAAAGCGGTCAGTGACTCGGACGTGCGCCTGACCCCGTATTTTTCTGCGTAGCGCAGATAGATCTCTCCCACCGACCCCTTCACATGGAACAGGGTTCCGGCCGCGTCAAAGAATATCACTTTAACCCGGCTCACGATGGCATCGATGTCTCTGAACGGAGTTTGTTGGCCGGAATGAGTTGCGCGGTGCCGCTGCTGGACGCTCGTAGCCGATCGATACCGTCGCGGCAATATCCTAGCGGGAGCCAACGACACTGCCCACAAATGTCCGGAAGGCTGGCACCCGTCACCGAAAGCCTGATTCGATCCAGGATCTGGCCCCACTGAACACGGTGTCCGGCGTGAAGGCCAAGGAGCGCTAAGACTCGCCTATCTTGAGCCTGCATGCCTTCTTCAGAAGAATCCCCGTTCAACGAGCAACCGGACGGTGCGCGATGCGGACAGGCTCCGCACACCACGTCGGGAGCCTCCACCACCTCGATCCACGTTTCCGGGTCCTCGGCAAGTTGGCGGTGAATCCCGGCCAGGTTCTGGACAAAGCGGTGGTTATAGCCTTCGCCTCGAAAGCCTTGCAGGCACAGCAACGTATGTCCTCGCAATCGGATCACTTTGGATTCTTCTTCCGTCATTGTAGAAAAAGAAGTGGTCTCCATTCCCGAATAGCCAATGCTACGAGGCGAAACAGGCCATGGAATTGTAGCCAGCCTTTTGTTAAGAAGTCAAAGCGATCTCTTCGCGAGTCGGTTTTCTTGACAAAGCTGACCTCCTCTGATACGTTCTCGAACACTTAATAAAATTGGTGACTTGCGTGGCATTTCGTGTCTACGTCATCGATCGGAGCCCGGCCGTCCACCGTATTGTGGAGCAGGCGCTCGGTCCGGAAGGCTACGAAGTGGTGACGTGCAAAGATGGCCTGTATGCGATCGATGAGGCGAAACAACTGAGGCCCGACATCATCATCGCCGATTACCACCTTGAGGGCGTCGCGTTCGACATCTTTTGCGAACGATTGAAAAAAGCAAAACTTCTTCCTGCCTGCTTTCTTGTCGCGTTGACTGATCCTGCCGAGTCTTTAGATGAGGATCAACTGCGTTCACTCGGCGCCAAAGCATTTCTGCAGAAACCTTTCCAGGGTGACCATCTCATTCAGATAATCAAAAAGTCCCGCAACCAGACGCTAGGAGCCGAAAGAGCAGCCGCCAAAACTCAACACTTGCACAGTCGTGAAGCTTCTCGTGGGCGTGAACCGGCTAGGACCGGCCAAATGCCTGACGCCGAGCTCGAAGAGGCGATGCGAGGTCTCTTCTCAAACTTCCTACAGCTCATAAAGGAGCGGACCGAGCTAACGGTTTTACAACAGCTACCGGACCTGGTAGCCAGTGCAGTCACCACGCATCTTCAGCAGATCGTCCGGACGGAGGTTCCGGCCCAGGTCGCTTCGGCTCTCCCGCGCGAACAGTTGACTAAAATCGCCCAAGATGCGGTACAGCAGGGGATTCCGGAGATCGTTGCCCAGCATATCACCGGGATGGGATCAATGATTCAGCAGCACCTCACTGAGGCTGTGCGACAACAGCTTCCTGAAGTGCTCAAGGCACAGAGTAGCTCGATCGAGAATCTGGTCAAGAAGGCGGCCGAAGAGGCGGCGTCACAATATGCGCGCCAAGCGGCAGAGGTCATCATTCCCGAGGTGGAGCGAGAAATAGTGAAGGAGGTCATCGAACAGGTCGTGCGACAAGTCGTTCCGGACCTGGCCGAGGCTGCAATCAAGAAGGAGATCGAGCGACTGACTGGTTCGAAGTGATTACCCAGGCAATGCCTACCGCTTCCCGCGTTTTATCCGCCTGCTCCTGGCCAACGCTTTCATGCGCGTAATGTTTTTTCGATGCTTTTTTCTGACCTTGCGGTCCTTCTCACGCCCTCGTGCCATGATCAGCCAATCTCCTTTTTACAGATCGCGCGCTCCGTACGCCGGATGGCGCGATGTATAGCACAGTCTTCCTCATCGACACAAGCATTTGACAGCATATCC
>CAYJUP010000154.1:0-5398 GCA_964373365.1 uncultured Nitrospiraceae bacterium
TCAAGCGCAAGGGCGTGCTGGCGCATGCGATCGGGGGGAAACCGACGTTCCAGTATTCGATCTGAGCGCGTTTGACTGCCCCGAAGACGCTATGTTACTGTTGTTGCCTCGAAAATGGGCACGAGGCTATAGGTAATGGGCTATGGGCAGAGCACTCTGACCCATCGCCACTCGTCCATTGCCTCTCGCCTTTGTTTAGGTGTTGCATGGCGCCCGACAAAGACTTAAAAGCCATCCTGAGCAAGCTCCAGTACTCCGACGATGCCAAGGTGGTCCAGCAGATCACCGAGCAGATGCGGCAGGTCCGGAGTCGCATGGCCCGCATCCGGCACAAGATCGTGGTCATGAGCGGGAAAGGTGGGGTTGGAAAGAGCATGACCACCGTCAACCTGGCGCTGGCCTTTGCTCGTCAAGGTCAGCGGGTCGGCCTCCTGGATGTGGACCTGAACGGCCCGTGCGTGCCGCGCATGCTTGGGATGCACGGACAGACGCTCACGATGACCCCGGATGGGGCCATCCCGCCGGTGGGACCCCTGGGCATCAAGGTCGGCTCGATGGACTTCTTCCTCCAGGCGTCCTCTCCGGTTCGGTGGAAGGGGCCCATGGACCTGAGCCCGGTCTGGCTCGGGGTGATGGAAATGAACGTGATCCGAGAGTTCCTGGCCGATATCATCTGGGGCGAGCTCGATTACCTGCTGACCGACCTCCCGCCGGGAGCCGCGGCCGACAAACCGCCGGTCATGGCGGGGTTCATTCCGGATCTGGCCGGCGCCATTGTCGTGACGACTCCCTCCGAAGTGGCCTCCGACGTGGTGCAGAAGTCGGTCACCTACGCGCGGGACATGGGCATCAAGGTCCTGGGCATGGTCGAGAATATGAGCCGGTATCGCTGCCCGTCCTGCGGAGCCGAGCACGAACTCTTCGACGGCGACACCGAGGCGATGTGCGAGGCCCTGGATGTCCCGCTCCTGGGCCGCATCCCGTTCGACCGCACCCTGGCCCGCACGTTTGACAAAGGCGTTCCACTATTGGACGAAGGGTATCCGACCATTCAGCGCTACCAGGAGATTGCGGAACGGGTCCACGCGCTTTTAGACTATAAGAAGGTACTGGCCGAAAAGTTATAACACCATGGCGATAGGCTACAGGCAATGGGCAATAGGCGAAAATCGTAGTGAGTTTTCTTTCTCCCTTACCCATCGCCCATAGCCCGAAGCCCATAGCCCGGGAGTTTGTTATGAAATTCGTCTGTCTGAACTGCGAAACCTACATGAGCTTCGAGAAGGTGGAGAAGCCGGCCGAGGGTTCCCTCGGCGTCTTCTTCGGCTGCCCTTCCTGCGGGGCCAAGTTCTCCATGGTGACCAACCCCGGAGAAACCCAAATGGTCAGCTCCCTGGGCGTCCAGCTTGGAGGGCGAACGGTCGCAGCCGAGCCATTCGAGATGACGCGCGGCACGCTCAAGGAGGAAGCCCAGGCGGGCGCCGGCCAGATGGCGGCCTATCTGAACGAGAAAATTCAAGCCGGCCAATCGGCAGGCGCGGTGGCCGGTGCGACCGCCCATGCCGCCCCCGCCGCCCAGAAGAAGGAAGGGGAGAAGTCGGGCGGCGGATGCCCGTTCTCGGCGGTGGTAGCCCAAATGGGACTGACCTCCGCAGGCAGCCAGGCCGGCAGCGGCGGCATGGTCAAGTCGGAATTTACCTGGACCGCGGACGCCAAGGAAAGGCTGGAGCGCCTCCCCGCGTTCGTGAAGCCCATGGTGCAGAGCAGCATCGAAGCGTATGCGCGCAAGCAGGGCTACACCACCATCACGTTGCAAGTGATGGATGACTCGAAGAACGACTCGAACGGGGTTGCCTGGTCGCCCGAAGCGGAAAAGCGGCTCGAGAACATCCCGGACTTCATCCGGCCGATGGCCCGTCGGGAGATCGAACGGCTGGCGAGGGAGCGCGGCGCCACCACCGTCACGGCTCAAGTGATGGACGAGGCCAAAGAGAAGTTCATGAAGTTTATGTAAGGTTCCGCAAGCGATGCTCACGAAGAGAAGGCCCATCCGGCTGGCCGGATGGGCCTTTCGTTTGAGGAAAGCAGCAACGCCGATAAAGCACGAACCTTCGCTCCCGCTTTTTTTATTCCACGCGTGGGCTGGAGGATTCTGGGTGGCAGGCTGCCTTGCGATCCTCCTCTCGGGTCCCGTGAATGCCCAACATGTCGGCCCCGGTCACGAGCCGGCGCAGCATCAGGTCCAGCCGGATCATGACCATGCCGGCGTCACCGGAGGCAGCTGGGAAGGGTCTCCTGAAGGGAAGGCCTATTCCGAATTCAACCATCACATGGCCGGCGTGTTTGTCCTGCTCATCGGGCTGAGCGAATTCCGGTATGCCCTGGCGCTGACTCCACTGGCCTGGACGCGCTTCCTGTTGCCGGTGGCGATGCTGGGAGCTGGAGGCTTCTTAATGGTCTGGAGCGACCACGAAGCCTGGCCGATCGGCTCCCTCAGCTTCGTTCAGACCTTCTTCGGCAGCGACTGGGAGATCCTTCAGCACAAGCTCTACGGCGTCTTCCTCATGGCGGTGGGAACGATTGAGTTACTCAGGCGAACGGGACGGATCGCCCAACACTGGTGGCGGGTTCTGCTTCCCGTCTTTGCCATCCTCGGAGGACTGGCGCTGTTCCTGCACAGCCACGGCGCGCACCCGGCCGCGCACAAGATCGCGATCCACCACACCATCATGGGGATCTTGGCGATCACAGCCGGATCGTACAAGCTCGTCTCAGGCTGGGAGGTAGGACGGACCCCTATCACCCTTGCGCCAACCCTTCCCCAACTCACGGACCGCTCCCGGTGGGGACTGGCGTGGGCCAGCCTCATCCTGCTGATTGGCATCCAGTTACTGGTATACACGGAGTAGGCGAGAGGTACGAGGCTAGAGGCAATAGGGAAGATGATCCGGCCTCTAGCCTATCGCCGCCCCGTGTCCATCGCCATGAACTGACTTGACTTTAGCGAAACCTTTTCCAATACTCTGGGCTATGGAATCCGGTCATTCACAAAGTGCGGGAGTGGCGGGCCTCCTCTCGGCTGTGCTGCCAGGGTTGGGGCAGTTGTATAATCGGCAGTGGGTCAAGGGAGTGGGATTTCTTGTCGGGCTCCTGGTGCTGGGTGGAGCGCTGGTCAGTTCGGCTGACCTTGAAAAACTTCAGCAGTCTGCCGCCATGGGTGTCCAGCCTGAAAACATCGGTCACCTCTTTCTCTTCTCACTGCTCATCCTTGTTCTTGCAGTCTGGAGCATCGTGGACGCGGTCCGAGTCGCCAAGCGAACTTACTGATAGGACCGATAGAGTCTTGGGGTTTGACCCACTCGGCTAGTTCCATTATGCTTCGCTGCCATGGAGATCGGAGAGGGTAACTCCCGCAAAGAGTCTGATGGATAAGAGGTCAGGTCAGAAAAATAAGAAAGCGTCACTGAGTGTAAAACTCTGTCCGGAGTGTGGAGCCGCGATGCGGCGAGGCCGCACCACGCTGCATTTCGAACGGGACGGGTTTTACGCGGATGTGGAGAACGTAACGGCGATGCTCTATAGGCGGTGTGGGACTCGAAGTATTCCTGGACCAACCGCTCTAAGGATCAGCGATGCGGTCGAGCGACTCTTTAGGGCAGGCAAGGACCTCGACATGTCCGGCATTTCCTTTCACAAACTCGCCAGCTAGCGGCATTCATCTCCTACGATCCTGATAGCTGTCCTTCCGCCTTTCCTGCTTTCTCAACCTGCTGACGGACCCAGCCCAACGCCTCAGGTGTGACGAGCCAGGCCTCGGCAAAAAGCCGGACGTAGATGATCGCCTCGTTCTCGTCCCCGAAGCCATAATAGTCCGGTTGCCAGCGCGGCATCTTTTTCTTGCCGCTCAGAAAGGCAAGGACGTGGGGGTTGTGCTTCACCGCCGCGCGCAAGGCCTTGCCCGCGGCGTCGAGATTTCCGCGGCGGAACTCAACGAGCACCCTCGTCCAGACGAAGAAGGCCGTCGTGTCGTCGCCGTACCGCTTATACAGTCGGGATGCGCCGGCGTCGTCGCCCCGTTTGAGGTAACAGCCTAACAGCCCATCGCGGATTCCCTGGTTGTCATTCGGGTTCAGCTCAAGAATCGCCTCATAGTGCGCGATAGCTTCACCTTCCCTGCCCATGCCCCACAGACATTCGGCAAGGCCCTGGCGTGCACGCATGTACGGCCGCGTCTCCAACATGCCCCAGAAATGGCCCTTGTTCTTCCTGAAGAACTCGGGACCGAGGCTCCGCTCACCGGCCTCTACGCCCCTGCGATAGAACTCGGACGCTTCCTCAATGGTCCTGGCTTCAACCTTGGCGAGCACGTTGTACGCATCCGCACAGTCGGATGAGATGGCCAGCGCCTGCCTCGCCAGCGTGGCGGCCTGTTGAGGCGTCGGTGCCTCCCATGCGTCCCAGGCAAGTTGTTGGGCCTCCTCAAGAGGAGAGCGTGCGGATGACCGGGGAACCTGACCTTGGAAGCTCTGAAGGAACTTGTTCGCCTCATCCAGGCTTTCAAACTGCCGACCTTCGAGCATGCGGTGCAGATCGGCGATCGTCCGTTCCATGGCCTCGCGCCTGGGCAGCGCGGGTGGAGCTGGTGATGTCGTGCCGGCGGACTTGCGCTTGATCTTCTTGGCCATGACACACCTCTGTCCGAAACCACACCCCAACTTCTGCTATGAGCCGCTTGCCGGGCGAGGCATCCAAGCTGGGGGGCCTAATTTGTGCATTTCGTGCGAGTAGCCTCTCATGCTGGTCCTCTCACACGCTCGACCACTTCGCGGCGTAGAGAGCGGGAGAGCGGGGCCTGCCCTGCTCAGGCGCTCCGGCTCGACCGCACTAAGCCTCCCATCTGCTCGGCTGCGGAACTTGCTGCGTCCAACGCCCTGCGTGAGCACAGCTTCAAACAGTCCTCGCCGTCCGGCACCCGTTGAGCTGGCCCATTGCGACGAGCGGCAATGGGCACCCCGAGCAACGAGTACCCGACCGCATCTGCTCAGCCAGTGCGGGGCCCGATCCTCCGCGCGATTCGCGAAGCAGGCCCCGCTCTCCCGCTCGAATATCTAGAGTGGCATGCTCGCACGGTGACGTCCGCGGAGCCCCCAAAAGGGTCCAGGCACCTTCCCCCCCTTGGCGCGATCCAGCAGAACCTTCCGGTGAGCCGCTGCGACGTGCTCCGGCGTAGGGTGGCGCTCTCGCCACCGGCGGAGCTTGGCGTTTAGCTGGGCAAGATTGATCTGCATGGTGGTTATTGGTCTGGCGACTTCGCCTGCGAAAAGAGAAAAGCTAGGATCCGGTTTGGTAGATGGCCGGGCGGTAGCGTGGGCGGGGAATACGCTTGCCCTCGGCGCGA